>JBJEJG010000160.1:0-9896 GCA_051877795.1 Acetatifactor sp.
CAGGGAGCCTGTTTCCATCCGCCTACAGCATCATCCTTCCTTCGATGCCCTTAAACTCAATATGTCTTTCCGTTCCGTCTTTTAACCTTACTGTCACAGGGCCATAACCGCCGCACTTCTCCGGGTCGGTATAGGTAACGCTCTCAATGGGGAACAGCTCGTTTTCCGCGAAATCCTCCACACTTTCTTTTGTAATCACCTGGGAAATCAGGATATAGGGCTCGTAGCCATACTGCTTCTGCCTGTCAGTTTCCGCATAAATGATAATGGATTTTTCGGAATCAGGGTTTGTTCCGGTGCTGTGAAGCACCTTTAAATCCTTCCATCCATCATAAATCGTCATCGCCATCTGCTTCTCTCTGCCAATGGCATCCTTACCCTTCAGAATGATTGCCTTTGCCTCCCCACAGGTCTTTTCCGTGATTTCCGTTCCGTTGTCCGGGAAACCGTAGGAGCCAAGCGTCAGGGAAACGGGACATCTGTGCAGGCGCAGCTTATCCATGCGGATAACTCCGTAAGGCACTGTAAAGTCTGCCAGATTGATGGCCTGAATCCAATGACATTCCGTTTCCAGACGATAGTTGAAAAACTGTCTGCGGTAGAGCACCTCCTCCTTCTGTCCGTGCCAGAAGGTTACATTCGCCTTGGTAAGTTCTCCTGTGGTAATGTCCTTTAAAACGTACTGCTGAGCCTCCACGTCGGGCGCAGGCGCCGATTCCCAGGGATATTTCGTGTTGTAGCAGAGCTTGGAATAATTCCACATGCCATGCTCATCTCCGGGCTGCTTCACCACCTTACCGGTGCGCAGAATTGTCTCGCCGTTCGCCTCATGGTTGGAGAAGCAGAGCGCCGGGCCATCCAGAGTTGTCACCTTGACCTGATTCTTTTCCAGCGTATCCCAGGTGCCGTTATTTTCCTTCGCCGTCCAGAAAGGATGGTCTGCGGGCAGATGCAGGCACAAAAACGCCTTGCCCAGCCAGAAGGGCGACTCCGCACAGGAATAGCCCTGTACCAGAGGTGAGAACTGTCCGTAAAAGCCCAGTGTCGGTACCCCTTTATACAGGAAATCCTCACGTCCCAGAAACTGCATCAGCGAACCGGAGGAGATTCTTCTTGCCAGCCCGGGATTGGCCTTGCTGTCGCGAAGCAGCATATTGCCGTCAAAGGCACTGGTTGCCGCATTGCGGTAAATATTGCTGCGGCCCCACATATTCGTCCAGCCCTCCCGGTCAAAGAAATCACCATAAGTCTCCATAAGCTTATTGGACTGTTCCTCAAACCTCTTTGCCAGATAAGGCTCATTTTCATAACCGTACCAAAGATTCCAGATAGGCGCATACACATTAAAGGCCCAACAGGAGTAGTAATCAAAAGAGTGCCCGTCCCTGTACCAGCCATCCCCGGCATAGTAATTCAGAATTGCCTGTGCATGGTCACGCATAACGTCTTTCTGGATAGGGTACCCCTCCATATGTAAGAAAGCCATGTCGAGCATATTAAACAGACGCCAGTTCTGAGGCACGGTATTTTCATGTGCATAAGACTCCAGAAATTCCGCAATGACATCCTTCTCTGCTCTGGTATAGGTGTCCCAAATCTGCTGTTTGCTGACCCAGAGGCAAATAACAAGGGCACAGGTTTCCACTGTCTGCTGAAAGGCCCGGAAGGGATTCTCATGTCCGGTGATGTCCTGCTGGTCGGCATAAGTGCCCACATAGAGTTCGTCCCCTTTGGTGCAGACGCGGAGCACCTGGTTTTTGTAATATTCTGCCATGGAATACCCGCAGACCTTTAAGTCCGGTATATTCTGTATCATGGGTGCTGCGATAAAGAAAGAGCGGGTCAGTCCCTCAAACACCTCAGCTGTCCGCTGGGTCTTCTGCGTTTCCGGAGATGCCTTCAGGTGAGGATACGTGATTTCCGTCTCCTTTCTGGGCATTACCACCGGTTTTTCAAAATCATCAATGTTTTGAAAAATTCCCTCCAGCATATATGTACCCGCCTCCAGCCAGCTTTCCCTTGTCAGGCCGGTGTAGGGACTCAATTCAAAATCCAGGGTTTTCGGTTCAAACTTCATAATAAAAGCACTCCTTCCAAGATGCGTTAAAGAATTCCATGCTGACAAACCAAATGCCGCTTCGGCATCGCCGGTCTGCCACACGCGTATATTTTACCACTTTCGCATCCGGGAAGAAATGCAATTATTTATGATTCAATGCAATATTTGATTAGAAGGCTTTTACTTTCTGATACTGCTCAATACCTCTGCGGGAATCTCAAACTCAACGGTTCCCATATACATAGGAGCCACATCCCCCTCATTGAAGCCGATTACCACATTGTCCTTTTCATTCAGATAGAAAGAGGTTTCATCCGTAATACTCTTGAAATTCCAATCCTCTATCTCATCGTGCAGCCAGTAATAAACCGACTCATCCGCATCCATCTGCGCCTGCATCTGCTCCTTGATATTCTCGCTGATGGGTGTAATATAGTCCGCACCCTCCACGAAAATATCCTTTAACTGAAGACGCTCTCCGGTGTTCAAATCAATCGTATAGTAGTAGTTCCACTCATAGCCGCTGCCTGCTCCCTGATAGCAAATCAGCTTCAAGGTGAAATAATCCTGCGTGGTTGCCAGTACTTCGCTTTTTACCATGATATCCTGATAACCCATCTCATCCTGCGCATTCTTTTCGAATTCCGCTACCAGCTCATCGGTAATTTTCCGGATTTCCGCGTTGATTTCCTCTGTGGTCTTCTCCAGCTTTTCCTGCACTTCGCTGTTCTGCGTAGATTCTCCCACAGGCTCCTCCACCTGAATCTCGGGAACCTCGATATCGGCATTATGCCGCTCCGATTCATACCGGTAATCCCGGAATGTGACACTCTTTACCAGTGCACCGAGAACCGGAATCTGCTCCATCGCATGTGCAACAGAAGCAGAGGTGTTCGGTAAAATCACAAAGACTGCTACCAATGCCGCAGCAGCCGCCACAAGTCCGGCCACCCTCTTTTTTCTGCGCTCTTTTCTGTTTGCCATATTTGCCTCCTGTATTTTCAATTTCAATTTGTCCAGTTGCTCTTCTGACATTTCGGGCTTACAATATTCTGTTTTCAAATCCCGCAATGCCTCTGCCGCCCACTCATCAGGCTGCTCCATTTTAGAAAAATTTCTTTCCATTCTATCACCTACCCCGCTTTGCGCACTTTACTATAGTTGCTCATCCGAAAGCATGACCCGCAGCTTCTTCATACTGCGATACAGCCGGCTTTTAATTGTACTGACATTGTCATCCAGAATATCTGCAATCTCTTCCAGCTTTTTATCCTCAAAATATTTCATGATAATAATGGCTTTATCTCTCATCGGAAGAGCATCCAGGGCCTTTTTTAAGTCCACATTTTCATAGACATCTTCCCTGGCTTCTCCCTCTTTCCCCTGTTCCTCACATAATGCGTCATAGGAAAGCACTTTGGACTGTTTCAAAAAGCTGAAGGTTTCATTCAGCATAATCCGATATACCCACGTTTCCGCATATTCAGGGTTTTTTAAGGTATCGCAGCTTCTCAGCGCCTTATATGCCCCGTTTTGCACAATATCACCGGCGTCTGCCTCATTATGCACATAGCTGTAAGCCAGACGATAATATTGATTGTACTTTTCCAATATAATTTCTTCTATTTGTTCTCTGTTGGTTCTGCCTTTTTTTCCGGAAAAAATCAGCAAGGCTTTTCACCTCCTTAAGCCTTTCTATCTATTAGACTCATGCCGTTTAAAAAAAGTTTCAAAGGTTTTAAGAAATTTCTCCTGCCAGTTCAAACCCTTTCTTTGCCATGATGACAGCGATAATCTCATTGATGACAGCCGCTGCTGCAATGGTTCCCTTCACAATGATACCTAACTCCGATTCACCGCCGCCCTCCAGGGTTGCGCAGATAATTCCGGTGAACACCAGCGAAACTCCCGAATGCGGCAGCAGCGTAAAGCCAAGATATTTCTGAACCGTTTCCGGCATTTTCATCCATTTTGCACCAAATCTTGCACCAAAATATTTGCCGCAGGCCCTTGCAGCAATATACAGAAATGTATATAAACCCGCGCCGAGAATCAGGTGATAATCCAGGGGCGCTCCAAGGTCTACGATTGCTCCCAGCAGGCAGATTCCCAGAATCGGCTGAAAACCCTTTGTCACCTCAGCCAGCCTTTCCTCCGGGAGCATATTGGAAAAGGCTGCAGAAAACGCTACCCCCAGCAGCATATAATTCAGCGTAATATTGGTAAATACCCTTGTGTTCAGCCAGCAGCCTGTCACAGTTGTCACAGTGATACCCGCAATCAGTAGCAACAATGTCATGCTCTTTCCGTTTACTCTTCTTAACAGCAGACCGGCAAGCAGCCCTATGACAGCCCCCACAACAATGGGCAGCACAATCATAACAGGAATCATGAGCAGAGACACGCTGCCTCCGGACACTGTTCTCGCCACAAAAGCATTCACCGTAAAAAAGACCGCAATTCCCACAATGTCATCCAACACCGCCATGGGCAGCAGAGTTTCCGTGACCGGCCCCCTCGTATGAAATTCACTGACGATGGACAAAGCCGGTGCCGGTGCCGTTGCCAGAGCGATTCCGCCAAAAGCGAACGCCAGATAAACCGGCAGTCCCATACATTGAAAGACGATTCCAAATACAAGAGACACAAATGCAAAGGTGCCGAGCGACTGTGTCAAGGTTGTCACCATCAATGCTTTTCCATAGCCTTTTATTCTTTTCCACACAAGTTCAGTCCCCAGCATCAGTCCGAATGCACACTGCATCCACATGATAATTGCCTTATACCAGGCGGCATCCATGACCTCCTGCGGAAGAAGTCCCAACGCATTGGGGCCCAGCAGCATTCCCGCAATCAACCACCCCAGTATCGCAGGCAGTTTCATTTTACTGACAGCTTTCCCCGCCAGGAAAGCAATCAACAACGTAATCAACCAATATAAAATTTTCATTGTCATTCTTCATTTCCTCCTTTTGCGATACCATAGAGCATCAAATTAAATATCTTATGTATGTTTAATTCATGAAGGCTTAACTGTTCATGCGGTGAAAGTTCTTCGTTTCGTCCGGCGGAAAAACTTATATTATATATTTTCTGCAGCTGCAGAAAATAATTCAGTGCTTCCTCTTTTGATACACTTTTTCTAAGCTCGTAATGCGAAATCTCCCGCTCAAAGATTTCTTTGTTCATTTCATCAAATTCCACAAATATCTCTCTGATCTGCTTTCTCAGATGATATGGCGGATGTGTTCTGGCTTCCAGAAAAATATAAGCTTCCGCCTCCCGTTCCCGAAAGAACTCTCTGCGTGCACTCATGTACTCTACGAAGCCTTCTGTCGCCTGATGCTCCCTGACAAAATCCATAAGTTCTTTGCAGCTTTTCTTCACACATTCCAGATAAAGTTCATCCTTATCTTTGAAATTATGATATATCAGACCTTTATTGATGCCGGCCTTACAGATGCCGTTTATCGTTCCTGCCGCATATCCGTTTGTTCCGAATTCCTTTATCGCCAAGCTGAAAATCTTCGCTTTTGTCATTTCTGTCTTTTCTTCTTTTCTCAAACTGATTCCTCCCAACTTTTTTGACCGCATAGTCAATAATATATCTTATTGACCATTCAGTCAATGATATACATCTATCCAGACACAAAAATTTTTATAAACAAAAAAAGCTTCCCGGTTTCCCGGGAAGCCCTGCTGCCTCTTACCATTCCGCATTTTCAAAACCAATCACATTGTCAATCGGTATAGAGACGACAATGCCTTTTGCTTCGCTGTGCATTCCGCACTTTTCTCCGATTGCCTGCATGATTTTCAGCTTATTTTCATTCTCCGCCACAATAAAAACCATGTCCTTTTCACTCTGAATGCTTAAACCCCAGAAGCCCACAGCCTGATCATTTCCGATACGCCGACTCGGGACCACCGTACCACCGCCTGCCCCCGCAGTTCTCGCCGCCTCCATAACATTTTCGCTGTAGCCCTGGTTAATGACCGCTGCAATCAATGAATATTTTGTATCTGCCATCCTTATCATATCCTTTCTCTCTGCCTCTTCCGATTCCTTATTGCCTAATTGTTCCAGCATTTTAACCACCAGATTGTTGGCTCCTGACAGTGGCAATGTAAAGGCAATACCGCTGTTTATCGTCCCCAGCTTCAACTCTTTTTTCAGCTTCCTGAGCATTTCATCCGCAAATATTTTCGGTAAAATGCTGATTAACACATGTTTGTCAGGGCTTCCCAGTCCCAGAACATCAATCATTTCACTGGATGCGGTTCCCACCGCGTTCCACTCGTACTGCACCGGAACAGCGCCTTTTTGAAACATCGCAGCAGCCTTTTTGGCAAGCTTCGGCGTGGTTATTAAAATTAATGTACAAAAGGGATTACGCTTTTCATTCTGGTTCATCTGCTTACTTCTCCTCAAATTCGATAATGACATCACTATCTTCCGGTATCATATTCTCCGGCTTGGTTATCTTCAGCTGTCTGTTCATCTTCAGACGATACTGTACTCCCATAATCTGAATGGCAATCAGCGGCGTCAGGGCAACCAATGCAACCACGCCGAAAGCGTCCGTCATGATATTTCCGCCAACTGCTTCACAGGCACCGATACAGAGCGGCAGAAGAAATGTGGAGGTCATCGGGCCGCTGGCCACACCGCCGGAGTCAAAAGCGATACCCACAAAGATTCTGGGTACAAACCTGGAAAGAATCAATGCAATTATGTAGCCCGGAATAATAATCCACTGAATCGGAATTCCGGTAAAAATACGAAGAACCGCCAGACCGATACTGACAGCAACACCGATGGAAAGACATCGGTTCATTGAACTTGCTGAGACGGTTCCGTTTGTTACCGCCTGCACCTGACGATTCAGAATCTGAATGGCAGGCTCTGCCTTTACAATGAAATATCCAATCAACATGCCAATGGGAACCAGCAGCCACTTCTGATTTGTGGCGGACAGTTCTCTGCCAAGCAGCGTACCCACCGGCGCAAAACCCACATTAACGCCGCAAAGAAACAGCACCAGTCCGATATAGGTATACGCAAAACCAACGATAATACGCATCCGTTGCCTTTTTTGATATTTGCGGCTCAGAAGCTGAAACAGCACGAAAACAGCAATAATCGGAAGCAGCGATATGAACACCTCTTTCGCATAGCCGGGAAGCTTCGTTGCAAATTCACGCATTACATCCCGCATGGTGGCAACAGCCGTAATTTCCGTTGTCGCCTGTGAAGCCTCTTTCGGCGCATAAAAGCAGCCGAGAAGCATGACAGCCAAAATGGGACCCACACTGGACAATGCCACCAGACCGAAGCTGTCGCTGGTCGCATCTTTATCACCACGCATGGAAGAAAGGCCGACGCCCATAGCCATAATAAAGGGAACTGTCATAGGACCCGTCGTCACGCCGCCGGAATCGAAAGCAACTGCCAGAAAGTTATCCGGCACAAAAAAGGAAAAGGCCAGAAGACCCACATATAAAATCATAAGCAGGAGGGACAAATCGATCTTCAGAATGATTCGAAGTACTGCCGTCGCCAGAAACAGACCGACGCCAACGGCAACCGTCCAGATAATCGTACTGTTCGGTATGGAAGGAACCTGATTGGAAAGCACCTGCAAATCCGGCTCGGCAATGGTAATCAATACCCCCATCAGGAAGCTGACAGCGATAAGTAAAAAGAGATTTTTTGATTTTGAAAGATGTCCGCCAATGCCTTCACCCAGCGGGCTCATGGCCATTTCCGCGCCCAGCTGGAACATGCCCATTCCGAAAATCAGCATGACAGCGCCGACCAGAAACAGCATGACACTTCCCACATCCAGCGGAACCAAGAAAATGCTCAGCAAAAGCACAATGCCGGTAATCGGCAATACTGCGGACAACGATTCCTGAATTTTTTCTTTTAACTTTTGATTCATTTAGGAAACCTCCGGCTTAACTCTGCAATGTTTATGTCTGCTTTTCTCCTCTGTCATTTTGACCGTTTAAATACCTGTTGGCATTTTCCGTCATCCTTTGTACATAACTCTGCAGCCTGCTTTTTTCCTCTTCTGAGAAGCCCTGACATAAAATAGAAAGGAATTCATTCTGCGCCGTTTCTCCCGCTCTGACAATTTCCGATGCATTGTCGCACAACTGCAAATGAATTGTTCTTCGATTATGTCCCTCGTAATTACCTTTCAGATACCCCCGCTCCTCCAGGTCACGAACCGAAGCAGACACATGTGATTTTGTAATCTTCAGCTTCTCCACAATATCCGTTGCCGTGTCGCAGGGGACATTTTCTCTCAGAAACAGCAATACCAGCATTTCCGTGTGGGTCAGCCTGTATTTTGTACAAATCGAGTCAAAAAGCACAGAATGCAGTTCCCGGTTTGTATATAAATTTTCAAGTATACTATTCATAACCTCTCCAAAAGTGCGCTGCAGAACTGTTCGTTTTTGAACAATATTATTGTATCTTGTTTTGCCGCGCCTGTCAATACAAAAATCACATAAGGAACTGCACCACGGGGACGTAAAAAGAATTCAGGCATGAAATCTTTTATCACATTCAACGGCATATGCTTTTATATCCCCCAGCAAATCCTCCAGCATATTTTCCTGGTACGCAGCCACTCGTTTTTCTTTCACATATTCTGCTGTTTCCCGCAACAGAGGATTTTTGATATTACCCAGTTTCGACACACCGATTCCCCCGATGCTTTCTGCCGAAAGACTTTTTTCATAATCTGCAGGTGACATTCTCCATATCTGAATACTGTCTCCATGTTTCTATTGTCCGGCAAACAGGAATATTCATTTATCTATTGCTCATCTATAATAAATCACAGTTAGTGTTCAATAATCCGTACTTATAAATGCAATTCAACTGCAATTCTATAACAAAAGACTCCCAGGCGCAACCTGGAAGCCTTGAATTTATGTTATTTACCTAATACTTTTAAACCCGGAATGTATGGGAACCTCCTTTATTTGATTTACTGTCATACACACCCCAGTCATGTTCAGTTTTTACCAGCAAAAAAAGGTCCTTTCAAAAATCGTAAAAGCCCCATTTTACCTTTGGACTATTGATTACTCATAGCCACTCTGTAATATCGCTCTAATCGCTCTCTGCTAAGAAGAAATACCTGTTCCAGCTCCGGGTCAAAATGACTCCCCATGGACTCTTCCATAACCTCAAAGGCTTCTTCAAAGCTCATGGCTTCCTTATAGCAGCGTTTGCTTACCAATGCATCATAGACATCTGCAATCGCCATGATTCTGGCTTCTAACGGGATTTCCTCCCCCTTTAAATGCTCCGGGTAGCCGGTACCATTCCATTTTTCATGATGATATTTTGCCACATTAACTGCCACTCTGACAAAATGTTCCTCTTCCACTCCCTTTAAAATACCTTCCACCAGCAGAGCACTTTTTTGGGAATGGGTCTGCATAATGGCAAACTCTTCTTCTGTCAACCTTCCCGGCTTTTTCAAGATTATATCGTCTATACCAATTTTTCCCAAATCATGCATAGGAGCAGCTTTTATAATATCTTCACAAAATGTCTCCTCCAAAGGAAGCAACTTTTTTTCCTGTATTGTTTCCACTAAAATTCGAATCACATCACTTGTACGCTTAATATGTCCACCCGTGCTTCCATCTCTGTTTTCCACCATATTTGCCATTCCAAGAAGCACCTGTGACTGAATATTCTTAATATGCTCTGTCTTTTCCCTGACCCGTCTTTCCAATTCGGAATTATAGGAAGAAAGAAGATTCATATAATGCCACCTGTCTGTATCTTCCTGCATTTCAACAATAT
>JBJEJG010000161.1:0-9810 GCA_051877795.1 Acetatifactor sp.
GCCGGGTATTTTGAAACAGCCAACGAACTGCTGGCTCAGTCGCAGGAAGCCTTGGAGATTGGTAAGGAAGCCAATGCCAACGGCGATGCCTATGGCCTGGTCACGGTAATCTACAGTGTGGTCCTGTTCCTCTTGGGTATTGTCAGCAGCTTTAACAATACCAGGAACAAGCAGGTCGTCGTGGTTATCTCTCTGGTAGCATTCCTGCTTGCCACTATCTATATGTTTACCATCCCCATGCCCACGGGCTTTGACATCACCAGCTTTTTCAGCAAGGCTTAATCCGCAAGTCCGGCATGAGAATCAAATAGTGTTGATGAGGCACAGACTGCTGCAATACAAATGTCTGTGCCTCTTATTCTGAAAATACAATATGGTGAAAGGAGCAACTAAGACCATGGAAAA
This sequence comes from Acetatifactor sp., assembly GCA_051877795.1. Lineage (GTDB taxonomy): Bacteria > Bacillota > Clostridia > Lachnospirales > Lachnospiraceae > Acetatifactor. Next base: position 406 of record JBJEJG010000161.1, read on the forward strand.
AGCAAAAAAATTTGTGGAAGGTCATTTGTTTCAGAACTTCATTCTGGCTGTAATCGTCCTGAACGCGGCAATCATGGGTATCCTGACCGCCCGGCATCTCCCTGCCGGCATACGGCAGGTGCTGACGATTTTAGATACCGCCTGCTTATGGATTTTTATTGCAGAACTGCTGATAAAGTTTGTCGTTTACCGGCTTCAGTTTTTCCGGAGCGGTTGGAATCTGTTTGATCTGGCGGTGGTAATCCTCTCTCTTTTCTCCGAGTTCAGCTTTTTCTCCGTCTTTCGTATCTTCCGCATCTTCCGGGTACTGCGTTCGCTGAAGGCGCTTAAAAGCCTCCGGGCTTTTCGAATGGTATCGAGCCTGAAAAATCTGCGGATTATCGTTGATGCCATCGGAAGCTCAATTCCCGGCATCTGCTGGAGCGGAATGCTGTTATTGCTGGTATATTATATTTTTTCCATTATGGGAACCACGCTGTTTGGCTCTCAGTTCCCGGATTGGTTCGGCTCCATTGGCAAGAGCTTCTACACCCTGTTCCAGGTGATGACGCTGGAGAGCTGGTCTATGGGCATCTCGCGACCGGTCATGGAGGTGTTTTCCTGGGCGTGGCTCTATTTTGTGCCATTTGTGCTGTGTACCTCCTTTTTAATCATGAACGTGGTGGTGGGCATTGTGGTCAACGCCATCAGCGAAGTCAGCGAAAGTCAGGCGGGCGAAGAGAGAGAAACACCGGAAGAAGACATACAGGCGCAGCTGCGCAGGGAACTGGCGAGCCTGCGGAAGCAGTTGGCACATGTGGAAAATCTTCTTGACCAACAGGAAATAGAGAAAAAATGATATCCGTGGTTGAGACTGAAACAGAAATAATATAAAATTAAAAAAAATGTTCAGTTGATAGACAAAAGAGCGAGGTGTGAATCGACATGGTAAAAATAGCATTTTGCGACGATGACATTTCCGTGCTGAATGAGCTTCGTGTACTTCTTGACCGATACCGCGTGGGGCGTAATTGTGAAGTCGACTATGTGATTTTCAATAGTCCGTTGAATTTATTGGCAGAAATCGAACGGGGCGTCCGGTATGATATCCTGTTTCTGGATGTGTTGATGCCGGGCGAAAACGGAATTGATGCAGCAGCAGAAATCCGAAATTATGACAGTAACGTCAAAATTATTTTTTTGACTTCATCTTCTGAGTTTGCGGTACAGTCCTACATGGTAAACGCCTATTATTACCAACTCAAACCCATCTGGGAGGAGAGTTTTTTTCGGCTGATGGACTCTGTTCTTTCTCAGTGTGAAAAAGAGCAGACCAACAGCCTGATTCTGCGGTGTAAAGGCGGAATCACCCGCATTGAATTAAGGCAATTGGAATACTGCGAGGTGATTCATCGAACCCTGATGATTCACCTGAGCACAGGAAAAGTCTTGGAAAGTATCGGGAGTCTGGATGATTTGTGTAAACAACTTGAGCCCGATGGCAAATTTCTGCGCCCTCACCGCTCCTACCTGGTGAATCTGGAATTCGTGCAAAACATTTCCTATCGTGCCATTATTATGTCCTGTCTGGCAGAAATACCGATTCCCCGGGGAAAGTACAATGAGGTGAAAAACGCATTCCTGGAATATGCGTTTCAGAACAGGCAGGTAACGATATGAGTTTTTTAATTTCTCTTTTGAACGATATTTCGGTGAGCCTCTTCGGAAGTATATTGTCCGCATCATTCTGCAATGCTGCAGATACCCGAAAGAACCGCCGCATTTTTTTATGTAGTATGGCACTGATTCCGCTGCTGCAGAGCTGGGTGTATTTTCTTTGGGACCCTGAGTTCCTGCGGAAAATTTATCCTCTCGTTGTTCATCTTCCGCTGCTGTTGGTGCTTTATTTCCTGACCGGGAAACTCTTGTGGCCTTTTTTCTCCATCCTGTCGGCTTATCTGTGCTGCGAACTGCGGCGTTGGATTGCACTGTTGGCAGTGGCAATGTTATCCGGCGGGGAAGTGATGCAGGACATGTTTGAGTTAGTTATCACATTGCCGCTGCTTCTGATTTTACTGCGTTTCGCTACTCCCGTTGTCAGGCAGTTGTCAGGATATCCGGCGAAAACCCAATGCCAGTTTGGTGTGATTCCTGCACTGTATTATGCCTTTGATTATTTTACACGGGTATATACGAATCTTCTTTTCAGCGGCAATCCTGTTGTGGTGGAGTTCATGCCCTTTGTCTGCTGTGTGGCATATCTGGTGTTTCTGTTGTACAATTCTGCGAAAGAACGTACGCACAGCCAGCTCCAGCAGATACAAAAAGGTCTCGACCTCCAGTTGAATCAGGCCGTCCGGGAAATCAATGCTTTGCGGGAATCCCAGGCCCTGACCCGGAGGTATCGTCATGATATGCGCCATCATCTGCAATATCTGTCCGCCTGCATTGAAAACGGTCAGAAGGAACAGGCCCAGACCTATATATCCGGAATCTGCGAGGAGATTGAGGCGCAGAAGGTGCAGTGCTATTGCGAAAACGAAACAGCAAATCTCATTCTCTCCTCCTTTGCCGGGCGGGCAGAAAAAGATGGCATTGGCATGAATGTTCAGGGAGCACTTCCCGCATTTACCATGGTTTCAGACAACGATTTGTGTGTTCTTCTCTCCAATGCGCTGGAAAATGCGCTTCATGCCTGTCAGTCGCTTGTCGTCGAGGGAAAAGCCTGTACCATTGACGTGCAGCTTTATGAAAGGAATAGTAAGCTTTTTCTGCAGGTGACAAATCCCTGTGACAAACCGGTTCGCTTTGAAAAAGGAATTCCTGTGTCCGACCGGAAGGGGCATGGAATCGGTGCGCAGAGCATATGCGCTATTGTGCAGCGATACGGCGGCATCTATACCTTCTTAGTGGAAAATGGGAAATTTATTCTACGTTTGTCTCTTTAAGACTGAACCTGCTGTCGATTCAATACATTTTTGGTACGATTCATGCAACAGCCCTCCGTTTGGTGCCGTGAAAGCTTACAATATGAACAAGTCAGACAGATAAATACAAATGACTAAATTCAAATGACGGAGGGATGATTTATGAGTAAAACAAAAGCAATCTTGATTACATTCTTTTTAGGTGGTTTAGGTGTTCATCGTTTTATGGCAGGTAAGACAGGAACAGGCATCATCTGGCTGTTGACCGGCGGCTGTTTGGGTATTGGTTGGCTGATTGACATTATAAAGGTCTGCACCGGCAAGTTTGAGAGGAAAGATGGTACTCCCTGGATTACTGAATAAGGAAGAGAAGATTGGGGGCAGATGCGGAGTACCGTATCTGCCCCTTTGTAGATTAAGAAAGGAAGCAATTTATGGGATATATTATCATTGGTGCTATCATAGCATTTTTGATTATATGGACTATTTCTGTCCAGCGAAAACTGGTCGGTATGGACGAAAATATCAATAATGCCATGAGCCAGATTGGCGTGCAGTTATCATCCCGTTTTGATGCACTGACTACGTTGTTGGATTTGACAAAAGGGTATGCAGCCCATGAGTCTCAGACTCTGATTGAGACAATCAAGTCTCGCCGCAGTGTCATTACTGCCACTTCCACACCGGAGGATGTCCTGAAGCAGGAGGGTGTTATTTCAGAGGCTCTCGGCCGTATTTCCATGGTGGCAGAGCAGTACCCGGAACTGAAGGCCAACGAAAATTATGCCAAGTGCATGAATGCTGTGGATACTTATGAAAAAATGGTGCGTACCAGCCGCCTTATTTACAACGACAGCGTGACTAAATTAAACCGTGAACTCCGGATGTTTCCTACGGCTCTGATTGGCGGTGTACTTGGCTTCCGCCAGAGAGAGTATCTGGAAACAGAAGAAGAAAAGACGGATATGCCCAATATGAGATAAACAAACATATGAAAAAGAGTATGAAAAAAGAAACTGCGATTCTTTTGACAGGCTGTTTCTGTGCGGCATTGTACAGTTCTGCGGTATCAGCAGCCAATCACGTGCCGGAGATGGAGATTGAGGTGGCTCTGAGGCCGGACGGTTCTGCCTGCATCACCCAGACATGGCATACGGAAACTGACGAGGGGACAGAATTCTATCTCGGCTGTCGCGACAGCGGTTATCTGACCATCACAGATTTTTCTGTCACAGATAAGAATGGTACATACACTTTGGCAGAGGATTGGAATGTAAACGAATCCCTTGAAGAAAAGGCAGACAGATGCGGTATCCTGAAGACGGAAGCGGGCGTAGAATTGTGCTGGGGCGTCAGCGAATACGGGGAAAACTGTTATACCATTGAATATGTGCTTCATGACCTTGTGAGCAGTTATTCTGATGCAGACGGTTTCAATTATCGGTTTGTGGATGAAATGAGCTTTTTCCCTACCGATGTGGTGCTGACCATCTGCAATCAGGACGGTTCGCCTCTGGACGATGAAGTTTGTGACATCTGGGGATTTGGTTTTGACGGACAGGTGCAGTTCAGAGATGGTGTCATCCGCGCATGGAGCGAATCTCCTCTGGAAAGCGGTCAGCACATGACTGTCATGGTAGCGTTGGAAAAGGGCGTTCTCTCTCCCCTTCGTACAGTGGACGACAGCTTTGAAACGGTGAAGGAGCAGGCTTTCGAGAACAGCGATTATGGAGAGGAGACCACTTTAGGCGATATCCTTCTGGTGATTGTGCTGATTGCTCTGATTGGAGCGTTTATTGTGCTGTTCGCGGTGATTTCCGCTCGAATCCGAAAGGCAAAGCTGGACAAACGAATGAAGCAGGTGAACTATTTCCGGGATGCACCGAACAACGGAGATTTGAACGTAACCTATCAGCTTGGCCTGTGCTGTGAATTGTGCAAAGAGGATGCGCTGTTGGGCGCATATCTGCTCCGGCTCATTGGTGAGGGGTGTCTGGAACCCACAGCAGACGCTGCCGATGCAAAAAATGTCAGCCTGCGATTGTCTCATCCGCCTCGAAGCGACAACAGTTATGACGATGCTTTATACACAGTTCTGGAGGCTGCCGCAGGCGCGGACGGTGTGCTGCAGCCCAAAGAAATGGAACAGTACTGTCAGCTCAATTATGAACCATTGTCCGCTTTCCTGGACTCGTGTGAACGGGATGCAAAGCAGACTCTGGTTCGTACCGGCTGTTTCAGGGGAGCAATCTGTAACGGAATGAAGGATTTGACCGGGCAGGGAAAGCGGCAATTAGATGAAATTCTGGGACTAAAGCGATTTCTGCTGGATTTCTCTCTGATTCAGGAGCGCAGTGTACAGGAAACTGTTATCTGGCAGGATTATATGATTTATGCCCTGCTTCTTGGAATTGCTGACAAGGTTGTGCCTCAGATTCGAAAGCTGTATCCTGAGTCGCTGCCTCAGATAGAACAATTTGAGCGCAGTATGGGATATGCAGGGTACTATAATGGTCTGATGTACGGTACATATCATCAGGAGCGGCAGCGGCGTGAGATTGCCCGCAGCAGCGGAAGCGGTGGTAAAGTCTCCTTTGGCGGCGGTGGAGGCTTCTCCGGCGGTGGCGGCGGAGGGATTCGATAATTGAATAAACAAAAAAATAAACGATAAGGAAACAACAATAAAGAAGCAACAATAAAGAAACAACAGGAGGAAAGATATGGGATTGTTCGGAAAAAAAGAAGCCTGTCCGGTCTGTGGCGGGGAAGTGAAAGGATTATTCTTAGTGAAAATCAGCAATAAACAGACCCTTTGTAAGGATTGTTCCAAACAGGTGTCCATGTGTCAGGAGCTATTGCAAAATGCTACACCGGAGTTTATTCAGGAGCATTTCGTTTACCGTCAGAAAAACGCGGAGCTATACAACGGACTGCGCTGGGATGTGAAGTATGAGGATATTCCTGACATCAAGGTGGGTGTAGACCCGGGAGCGGGATTTTTCTATCTGATTCATAATAAGCTGCAGGATGAGGACAACCCGGTGGTATTTTCCTTTAACCAGCTCACCGGCTACGAACTGTATCGTATGAACAAAAAGGTAGATGATGCGGACACGCCGGGCGATACCGCACTGGAAAGTGGATTATCCCTGCTCTCCGGTATTGCGAGCCTGGCAAAGGATAAAAACAGTGCTGATTATTTCAAGCTGAAGCTGACTACGACTGATCCCTACTGGCCGGAGCTGGAACTGAAGATTACGTTCGTTTCTGACAAGCTGTATAGCAGAATTGGATGGATTGGCTTTGACGGACAACTGAAGGCGGTATGTCAGATGTTTAAGCACATCATTCGAAAGGAACCGGTAAATATTTCCTGAGGAAGCGGAGGATGAAATTATGGGATTATTCAAGAAAAAGGACCCCTGCGCCATCTGTGGCGGTGTAGTGAAAGGACTTTTGGCCTGGAAGGTAGAAGGCCGGTATATCTGTGATGACTGCTACGGCACGGTAGACCTTCCGGGGAATGCCGTGAACGAAATGACACTGGATGATTTTCGTAATTATCTTGCGTTCCGTGACGAAAACAGACAGCTCAAGGAAAAGTTTCAGGTTACTCAGCAGATAGATTTCGGCTGGCTTGACACAAAATTCATGTTTGATACAGATAACCGGCTGATGTGTATGGACAAGTCCCTGAACAAGACAATTTTTGAAGGCAGGCAGATTAAATCCTTCTCGATTAAAGAGGATTCGACGCCTTTATTTGAGGGCAGTGCATCAGGGTTTATTCGTTATGATAGCACAGTACCGAAAATTGTCAGGGCCATGGCTCCCCAGATTCGCCAAAGGATTGCAGAAAGAGAGATGCAGGAGAATATGGAGCGCATGATGGATCGGATGGATGATGGGAAGGAAAACAACAGTACGCGAAGCTCACTTTGGCATGGCATCGATATCGCTCCACCCTTTGAGAATTATAATGTTGAAATATGCTTTGACCACCCATATTGGGATGTGATTACGGCGGATATGAAAGGTCCTGCCTTTTCTAAGGATATACCTGACGTAAATGATTATCTGAACGAGTATTATAATAGTGTTGCATTAATGGAACAGCTGGCGAGAGCACTGACGGACATTGCGTTCCCCGGAGTACCGGAGCAGGAAATCGATACCTTCAGTGCTACGATAGCCGGCAATGAGGTATCCACACCCGACACTCAGGTGGACCCGGTGCAGGAAATCCAGCGATACAAAGGTCTGTTGGATCAGGGAATCATTACGGAAGAAGAATTCGCAGCCAAGAAGCGTCAGTTGCTTGGGATTTAAGAGGAGGAAACGAATGAAAAAGAAATTTTTATCTCTGTTTCTGGTATTGACGATGCTTCTGTCTTTCGCCGGCTGTGCTGAGGAAGAGATTGCGGAAATCTCCAATGCCGGAGTCTCCGGAACAGCAGAAAAACCATTGATTGAAAGGGAAGATGTACCTTCTTCCGCCAAGCCGGAGGACGGCAGCTGGGCAGTGTACTGGTATCTTTGCGGCAGCGACCTGGAGACCGACGGCGGTTTTGCAACCATCGACCTTGGCGAGATGCTGGAAGTACAGCTTCCCGAAAATGTCAATGTGGTGATTCAGACCGGCGGTGCCGCTGTCTGGCAGAATGAATATATGGATCCCGCTAAGCTGCAGCGCTGGCTTTACAACAGTGAGGGCTTACAGCTGCTGGAGGAGCAGGAGACAGCCAACATGGGTGACGCCCAGACGCTGTACGACTTCCTTGCTTTTGCTGATGCCAACTATCCCGCAGAAAAGGTTGCCGTAACCTTCTGGAATCATGGCGGCGGCTCTGTGAATGGTGCGGCCTTTGACGAAATACATAATCTGGATTCCCTGGACCTGGCGGAAATGTATCAGGCCTTTGATGCAGTCTGGCCTGCAAATGCAGAGAATCCGGCACTGGAACTGGTTGGCTTTGATACCTGTCTGATGGCCACGGTAGATGTAGCGGCTGTATTCCGGAATTTTGCGAAATATCTGGTTGGTTCTGAGGAAGTGGAGCCGGGCAACGGCTGGTATTATTCCGGCTGGCTTGGTGCACTGGCGGAAAATCCTGCCATGAACGGCGAAGAGTTGGGCATTGCAATCTGTAATTCCTATTATGAAGGCTGTGAGGCTGTTGGTACGCAGGATCAGACAACTCTGTCTGTGACTGACCTGACAAAGCTGACTCCGCTGCTGGAGGCATATGAGTCCTTCGGACAGGAAGCGTTTGTGGCTGCGGCAGAAGATCCCGGATTCTTTGCAGAGCTGGGACGTGCAGCTGCCCAGAGCGAAAATTACGGCGGCAACACCCGGGAACAGGGCTATACCAACATGGTGGATTTGGGACATCTTGCCCGCCAGACTGCATGGATGCTGCCTTCTGCCCAGAGCGTCTGTGATGCACTGGCAGAATGTGTGGTATATCAGGTGGGCGGTATCTACCGTTCGGAAGCAACGGGCTTGAGCTGCTACTACTCCTACAATGGAGATATCAGTGACTTTAACGGCTATATCAGCATGGGTACGGGTATTGCATTCAAGCATCTCTATGCTTATGAACTCACCGGAGAACTGGCAGAGGGCGGTGAGGAATATCTTGCCTCTCTGGACATTCAGGAGCTGCCGGAAATCATTACCCTGGCCGACATGGGTTGGGACGGAGCACCGCTGGATGTGGACGAGGAGGGAACCGCCTTCCTGACCCTTGGGGCAGAAGCAAATGATGTACTGGCGGGTATCGGCTTTTCCCTGTTTTATGTGGACGAGGAAAACGACCAGATGATGCTGCTTGGCACAGACAATGATTTGGTTGCCGATTGGGACAACGGTATATTCTACGATAATTTCCGGGGTGTCTGGGGCGCCATTGACGGTCACTTGGTTTACATGGAGCTTTCCTTTGAGGGAGAGGATTACAATCTGTATTCCGTACCGATTCTGCTCAATGGGGAAGAGTATAACCTGCAGGTGGCATACGATTTCACGGCAGAGGAATGGACCATCATCGGAGCAAGTCAGGGACTGGATGAGTCCGGTATGGCCAGCAAGGAGCTGCGCCTTTTGGCGGAAGGCGATGTGATTACCACCATCTGGCAGCTGGCTTCTTACAGCGGAGAGGATGATTTTGAAATGTACGCTGCTGAGGAACTGACTGTAACCGCAGATACCGCTTTTGGGGAGGCTCCTTTGTACGACGGAAGCTACACCATGGTCTTTGAAATGTGGGATGCGGCAGGTCACTATGCTTATTCAGACCCGGTTATCTTTGACTGCGCCGATGGTGAGATTTTCACAACGGTATATGAAGACTAGAGATTCAGTTACTGACGAAAAAGGAATAAAAAGAGGAAAGGAAGTAAGTAAACTTGAAAAAACGATTTTTGAGCATGTTTAGTGCCCTATGCCTGGCACTGACTCTGCTGCCGCCCATGACGGCGCAGGCAGCAGAAAGTTCTG
>JBJEJG010000162.1:0-1965 GCA_051877795.1 Acetatifactor sp.
TCTCCCAAAGCCCGTTCTTTTTCGATCATTCTGCTTGAAAGCACTGCGATGCCCATGCCCCGAACCACAGCATTCTTTATCGCCTCAGTGTTCGTACTGCAAAAAGTCCGCAAAAGCTGTAGCCCCTGTTCTTCAAATATCTTTTCCAGCTGGTTTCGTTCCGCACTTCCGCTCTCCCGGCTGATATAATCCTGCCCGTTAAGCATATCAAGCGTAACTGATTTCTCTTTGGCAAGGGGATGGTCTCTACCGCAGACCACCAAAAGTTCGTCCTCGCAGACGGGCGTGATCACTAACTCGCTGCTCTTTAGGATTCCCTCCACAATACCAAGATCCACCTCATTACAAAGAATCGCCCGTTCAATATCGGAAGAGTTGGCCACTACCACGCTGAACAGCAAATCCGGCATTTTGTTCCTCGCCCTGTCCAGAATATCGCCAATCAGGCAGGTTCCCACTGTGACACTGCATCCGATACGAAGATTTTCCTTTTTGCCCGCCCGATTCATTGCCTCTTCCATCCGGTCAAAGGAATCCAGGATATGACGGGAAAAAGAGAGCATAAGCTCTCCTTCCTTTGTCAAATATAATTTCTGGGACAGCCTTTCAAAAAGCTTCACCCCATAATATTTTTCCAGTTCCGCAATAGCCTGACTGACCGTTGGCTGGGACACATGCAGCTCTTTTGCCGCAGCACTCATGCCACCCGCATCTGCTACCGCCGTAAATACTTTCAGATGACGAATTGTCATATTACAGCTCCCATAAGAACATAAATCAAAGTTCCGACCACACCACTTCCCAAAATAATTGAAATGGCACTGACTTTGAACTTTCTCAATATAAACAATGCTATCACAAAGATACCAAGTTCCACAAGCCTTATATTGCCAAGAACTACATTCTTTATGTCTGTCTGAAACAGTCCCAGCATGAGGATGGACGCCCCGGCAGAACCGATCAATGCTACCACCGCAGGTCTTAAGGAGCCCAGAACTACCTGCACACCGCTGACCGTACGATATTTATAATAGAAATGTGCCAGTGTCAGACAGATGCAGAAAGAAGGAATGATACATCCGATAGAACACAGCAGTACACCCGGAATTCCCGCAAGGCGCATTCCCACAAAGGTTGCCGAGTTGATGGAAATAGGACCGGGAGTCATCTCAGCCACCGTAATCAGGTCAGAGAATTCTTCCATACTCATTAAGCCGTATATATTTACAATCTGTTCCTGAATCAGCGGAATGGCTGCATAACCTCCGCCCACGCTGAACATACCAACCTGAATGAACGCAAAGAATAATTTCAATAACAACATGTTATGCTACCCCCTTTTTCTTCTTATAAAGTGTCACCGCAAGATCCGTAAGTCCGATACCAAGACAGGTAAAAATAATGAGCATCGCGCTGACCCCAAGCAGGTAAGTAGCCACAAATGCGATCACCATCATGGCAATGTACAACACTCTTTTTGTCTTCAATACATTTTTAGCCAGATTAATCACCACATCGAAAATAACTGCTGCCACACCGGCTCTCATGACCTGGAGAGCCACTGCGATATATGGATTGGTTCGAAACTGTTCATAAAATACAGATATAATTGAAATAATAATCATCGGGGGAAGGATCGTTCCCAGAATAGCTGTGAGAGAACCTAATACTCCTGCCAAGCGATAACCGATGATCACGGACGCATTTACCGGCAAGGGACCCGGCGCTGACTGTGTGATTGCTGTCACATCCAGCATCTCATCCTCCTCCAGCCATTTCAACTCTTCCACAAACTTCTTTTTCATGAGAGAGACAATGACGAATCCGCCGCCAAAGGTACATGCACTGAGCATGAACATGGACTTAAACAATGTCCCAAGCTTACTGTAATCCTTCTTCATCACAAAAACCTATACCTTTCCGTATCCTGTTTATGCAGGCACTTTTACTTTCTCGCTTTTCCGA
>JBJEJG010000163.1:0-28670 GCA_051877795.1 Acetatifactor sp.
AGTCAATTCAAACTTTCAGAAAATGTATTCCGTTCTCAGCGAGCCTATCTGATACCCTCCAAGTGTATCCTCACTCAACAGCGAAAGATACGCCAGCGTCTGTGCACTGCTGTTTACCATAAAGGTATCCACATTATCAAAGCCGGCATCAGCAAGATAATCCCTGAGTGAGAACGAAAGCTCTGTCTCAGATGCTGTAATATAGCAGGAATCCTCCTCCGCTTTTTCCGCCATCAAAAGCATATCGCGCGTACTCGACAGGCGCATTTCGGTTAATTCCACACCCTTTTCTTCCATTCAGCTTTTGTACCAATTTCAACTAAAGTCCAATTTTTCCTGCTCATACACCGGCTCCTCAATGAGTCCGATTCCCACAAAAACCGCCCAGACATAGGGAGCTCCGTAAACATTCAGAGTCTTTGGTCCCACAATCCTCCGAGGGGCATTCTCTCCCACCTGATCCTGAGACAATTTCTCATACGCTTTTTCAAAGGTGCTTCTGGTGATAGACCTTTCCCGCCTGTCGGTAAAAAGCTCTCCTCCCTTGATTGTGTAGGTAAAGGGCAGTCCCTTTTTTGTGGCAAAGGGCTTCCCCTCATATTCCCGAATCGCATCCCACAAATTGGACACGGTTATATTTGATGTATTGAATATCATAAGGTAACTTCTCCATTATGTGAAACCGGAGATGCCGAAAAGACATCCGGCATTTCCATCAGCTTTTTACCAATTCTTCCTGCTCTGCTACATGAGCCTCCATGGGAGACGGAATTTATCAGCAAAGTCAATGCCCCTTTTGCCACTGACATTTTGGAAAACAGAATCACAACCACCGAGACAATCACAGCAATTACTGCAAATCCTGAAAGGTGCGACACTTAATATCTCTCTTTTCCGCCTCCTGAAGCAAAATTTCCAGACGGTTCTGAGTAATGCACCATTCCCCATCCCCGATTGCATGAGAATAAACCGATACTACGGTTCCCTCATCACAGTCACAAAACGCATCCAGCAGTCTGACAACCATTGCCTGGAAGTCTTCATCGGATTCATAATGAATATTATCCATCGAATAAGACTCAATAAAGCCGCCCTGAATTTCAAATTTAAACCTGACCTGGAACTGATAAGCGCCTCGCAATGTCTTGTAATACTGCAGCAGTTCCTCGTTCATCCAGTCCTCATATTCACCATAAGGATAAGCAAAGGAAGTCAGCTCAATGCCCCTTTCCCGAAAAATTTCAATAGGCGCGATTGCCTCATTATAAAATTCTTCCTCCGATACATCTTTCAGATTTACGTGGCTCGCGGTATGAAAGCCAATCTCATGTCCTCTCTCAATTGCTTTCTCACAAAAATCCGTGGGTTCAAACGCATTGATAAAAAAAGTAACCTTAGCGTCATATTTATCAAGCAGGTCAAAAACCGATTCCCAGGTGTAAGCGCTGTAATCATCGAACGCCAGCACGAGCACTCTCTGCTTCTGTTCCTTTTCCGCCTGTATGCGCCGCACTGCGCACACAGCCAAGGCAATCGCAAAAACAAGCAGACCTGCCGCCAGTATACATAGAAGTATTCTCTTCTTTTTCCTGTCCATCTCTCTGCAAAATCTCCTCCCACATATCCTCCAGTGCACTTTAAACTCCATTATACAGGAAATATCCCATAAATAAAACAGAAAACAGCAAAAACCCGGTTTTCTGCATGGGATCACATGCCGGAAACCGGGCTCAAGGACTTTTATTCTGTTTTTTCCGCTGCCTGCGAAGCTTCTGATGATGCCTCCGCAGATACTTCCTGAGATTCCTCTTCACTGGTATCAATCAAATCATCCAGTGACACATTAAATCTGTTAATGTCTGTCGCCGCTATCACATAAACGGTCGCATCCGAGGGCATGCAGACATAATAGCTCGCAGTTACCGAATTTCTGTCTCCCACATACAGGATATAGCTTTCTGTGGCAGTTTCATAGGAAATCGTCTTCTGTGGCTCATTTAGCCCATATTGGCTCAAATCAGTGACATCCTCAATCACCTGTGTGGCCTCAAGAGGCGCAACACCCTCCGGCAGGCTGCCGGTACGATACTGCAAGAGCTTCAGGCTGTGATCCTCCGCATAATACCAGGTATCACCTTCCTTCTCAAAGGTATAGGTTTCTCCCTCGTAATCATAGCTGTATCGTATAATGTCATCGGAATTCACATCAATAATAACTTCCTTATTCGTCTCTGCCGGCTTTTCCGCCTGGGCTTTATTATACTGCTTTACACCGAAGAGCAGCGCCGCCAGAACAACCAGAATTACCAGCAGAATCACTATCTGTTTTCGCTGTTTTTCCATTAGCGCTTCCTCCTTCTGAACCAGATGATGAAGCCCGCTGCCAGACAGCCTACAGGGATAATAATTGTTGTCAGCATACCAATCAGAACAACCTTAGACTGGCTTACCGTCAGATAAGATACCTGATAATCCTTTGCAGGAACAGAAACCGTAACCTCATGGTCCGCGAACCCGCTGATTGTATTGGTAAACAGCATCAGATTTGCACCGCTCACGATGCTGTTAGCCTCATCCGTAAACATCTGCTCACTGCTGTATACCACCATGGTAGCCTGCGTGCCGTCCTCCAGCTCCTTTACAGCAGACACTCCCAGCGCGAAGGGTCCTTCCTGATCTTCCTCACCTTTATCATAGTCGGACAGATTGCTTACATCCGCTTTGGCAAAGGCTTTGTCTGAGGTGGAAAGGAATGTCTTATAGGTAAACCCTTCCGCCTCCTCATTATCAATCAAAATACCCTGTGCATAAGGAGCAAAAATATAATATTTTCCGTATAAACCGGAGGTATAGGTGCTGGAGCTCTGGGTAGGCAAAAGCAAATAAGGAGTTCCGTAATAATTGTCTTTGTCCTGCTCCACTACCAGACCATCGGCCCGGCTCAGTCCCATATAGCCCAGCAGTTCATCCAGATTCGGAGTTGCCTGATCCGTATATGCAGTAATCAGAATGACGTTTCCGCCTTTCTCCAGATAATCAATCACTTTATCCTTATCATCGGAGGAGAAATCATTGACTGCACCGTTAATGAACAGACATGCCGCATCCTCGGGAACGGTGTCATAGTCCATCAGATTAATTGTCTCATAATCAACATTTTCCTTGGATATTGCAGAGGTGAAGGTACTGCCTAAGGTGTACTCGCCATGTCCGCTGGTCATATATATTTTGGGCATATTGTCGGAAAGAACATAATCAAGGGCACTCATAATCTGCCCTTCTCCATCATACCCGGTGGTACTGGAGGAATAACTTCCTGTATTGTAATCGTAGTCATAGCTGGTTACATAAATCTTGTTGTAATCAATGACCTTATTCCGCTTATCGCTGACAACAATCAAACTGTTCATACTAATGCTGCTGTCCGTATACTGGGTATGGAATCTGGGGTTCACGTTCGGATCAACATACTCTACGGAAAGATGATCCGACAGGTCATCCATACGCTGCAGGGTCTGAGCCAGCGTATTGTCCTTGCCGCTCTCCGACACAATAACATAGATGGTTACATCCTCCTGCATGTTTTTCACGTATTCCTTCGTCTGATCTGTCAGGGAATACAGCTTCTGCGATGTCACATCAACGGAGGTCCAGGAGGAGGGCAGCTCTCCCAGCACCAGATTAATCACTGCCACAATTGCCACTGCAACTGCAATCATTCCGGTGCTGTAGGCTCCAAGGCTCAGATTCTTTGCAGATACGCTGTACCGCCTCTTCTGAATTGCCTGTACCGACAAAAACAAAGCAAGTCCCGTAACCATACAGAAATATGCTACCGACTTGATATTCAGTGTACCGTTTAGCAGCTCTGAAAAAGGCGTATACATATCCAGACAGCCCAGAAGCTTTGTCAGCCAGTTTCCCGTGCTGGAAATAATGCCGCAGATGGACGACATCATATAACTCAAAAACAGCACAATGAAAGAGATTACCGCCGCAATTACCTGGCTCTCCGTCAGAGAGGAAATCAACACGCCGATGGCAATTGCCGTCATTCCGTACAGGAAAAAAGCAAGAATTGCAAGATAAGACATTGCCATAGGTACGGAACCAAACCGACTCATAATAATAGGATAAACACAGGTTACTGCTGTAGGAATGGCAAAAATAGTCAGAAGTGCCAGAAACTTGCCCATGACAATACCACCCACAGACACCGGAGCCGTTAAAATCAACTGATCCGTCCTGCTGCGTTTCTCTTCTGCCATAATGCGCATTGAGAGCACAGGAATACTAATCAGAAATACAAAGATAACGCTTCCCAGGGCATAGGATATATACGGGTACCCATACAACAGATTATTTACCGTAAAGTACAGACTGACGAAAAACAATGTCACCGCAATGAACAGCAACCCGATAAAGGAACGGAAGTAAGACTTCAACTCTCTCTTATATATTGCAAACATATTACTCTGCCTCCTCTTCCGTTACATTCTTTTCGCGCCTGCTGCCGAACCGCCTGCTTTTCTGCTTCTCTACGGGTTCCACATCCTCCGTCAGTTCCAGGAAAATGTCCTCCAGAGACTTCTGTTCGGGACGCAGCTCCATAATCGGCAGCTTTGCCTCAGCCAGCGCAAAAAAGATTTCCTCACGTATATCCGCGTTATCTTTGGAAATTACCTTTACTTTTACACAATCTTCCTTCTGCTCCTCCAGTTTTTCCACAGTATCCACATTGGGCAGACTTTCCAGTACGGACTGTAATGCTTCATACTCTCCCCTCACGGTCAGCTGCAGCTCCATGGAGCCTGTCATGAGTTTTTGAAGCCCTTCCGGTGAATCGCTCGCCACCAGTTGCCCATGAGCAATAATCATAATATGGTCGCAGACCGCACTGACCTCGGACAGGATATGGGAGCTTAAAATAATGGTATGATTTTCGCCCAGCTTACGAATCAAATCACGAATCTCAATAATCTGCTTGGGATCAAGACCTACAGAAGGCTCATCCAGAATAATGACCTCCGGGTCTCCGAGAATGGCCTGTGCCAGACCCACTCTCTGGCGATAACCTTTTGACAGATTCCGAATCAGGCGACCCTTCATGTCTGTAATCTGGGTCATCTCCATAACCTGTGCAATCTGTTCCTTTCTCTCCGCTCTGGGCAGTTTCTTCAGTTCAGCCACAAATGACAGATATTCCTCCACCGTCATTTCCATATAAAGCGGCGGAAGCTCCGGCAGATAACCAATTTTCTTTTTTGCTTCTTCCGGCTCCTTCTGAATATCCTTTCCATCTATGGTCACCTTTCCCTCAGAGGCAGCCAGATAACCGGTAATGATATTCATGGTTGTAGATTTTCCGGCACCATTAGGGCCTAAAAAGCCGTAGATTTGTCCTTTTTCCACACGAAAAGAAAGATGATCCACCGCCACATGGCTGCCGTACCTCTTTGTAAGATTCGTTACTTCAATCATATCCTTTATACCTTTCCCGCTTGGATTCTCGATGCATGGCACAACTCTCCAATACGTTTTTCACAGGTGTATTTTAGCTGTCAAATGTCATGAAAAAGTGATGATTTTGTGAAAGTTTTGTGAATCGAAAAGGACTGGGCACATTCCTCCGCCTCCGCCGTCAGAACCAGACAAGGACTTTCAGCTGTAATTCCGCGAAAAATAAATTCCTCTCTGCCCGACTGAAATTCATGCAAAATCCCATTAGAATATAGAGCCACCTTTTTGCAGCTGCTGTATACAGCCGCCATAAACAATCCGTTTTCCTGCTGACGGATGCTTTCGGGCACAATATATACAAAAGGAGTTTTACTCCACCTTGCCCGGTATCTGTAGTATTGAGCTGAAAAACTTCCATCCTCCTTTAAAAGGCTGTCCGACCCTCCACGAAAACACGGCAGATTTTCCGGATTTTCACTGTTTCCCGGCACGGAATTTCCTTCATCCCACACCAGCAACCCAAGCCTTTGACAGATTTGGAGAAGCAGCCTGCCTTTTTCCCCCACTCCCTCTAAAAAAATGCCATTTGCTCCCATTTCCCGAATTAACTGCATATCCTGCATCAGAAGCCTCTGCCCTTCTGCTGTTTTTATTTGCTCCGGTGGACGGTACCGCACTGTTCTGGGACAAAAAGTTTCCCCATTCAGAAGAAGACCTTTTCCGGGCAGACACTCAAGGACATACAGAGGAAGCAGTCTGACACACCTGTCAACCTGCTTCCTCCCGGGTGAAAAAATCTCTGCCTCCAGCCTGTAAAGATAAGGATTCTCTATCCCCTGCCAGAGATGAGGATGCAGCAGCACAGACTGCATTGGTTCCTCCTCCTGCGTCTGCTGCAGGCACTCCAGAACCGGGCACCCTTCCTTGTCCATCATTCGAACCCGCAGAAAGTAACCCTGTCCGGGGTCTTCATTCGCATAGTGAAAATGCCATTCCAGCATGGCTTTCCCGCTTTCCAGTCTATACCTTACCTCCACACCTTCTCCCACTGCCGCCGAGTCGAATTTTACACTCACCTGGTGCCTCCTTCCGACTGTTTTCTCTTCTCCTGAAGAATTGCCGTATTTTTTTCCACCTCACGTCTGGTGAGCGGATACTGGAACTGCATAATCAGAAATACAATCAGATAACAGACACCCGGCACAAGGGTTGCCACCGTGTAAATCCGTTCCGATACCGCTTCCGTCTGAACCGATGCCTCCGACACATAACCGATTGCCGTCAATGCAAAGCCGCCGACACCTCCGGCCAGCGCCTGTCCTACCTTTCTGGCAAAGGAATATACCGCATAGACCGTTCCGTCCTCACGCTTCCCGGTAGTGACCTCCTGGTAATCGATAATATCCGTAATAAAAGCCCAGATAATCAGGTTAAACAGACCCACACCAATGGTTCCCAGAAAAACCAGAAACATATATACAGGGATGCTTTTTACCCGCAGGAAAAAAAGTCCGACATAGACGATGCCTGCTAAAAGCATTCCCAGCGCGCCTGCCTCCTTTTTTCCGAAATCTGCCGCAATCCGTGAGATAAAAGGCGCAAGAAGGAGAGACCCGCCGATGCTGATAAAATTCACGACGGACATTGCCTTTGCATTTTTAAAATAATCCAGAAAAAGATAATTGTTCATGGTCTGTCCCAGCAGGCTTGCCAGTAAAAGCACGAGAGCGGCGCAGACCAGCGCAAGAAGCGGTTTATTTCTTCCAAGCCCCTTCAGCATCTCCGCTGTGCTTTCTTTTTTGTGTTCTTTCTTTTCAAAGAAAACTCTCTCCCGGCAAAAGCAGTAACAAAGCCCGTAGCAAACAACTGCAAGTATCCCGAAAACAACCGCCGTCAGGGTAAAGCGAAGGGGAATCACCACCTGATTTCCCGCTTCATCTGTCTGATAAACAATCAGAGGCACCAGTACCCCGATGACAAGTGCCGCCAGGCTGGCACCAATGCTTCGGAAGGTGGACAGCGATGCTCTGTCTTTCACGTCCGAGCTGATGACAGATGCCATTGACCCGTAGGGGATATTGATTGCCGTATAGCAGAAGCTGCTCCATAGCAGGTAGGTAAATATCACGTAAATCAGCCTTGCCGGATAAGGCCAGTCCCTGACAAAATACAGATACATTATCGTACTGGCTACCGCTACCGGAATACACATGCGTCGTATCCAGGGACGAAACCGCCCATCCCGGGCCGGCTGCATATGGTCCACAATCCGTCCCATGGTTACATCCGTAAAGGCATCCACAATACGCGCTCCCATGAATAACAGGCCCACCACAAAGCCGCTTAAGCCCAATACTTTTGTGTAAAATACCATAAGGTAATTGCTGGCAAACAGAAAACTGAAATCATTTCCGAAATCACCGAACATATAGCCGATTTTGTCCTTAAATCCAAACGGCCGTTCCTGCCTGCTGTTATCTATACGCACGTTTCCTTTTTCATCTACTTTTTTAGACATAAAAACCTCCGCCCAAGATGCTTTTTATCTTCGTTAGCATCTCCCGGACGGAGTAAAATTATACTTGAAAAATATCCTTTTAAACGGACTCCTCGAAGAGCTGCCCATCCACAATGCGCACAATTCTCTTGGCCGATTTTGCCACATTCAGATCATGCGTAATCATGACGATGGTATTTCCCATCTCATTCAGCTCCCGGAACAGCTTTAATACTTCTTTACCACTGCTCTGATCCAGCGCGCCCGTAGGCTCATCTGCCAGGAGAATTGCCGGTTTACCGACCAGCGCTCTGGCGATGGACACTCTCTGTTTCTGACCTCCCGATAATTCGTTTGGTCTGTGCATGATACGGTGATCCAGTCCGAGAAGCTTTATCGTGCTCTGGCATTGTTCCTCTGCTTCCTCATGGCTCATTCCTCGCATGAGAAGCGGCATAATGATATTCTGCAGCACATTATAGGTTGGAATCAGCTGGTAATTTTGAAAAATAAAACCGATTTTTTCATTCCGCACATCTGTCAGCTGTTCTTCTGCTGTCTCATGGATTGGCATGCCATCCAGATAGTACTCTCCGCTGTCCATAACATCCATGCAGCCGATAATATTCATCAGCGTGGTCTTACCGGAACCGGAGGGTCCCAAAATAGCCACATACTCACCCTTTTCCACATGAAAATTGATATTTTTCAGAATAGGCAGTTTTTCTTCCCCCAACATATACCCTTTATTTATATCTTTCATCGTTATCATATCCGTCACCTCCCGCTCCTATTCCTGATTCAGCGCCACCACAGGAACCAGCCTTGACGCCTTATAAGCAGGATAAAATCCAAATACGGTGCCTGTGATAACACCGAACAGCAGGGATAGAACCGCTCCGCCCACAGACAGTGAGACTCTCACGGAAAGCAGCTCTACCAATGGCGTGATTCCCAGAGACAGAAGAACTCCCAGAACCGCTCCCACCAGACTGGTGCAGCTTGCCTCAAGCAAAAACTCCAGCAGAATATCTTTTCTGGAGCATCCCAGAGCTTTCAAAATACCGATTTCGTTGGTTCGTTCCTTTACCGAAACAAACAACACATTCATAATGCCGATACCTCCAACAATGAAAACAATCACTGCCATGGAAATCAGTAAAAGCGTTAATGTCTCATTGGAAGCAGATGCCGCTTCCATCTTTGTTCCCGCATCCGATATGGTAAACTGGGAATTCGGATAAGTTTCCGAAAGGACTGCTTCCACATTGGAAATAATCTCATCAACCTGATTGACCTCTCCGGATATGACGGTAAGTGTCGGGCTGATACTGCTCCCGGTAATATACTTAATTCCTGTTTCATAAGGAATAAAAATTGCCGAATCCGGGCTGATTCCCGATGCTACCGTTCCCATTTCGGACAAAACTCCCGCCACCACATAACGCCTGTCATCTATATAGAGTTCTCCGTCATAAGCATCGTATGCGCTCCCAAAGATTTCTTTTGCCACTGTTGCTCCCAGAACACAGGTCTTTTCCTTGCTCTCGTTACTCTCCTCTGTCAGGAAATCGCCAATAGCCATCTCAAGATTGCTGATGACCGCATAGTTATCCTGCACCCCTGCCACAGTATAATAAGCTGCCGAATCCAGCTCACCGCCCTCTACCGACGCAGTTGTGGAATAGGATATGGTTGTATCTGTAATACCCGGCACAGACAGATATAATTCCTCACAATCCTCCGTCGTCAGGGTGACAAATTCCTGTTTCGTACCGCTCTCCTCTCCGAAGCTGAAAAAGCCGCTTAATCCCCCATCGGAGAAGCTGCCTCTTCCGCCGCCAAAATTCCCCTGATTCGCTCCGCCGGGAAATCCTCCGCTCCCCGGTGCAGAGAAACCCATCATTCCACCACCGGAACCGCCTCCCATCGTAAATCCTGATGTGCCGGAACCGGAGCTGCCATCACAGGTTATATCAATGGCTCCCGCATTCAGATTCCTGAACTGCTCTGCAACCTCTTCCTTTCCTCCCGTGCCTATGGCAAGCACCATCATTATGGTTGCCGAACCCACTACAATACCAATAGAAGTCAAAATTACCTTAAATTTATTTTGCGAAAGATTCAGCCAGACCAGTCTAAAAATTTCCGATAATTTCATGTCTCCTCACATTCCGCCGCCTGCTGCGGCTTTACTCACTTTGACACTCTGCTTTCAATCAGGACGATGTCACCCTCCGACAATCCGCACGTAATCTCCGTATAGGTTCCATCCGTAAATCCTGTTTCCACCGAAACCTTCTTAATCTTTCCATCCGCATCCCGCACCTTTACATAAGCATCATCGCCCTCGGTAAAAACAGCCCGTCTGGAAACATAAAGCACATCCGCTGTCTCCTGTGTAATAAAAGTAATCTCTCCGGTCATACCCTGAAACAGTCCCGATACATCACCCTCAAGCGTCGCTGTCACATCGTAGCTTACATTTCCGTTGGAATCCGTCTCGGCATCGGCAATTTCTGTCACCTTCGCACGAAACTGTGTATCCGGATACGCAGTAAAGCTGATAGCTGCCTCACTGCCCAGAGAAATATCCGTCATATCCTCTTCGTCCACCGTAACTGTCATGGACACCTCATCCATATCATAAAGAGTCATAAGTACAGTTCCCGTATAAATACTGTCCCCTTCCTCCAGGTCAACTCCCGTAATAACACCATTGTACTGGGAGCGAATGGAGGTTCCATCCACATGGGAACTGTATTCCTCCCACTTTTCCACCGCTTCCGCATAGGTTTCCTCCTGCTCTCTGGCATCTTCCTCCAGATAAGCTATGGCAATGTCATAGGTCTCCTGCGCGGTATCATAGGCAAGCTGCCTTAAATCATAGGTTTTTTTTGCAGACAAAAGACCCTGCGCCAAACTACGTTTTGCTGCGCTCAGATTTGTTTCCGCTGTTTCTGCGTTGGTCTCAGCCTGCTCCACACTGGATTCCAGACGCTCCTTTTTCTGTTCCAGAGAATCTACCGTGCTCTGGGCTGATTCCATCAGCTGAAAAGCTGTCACATAATTATAAGTGTCCTCCCATTTGTCGCAATTCTCCGCACTCCATTGGCAGTCCTTCAGCCGTTGCAGCGCCTCCTCATATAGACCGGTTATTTCCTCCAGCTGCTGTCTGTAATCCTCCAGAGAGGCCACTGCCTGCTCCAGCTGTTTTTCCTTTTCCTCCACAGCCTGCTGCAGACTTGCTATGGTAGTGTTATATTCCGTCTCCGCATAGGAACCGTAGGCTGTACTGGAGTCATAAGTATACTGAGCTGTCTGCTTCGACAGCTCCTGGTCCGCGTATACCGCATCCAGGTCCGCTTTCGCTTTTTCTACATTAGATTCCAGCTGCTTAGTCAGTTCAGATACACTCTCCTCCTCTACCTCATACAGCACATCTCCCTCCGAAATCTGCTGTCCTACCGAAACGCAGACCTTTGAAATTGTCAGACTTGATTCGGAATTAGTCTGGGAAAAGGTATTTCCTCCCGCCATATTGAAAATCTGGTCAAACATATTCAGATTTCCGCCACCGGAGTTTCCGCCCATCCCACCCGGCATTTGTGTTCCGGCACCGGATATACCTGTAGCAGTTGTACTACCGGAACTGCTTCCTGTGGAAGCTCTCTGCAATGCGCTCATGTCCAGGTCAAAGGTCTGCTCAACCGTACCGATGTCCACTGCACCGCTCTCTGTGATACCCACTGACAGGCTGCCGTACTTTACCTCCGTCTCCCGATAGGTAACCTCTTCTTTTTCGCCTTCTGCAATTTGTACTACGGCAACAATTCCCATACTCAAAATCAAAACCGACAATACCGTAACCGTTATCCGCCTATTTTTTTTGCTACATGCTTTCCACTTCTCAGACAGCTTCCTTATGGCTTTTCCTTCTCTCATGGCCTTCCCTCCTGATTAGCACCCCGACCGGAGCCTCCTTTATCACCGAAGCCGTTTCCGTCAGGCATCTGCATTCCGCCGGCTTCATTCCCGCCGTTGAAGTCCATACCTTCTGGAAGTTCCATTCCGTCAGGAAGTTTAAAATTGCCGGATTTATCAGCATCGGTGCTACCGTTCTGACTGTCTGTTGTTCCCTCCGAAGTACTCTTTACCTCTGATTCAGAGCTGACCCGGCTTGCAATATAGATTGTGTCTCCCTCTTCCAGACCGGACAGGATTTCGATGCTGGAACCATTGCTGATTCCCGTCTCCACTTCGGTCAGTTCTTTTCCTCCAAGAGCTGTCTTTTTATAGACATAGCTCTTTCCATTTTCGGTGACAATCGCTTTTCTGGATACATAGAGCACATCCTCCTTCTGCTCTGTCACGAAGGTAATATCCGCCACCATTCCGCCGTATAACTGTGAAGTATCACCTTCCACACCGATAACCACTGTGTAGCTTACCGTATTGGAATTCGCCGAAGTAGCAGTCGTGTCGATAGAGAGAATACTTCCTCCGTAGACCTGTTCCTCATATGCGGTAAACACAATTTCCACCTGATCTCCCACGGCAACTCCCACTACATCCTCCTGCGCCATATCAACCGATATTGTCATATTTTCCGGTTCCGCATAGGCAACCAGAACCCCTGACTGCTTCAGGGTATCTCCCGCTTCATAAGCGGACTGTGTTACAATTCCCTCTCCTTCCGCATAAAGCACGCCATCTTCACCTACAAACGCCTCAAACGCCGCAAGCTTCTCTTCAAGCTCTTTTTTCTCTTCTTCTGCCTCCGCAAGCTCCTCTTTCAGGCTTTCCACCTTTGCATTGTATGTAATCTCGGCATTCTCTCCGTTAATAACCGCCTCCTTGTAAGTCTCCTCCACTTCCAGCGTATCAATCGTTTTTTTGCCCGATTCTGTCTGAAGTTCCAGCTGTAAGGATGCGATTTTATCCTCATTATCCTTCAGATTCTGCTGTGCCTGCTCCAATGCTGTTTTTGCATTCTGATACTGTGTCTGCGCAGTCAGATAATCGTTCTGGAACACCATAAAATTATTCACATTATCCGTATCTTTATAAGTTTCATAGCTTTCCTTTGCCTGTGTATATTCTTCCAAAATATCATTGTAAGATTCCTGCGCATCCGCAAGCTTTTCCTCCAAAGATGCGATATTGGCTGTACGTTGTTCTATCTCCGTCCGGATAGCGTCTATATAATTCGCCACAGAGGTTTTTGCATTGTTGTAAATACTCTGTGCGTAATTTTCTGACGTCATCTTTGTGTCATAATCTGTCTGTGCCTCCAACAGGGACAGGTTATATTCTGCTTCCGCCTCGTTGTATTCCGATTTGGCATCTACCAAAGCATTCTGCAAAAGCTGTCGAACATCTGATACACTGTCCTCCGTAAATCGGATTAAGGCATCGCCTGCCGAGATTCTTTGTCCGGAAGCTGCATAAACCTCCTCTATCTTCAGGTATTTCTGAACGGTCTCCTCCTCTTCGTCTTCATCTTCCTCGTCATCATCACTGACATCCAAATCCAGGTCGTACATGACAGAAGTAATGCCATATTCCAGAGTACCGCTCTCCGTTACTCCGACGGTCAGGGTTCCCCGTTCCACCACAGATTCCTTGTAAATCCATTCCTCTTTTTCCAGAAGAGGTGCAATAAACACCGTGTAGCAGGCCGCCAGTATCAGAAGCAGCAAAGCACCAAGCATCAAAATTAATTTCTTTCTTTTCTTCGTTAGCTTTCCCTTAGTTAGCTCCATTCTGCTGCTCCCTTCCCATTCCTTCCGGTTTTTCCATGCCCTCTGGCATCTCCATGTCTCCGTCGGAAGTACCTGCACCCTCCCGTGCCCGGTTCTTTCCGCCATAGCTCTGCGTACTCTCTATCTCATCCGCAGAAACTCCGAAAAGAACTGTCACGGACTGGTTTGCCTGGAGCGCCGATGTATCTCCCGACAAGGTTACTGTCACATTATATGTCACATTGGTTCTGCTGTCAGAGGAGGTCACCGGATTGACAGAAGTAATGCTTCCCCTGTAACCGTCACCGGACGCAGACTGTATATAAGCCTCGTCTCCCACCGACAGCTTTGCAATATCCGTCTGGTCTACGGAGACCGTGACACTCATCTCTTCCGGATTGCTGTACATAAAGATAACGCTGTCAGAAGTCAGCTTCTGTCCCACGCGCGCCATGGTTCTGAGAACCGTTCCACTGCCGGAGGCATAAAAATAACCGTCTCCCACACTTTCTTCAAATAATTCCAGATTTTCCTTTGCATCCTCATAATCACTTTTTAAGGTCTCGTAATCAGACTCTGCTTTTTCAAGCGCTGTTTCATAATCATTTTCCGCTCTTTCCGCATTTGCCAGCGCTGTCTCATAGGTAAGCTTGGCCTGACCGGCCTGAATTTCATATGCCTCCTTCGCCTCTGTCACAGCCTGTTCCAAAGAAGGAAGATTCAACTCCAGTGTCTGCAATTCGAAGGCTGCGTTTGCCAGCGCCTCCTCATAATCACTCTGTGCCTGCTCCAGATCCTCTCCATTCCGCTCCAATACCTTATACAGACTGGCAAGGATTGACGCATAGGAATACGGGCCTCCCGTCCCTGCCTTGCCCGTAACCTGTTCCCATGACACCTCCCACTCATCCATTTTATCTTTCAAAACCTCAAGATTTTCTTCATACAGAGCTTCATACTCATCCACCTTAAAATAGCTTTTGTAGGAATCGTCATTCACATAGGACTGATACTCCGCAATCTGCTCATTTGCATCTGCAAGCTCCTTTTCTGCTGCTTCAATGCTGCTTTGCAAATCAGATACCGTCTCCTGATAAATTTCTGAAGCCTGTTCTCCTGATAACAGAGTCGACCGATAATCATACTCTGCCGTAATTTTGCTTTGTTCGTACTCTATGGTACCTGCCCGATAAGCCAGTTCAGCCTCCCGCAATGTTTTCTCCAGTTCATTTCTGGCTTCCTGTACACTGTCTTCTGTCAGCTTCAGGACCTTTGCCCCCTCTTCAATCTCCGCATTAGAAGAGATATAGACCTCATCAATCACAAGCTCCGTGGTCAGATTTTCTACTTCAAAGCTCTCCTCCGTAACCCCCACACTGATAACACCGGAAGCTGCCACCATATTTTCAGTTATGGAAAAAACTCCATTCATTCCCATAGCGCCCGGGCCGTCCGGAAATTCTGAAGTGTTGTTTTTTCCAAGCATTACAAAAGCCACCCCTCCTACTGCCAATAATACAAGCATAAGAGAAATGGCTATCCATATGTTTCTTTTCTTTTTTCCCAAAAATAAATTACCCTTCACCTGAGAGTCCTCCATCTTTCTGTTGCTATTCTCAGCGTAAAGGGTAAATGTTTCCAAAAATTGTTCAAATTGTGAAAATTCTGTGTGCTTCCTTTTTAGCTTCTTCCATATACAGCCTTGCATTTTCAAGATTATGCTTTATCTCTTCCTCCGTAACCTGGCGGAGTACCTTGCCGGGACAGCCGATGACAAGGGAATTATCAGGAATTTCCTTACCCTCTGTGACGATTGCACCGGCACCGATAATGCAATTCCTTCCTATCCGGGAACCATTCATCAGAATAGCTCCCATGCCAACCAGAGTATTGTCCCCAATGGTACATCCGTGTACGACAGCGCTGTGCCCTATGGTAACATTGTCTCCAATCACTACCGGATGCTCTGTTTCCACATGAACCACGCAATTGTCCTGAATATTGCTTCCCCTGCCGACAAAAACAGATGCTCTGTCCCCTCTGATTGTGGCATTGTACCAGACTCCTACATTTTCACTGAGATGAACATCCCCCAGCACAACCGCGCCGGGGGCAATAAATACTTTACTTTGCATCTTGTCTGAACTCATCTTCCTGTAACTCTCTGATCAGAGCAACCGTGCGGTTGTACTCTGTCTCTACCTTATCAAACATCGTATCATCGGTGGGCTTTTTTCCGCCCCGAAGCTCCTCCGTCAGTTCTTCACTTACCTCAAACAGTTTTGTAAATCCCAGGTTGAGGCAGACACCCTTTAGGGTATGCGCTCCTCGAAAAGCACCTTCATAGTCTTCTTTCTCCATTGACTCCTTCACAGTAGCAAAGCTCTCGTCCTTCAGAAATATCAAAGCAAATCGCTTTATCATATCTTCACTGCAAAGCCTTTCAAGCGCTCCCTCAAAATCAGCGTTCAGTTCGGCATAACATTCCCGTACGGTCATAATGCTTCCTCCTTTGTCAATTCCCAAAGCTTTATTAACGGAAATTCCCCTTATGATTAATTATAGTACAATGTACCCTGAAATAGCAAGCTGATTGTCACTCTCCCCAATGAAGTCTGTGCAGTTCCCCCTGCTGCTGCATGTTTCGAAAACCATTTTGACGAAGCGCTTCATATAAAACAATGGAAACGGAATTGGACAGGTTCAGGGAACGGATAGCGGGAAGCATGGGAATCCTGATGCAGTCCTCCTCATGCTCCACGAGAATTTCCTCCGGGATACCGGCACTTTCCTTTCCAAACATAATAAAATCATCCGGTCCATAGGAAACCTCTGTGTAGCTGCGCCTTGCCTTTGTGGTAGCCATCCATATCCTTACACCCGGATGCTCCGCGCAGAACTGCTCAAAATTCATATATCTGTGTACCTCCAGATGCTGCCAGTAGTCCATCCCCGCCCGCTTGATGGACTTTTCATCCAGATGAAAGCCAAGAGGCTCTATCAAATGAAGCGGCGTACCTGTCGCAACACAGGTACGCCCGATATTTCCGGTATTTCCCGGTATTTCCGGCTGATGTAAAATGATATTCACTCTATTTCTCCTTCGCCCTCAGACCATTGATAAAATGCTCCAGTCTTCCGATGGCAACCTTCAGATTTTCCAGAGAATAAGCATAAGAAATTCTCAGGTAGCCTTCCCCACAGTCTCCGAATGCGGTTCCCGGCACCACTGCCACCTTCTCCTCCTCCAGAAATCTGGTGGCAAACTCCTCACTGGTCATGCCAAATTCCTTAATACAAGGGAAAACATAAAACGCACCATAGGGTTCAAAGCATTCCAGGCCCATTTCCCGGAAGGCATTCATGAGAAAGCGCCTTCTCTGATTGTATGCCATACGCATCCGGGCAATATCCTCATCCCCGTTTCTCAGCGCCTCCACTGCCGCATACTGGCTGGTTGTGGGCGCACACATAATTGCAAACTGATGAATCTTTGTCATCTGCTTGATAATTTCCGCAGGACCGCAGGCATAGCCGAGACGCCAGCCCGTCATTGCATACGCCTTGGAAAAGCCATTAATCAGAATCGTTCTCTCCTTCATGCCGGGGAGCTCTGCAATGGATACATGCTTTTCCTTGTAGGTCAGTTCGGAGTAAATTTCATCTGACATGACAAATATGTCATGTTTAATGATAACCTCCGCAATCGCCTCCAAATCCTTCCGTTCCATAATCGCACCGGTTGGATTATTCGGAAAAGGCAAAATCAATATTTTTGTTTTATCCGTAATCGCAGCCTCCAGCTCTTCTGCAGTCAGACGAAATTCATTTTCCGCCTTCAGATTGATGATGACAGGCTTCGCACCTGCAAGGACGGCACAGGGCTCATAGGACACATAGCTGGGCTGGGGAATCAATACTTCCTCCCCCGGATTAATCATGGCTCGAAGTCCCATATCGATTGCCTCAGAACCTCCCACCGTAACCAGTACCTCCGTCATGGGGTCATAGCTGATACCCTGCTTTCGCTGTATATAATTGCATATCTCCTGGCGCAGTTCCTTTAAGCCCGCATTGGAGGTATAAAAGGTTCTTCCCTTCTCCAGAGAATAGATACCCTCGTCACGGATATGCCAGGGGGTATCAAAGTCCGGCTCTCCGACACCGAGCGAAATAGCATCCTTCATTTCACTGACAATGTCAAAAAATTTACGAATGCCGGATGGTTTTATTTCTACTACTTTATCTGCTAACGGATTTCTCATGGCGTAATCTTCTCCCTCTCATCTTCTTTCTTCTGGGACAGGACGGTACCATGGTCCTTGTACTTCTTTAAGATGAAATGTGTCGCCGTACTTAACACCGCATCCAGCGTGGAAAGCTTGTCAGACACGAAGGAGGAGACCTCCCGGAGAGTCTTTCCCTCCAAAATCACCATCAGGTCATAGCCCCCTGACATCAGATAAACACTGCGCACCTCGGGGTATTTGTAAATGCGCTCTGCCACACTGTCAAAGCCTTGTCCTCTCTGGGGAGTCACCCGCACCTCAATCAATGCGGAAACCTTTTCAATACTGGTCTTTTCCCAGTTAATCAGAGTGTGATAGCCACAGATAATGCCCTCTGCTTCCATTGCAGCCAGTTCATTTACCACATCCACCTCATCCACACCAAGGATAATTGCCAGCTCCTTTAAATCGATACGGCTGTTCTTTTCAATGATTGCCAGTAATTCTTCTCTCATTTTCCTATTCTCCTATTCCTGCATTTTTTTATATATTTCATCCTGCTGTGCTTTTTCCATGTAACGCACCTCATCCTCGTTCAGAATGACTCTGTCGTTGCTGCCGGTAACCTTTCCCACAATAACCGCCGGAATGTGCTCCGCCTCCAATGCAGCTACCAGTCCGGGGCCATCCTCCGCAGTCATGACAAGACAGCCCCCCGACAACAGCTCATATGGATTCACATTACACTGCTCACACACCTCTACCGTCTCCTGACGAAGCGGCAGCTTCTTTAAATCTATGGTCAGTCCAACGCCTGCTCCCTCTGCCAGCTCCCAGAGCGCTCCGAAAATTCCGCCCTCTGAAGCATCGTGCATGGCGCAAACGCCGGACTTCACGGCGGTAGCAGCCTCCGGCAACAGGGATAGATAGCGGTCAAAGCCCGCCGCCTCCTCCACAAAATAAACCGGATATCTTTCCAAAAGCTTTTCACGGTTGTTTTTTGCCAGTATCGCCGTTCCCTCCAGGCCAATCCACTTGCTGATGACAACATCCTGTCCGGGTGCTGCGGCTTTCGCACTGTAATCGGCTTCTTTCACCACTTTCCCGTACCCGGTAACTGTCGCCACCGGCACTGTCACGGCACGGGTAACTGTCGTCTGACCTCCCGCTATGGCAATGCCAAGGCTCTCACAGGCATCCTCGGCCTGCTTCATCAACAATTTCAGTTCCGTTTCCTCTGCCCCCTCCGGCAGCATAAGCACGAGAGAAACCGCCACAGGTTCCCCGCCCGCTGCCGCCAGATTGTTGGCACACTTAATGACTAAATGTGCAAGCCAGTCCGTATTCTCCCTGAAAACCGCCGCAGCCTCCTGCACGCAGGTAACCAGATTTTCCTCATCGGCAAACGATAAAATGGCGCAGTCTTCCCCTATGCCTGCGCCACTTAATACTTCCTGCCTTTTATACTTTATCTGTCTTAAAACGGAGCGTTTCAACATGTTCTCCGACAATTTTCCGGTTCTCATTCTTCTCCTATTTCCACACTGTTAGCTGCTGCTTTCGCTGTAATAGAAGCAATCACATTCTTGACATGATCCACGTTGGCAGTTGCGATTGCCGCCGTAATTTCCTCATAAGCCGCAGGATCCGCTGTGGCAGTTCCCACCGTAGCACTTCTGGGCACCATCTTATAACTGCTGCTGTTCACCTGCGTACGGCTTACCTCCACACCGTCCTGCGTTACAATTTTCCAGAGCCGCGCCTTGTAACCAATATGAGCGCTGTCCGTTACAATATATCCAATGGGCTGGGAGGCATCCGCATAAATCAAGTCAGCGGGTGGATTGATGACTTCAAGGACCTCGCTCTCATAGCGGACGGAATACCCGGTGTCCCTGGTTTCCCTGCCGTAAATATTAAACGTAATCTTTTTGTCCTTTGTATATCCCTCTATATAAATAGGATAATCCAGATTGTTTACAAACCTGAAGTCCTTGCCTGAGCTTTCCGCTATGGCTGCATCTGCTGAAGGGTCTACATAGGAGACAATCATGGAGTGGTTATGGCGCTCTGTTACATCCAGTTCCGCCTTCAGCACAGCGTTATAAAGTGTTGTGGAAACCTGACAGATTCCACCGCCCAGACTGTCTACCACCTTTCCGTTCAGATAAGAGCCCGCCATGTAATATCCGTTTTTCTCTGAGAAAGGAGAAACATTTTCATAGGTAGAGAACTCTTCGCCCGGATAAAGAGTGATTCCGTCAATCAGACGGCACCCGTTTTCCACATTTGCACTTCTGGAAGGCCCTGAGGTGGAATAAGAGGTGGTAAAGGTTCCCAGAATGTCTTTTACCTCAGCCAGCTCCTCAGCACTGCCCTTAGGTTCCATGGCTGCTACATCCAGAGCAATTTCACAGGGCTGACGGTTCCAGTCACCTGTCAGATAATCATTAATTAAGTCAATCGAGGTCTCCACATCCAGCATATAGCCAGTCTGACCCTCTATCACCTGAAACTGTCCGTTCTCTCTCTTTAGTGACACATTGACTGCTTTCACATCATACTTTGCACACTTATTGGAAAGTATGTCGCTGATCGCCTGCAAATCAAAAGAAAGTTCAATGGGAAAGACCTTGTTTTCATGCTCCAGATCCTTCAGCACCTTGTACCGTTCAATGACATTTCCATGTGTCCCGATTTCAATGGCCTCCGACACCAGCTCCGGGTTTGCCCAGGTAATTCCCAAATCCCCCGCCGTAACCACAACCTCTTTATCAGCTGCGGCCAACAGGGTAATCTCTGTCTCCTTCAGGCTCTCCACATACCCTTCCACTGCTGCGGATGCCTGCTCCGCTGTCATTCCGGACAAATCAATATCTCCGGCAAAAATGCCCTGCTTTACGGTATCGTCGCCCCCGGCCTGTGCAGGAAATCCAAACGCCAGCACACAGCTTATCACCAGAGCAGACAGATAGCCGACTTTCATTATTTTTTTCATAATACATCCTCAATTGAATTCTTAAAACAAATATGATAAAGTGGGAATAATCATAGCAAGCACAAGAATGGCAATAATAACCGCCGAGATGCGCTGCTTTGTCTTTTTATTGTTCATGTTAAACATTGCATACTCCTAACTGCCTTTTTTCCGGCAAAACAGGTTAAACCTTGAAAGGATATTATATATGACTTTAGCATTTTTGGCAAGTTTTATTGCATTTTCTGTTGTTCTCTCCATCTGTATCAAACGCCAGACCAAACAGGCTCGTGAAAAGGAGCAGAACTTCTGGGCAAGAGAGGCACGTGCTAATTCCGTCCGTCGTAAATCTCTGGACGGACTCGACTATATCAAAATACCCCTGGAAACATTTCCCACTCACATTCTGCAAAATGATTCCACCGTGCAGGAATGTATTTCCACTCTGGAAGCACTTACCTCGCAGAAAATTGTGAATCTCACCGGATACACCAATACGGATCTGAAGCTGGAATACGGTACCGCCAACATCACCCTGTTGTCCGAGTACGACCAGAACTATACCGTACTGGTGCGCACTCTGCAGAAGTGGGCTGATATTCTTCTGGAAACCGGTTATGTGGAAGAGGCAACCGTACTCATGGAATTCGCCGTCAGTACCGGAACCGACATCAGTCGCACCTACTATGAACTGGCCGGCTATTGGGCTTCCCAGGGAGATACGTCTCAGGTTGAGCGTCTCATTACCATGGCCGGTAATTTGCGCTCCTCCAACAAAGAGGCCATCGTGAAAAATCTTCGCGAAAAATATCTGACAGTCCGGTAGCATTACCCTCTTCCATACTTTGCCAGAATCTTGTCCGTATACCGGCTTGCCTCACTTCTGGTCATGGATTCGATTTCTATCTCTAAAGTAATCTTATGCTGTTGGGTCAAACGATATAACCTTTCCTTTTGAGCTTTTGTGGCAGGTGTGTCCCTTTTTACCTTGAAGTTGAGCTGCGCCGGGCAGAACAGACTCTCCTCTGCCGAATAGAACTGCTCCGCAAGCCTCCGGTACAGCAAATCCGTTGCCCTGGCATCCTCCAGCGCCCTATGTGCACGATGAGGAATTTTATAATATTCACAGAGATAATCCAAACTTCTGTGCTCCAAATCTGCCAGATATTTTCTGGAAATCTTCAGAGTATCAATTGCCTGCTTATCAAAGGAAAGCTTCTGATTCACCGCCGCCTTTTTCAAAAAAGAGTAGTCAAACAGAACGCTGTGCCCCAGCAGGGGAAGATTTTCCAGAAAGTCAAGCAAACCGGGCAAAACCTCCTCTATGAAGGGCGCCTCTTTTAAATCAGCATCCCCGATTCCCGTCAACTCCACAATCCGCTGCTCCAGCTTTCGCCCCGGATTAACAAAAGTAGAAAAGGCCTCTCTGCTCTGGCCGTCGATAATCTTTACCGCCCCGATTTCTATGATTTTATCTGTCTTTGGATTCAGACCTGTTGTCTCCAGATCAATACTGACATAAGACTGTATCATACCCTATTGCACCTCATTCTCCGACATCTGTATCGTCTGTACCGCTGCCTCATAATTCAACGGATTGCGCCTGCGATAGTCAAACAGGACATAGCCTGACAAAATCCGGTGAAAAGGCTCCAAATGCGTCATCCTGCTCAGCTGCTTCCAATCGTATCCTTCATAATCCGGCAGATAACGATGCTCCTTCTCCTCCCTCCGGTAAAAACTGCGAATCTCCTCCTTACAGCCGCCAAGATCAGCTGCAAAATCAGGACGGCTCTTTAAATTCTCTCTCAGATACATATCGTAGGTCAGAAGTTCCCGATAAACCGGTAGGTTTTCAGCATCATACTCCCCCGCAAACTCCAAAAGGACATGGTAGCGGTAGGCTCTTGCCGGGCTATTTACAAAATAACCTTTTTTTTCATAAAATTCTGCCAGCCTTTCATACATGGCAAAAGGGCTGTCAAAGACCTTTTCCAATACGGGCAGTGTCCTCGTGAACTGACCGCTGTTATAATACAGCTCCACCATTTCTTCAAGCTGCTTCAGCTTCAGCACCTCCTCATAGGAGAGCCATTTTGTATATAATACCTCATAGGGCGGCCGACTTTGATAACAAATGCCGTACTCATCGGCTCTCTCATGCATCTCAGAGCCTTTCAGAACCTTCAGAAAACCCAACTGCAGCTGTTCCGGCTTCATCCCGTAAACCCGGTTAAAGGACACACCGAAGCTGTTATAATCCTCATAAGGCAGACCCGCGATTAAATCAAGATGTTGGTGTATGTTCTCTCCTCTGTGAATGGCTGCCACGATTTTTTCCAGCCGCTCCACATCCATCACACGCCTGATTGCCTTCAACGTTTCCGGATTTACCGACTGCACTCCGATTTCCAACTGTGCCAGCCCGGGACGAAAGCTGTTTAAAAGCTCTATCTCATCTTCTTTGAGAATGTCGGCAGAAATTTCAAAGTGAAAGTTTGTGACACCGTTGTCATGTTCATAAATATACCGCCAGATTGACATAGCATGGTCGTGATTGCAGTTAAAGGTTCTGTCAACAAACTTCACTT
The DNA here is from genome assembly GCA_051877795.1 of Acetatifactor sp. Taxonomy (GTDB): domain Bacteria; phylum Bacillota; class Clostridia; order Lachnospirales; family Lachnospiraceae; genus Acetatifactor. The sequence goes on from JBJEJG010000163.1 coordinate 23,499, forward strand.
GTTTTACCCGGTTATCCAGGAAAAACTGCAATTCCTTTTTTACGACACTAATGTCACGTAACCGCACAGCCTTGTCAATAGAGGACAAACAGTAGCTGCATCTGTAGGGGCACCCCCGGCTGGTCTCGTAATAGAGAATTCTGTTTTCAAAAGGTGTCAGATCATCATACAAAAAGGGAATGCTGCTCATATCCGTCAGAGCGCGGGGCGCCGTGTAACCCGTCCGCAGATACAGACCGGCGATATCAGAAAGTGTGGTCTCCTTTTCACGAACATAATACTCCAGCAATTCTTTGAAGGTGGCTTCCCCCTCTCCCACCATCACTCCGGCAAGCGCAGGATACTGTTCCAGAATTTTGTCTGCATCATAAGAGACTTCAGGCCCACCCAGCCATATCTCCGTATCAGCAAGCACCTTTGGAAGTTCTCCCAGCAGCTCCTGTACCATATTCCAGTTCCAAATATAGCAGGAAAAACCGATTACATCAGGCCTGCGCTTATAAATATCTGCAAGAATTTCCTCCGGCTGCTGGTTAATAGTATACTCCGCCAGTTCTATATGCTTTTCCAGTTCCTTCCCCGCATATGCTCTGAGACTATAGACAGCCGGGTTGGAGTGAATATATTTTGCATTGACTGCCACAAGCAGAAATTTCATAAACATCCTCCCTCGTCAGGGTATTACACCAAGTTTTTACCCTTATTTCTCCCTACAGGTCAAATTTTCTTTCCACTGTTTTCCACGCCTCCTCAGGCATTTTTTCGAGAGAATCCATCCCCAGTTTTTTGGCCTCTTCTTCCATGGCGACAATACTCCTGTAAAAATAATTGACTCCCGTTGTAAGGCTTTTTTTGATACATTTACTGAGAGTCATTCCGACCTCATCCACGCCGCTTTCGGTAAAATCCTTCAAAAAACCGTCCACATCATAGGGTATCGACAGCAGTTCCGGCTTCCAGCTGCCCGGGCTTCCTGTCAGCATGGCGAACTGCCCTCTTCTGCCGACTCCATCAATGGCAAACCCCAGAGCGCCGGGATTGATATAGGTTTTACCGTCCTGCACATAGATTTCCTGATGATGGCTGTGCCCACCCAGAAGATACGCATAAGACAACTGCAGCATCACCTTTTCTCTCAGACCTTCTTCCTCAACTACATTGCCTCTGACCCGCCCCGGCGTTCCATGACAAAGATAAAGGGAGGGAACCCCTTGCAGTGCAAGTTCACGCTCCGTGGGAAGTGCTGCAAAAAATTCCAGGTCACGCTCCGTCATATTCTGTAAGGTATAATACAATATCCCATTTACACTTGAGGCCTTCCAACCCAGATGGTTATCCTGATTGTTCAGCAGATAATCCTCCCTGTTTCCGCGAAGCATGTAACAGGTATAATTTTCCTGCATCTCATACAACAGCTTCATCGTCCGCTGGGGGTAAGGGCTGTCCGTCACATAATCCCCAAGGCAGATGATTCCGTCCACCGGATGCTGTTCCATATAGGCAAGAAAAGCCTCCAGAGCTTTGTAGTTTCCGTGTATATCGCTAATCAGGGCAAGTCTCATAATTTCTCCTTCAAAAAGAAAAGCAGCGATAAATCCGCCGCTTTTCCGCAAATACTTTATCTGATTATAAGCTTACAGAGTCTGAAGGAATCTGTCAAACGCTTTTTGACCCTCCTCCGTCCTCTTGTAAACGCCTGCATCCTCCAATACTTCCATAAATACAAGTCCTATTTCCTTTTCAATGATGCCGTCGATATTGGAAGCATCTATCTTTTCATATTTCGGCGTGAATTCCTCCACCCAGTCAGCGTGCTTCGCCAGCTCCTCATCTGCCCTGAGATTGCCTCCCGCAAGCATTGTCTCCTTCAGACGTGCCATCTCATTTTTCAATCGGGCGGGAAGCACAGCCAGACCCATAACCTCAATCAGGCCGATGTTTTCCTTTTTAATATGATGCAGCTTCGCATGGGGATGATATACACCCAGAGGATGCTCCTCTGTAGTAATATTATTTCTCAATACCAAATCCAGTTCAAAGTTTTCTCCACGCTTCCTTGCAATGGGCGTAATGGTATTATGAGGCTCTCCATCCGTATAGGCATAAACAAAAGCCTCCTCATCCGTATAGCCCCTCCATTTCTCCAGAATCACATCTGCCAGAGCAATAATGCGTTCCGTATCCCTGCCGCTTAAGCGGATGACAGACATGGGCCAGTTGACAACTCCCGCCGAAACATCCTCAAATCCCTTTACCGCAAAGGTTCTTTCCACCGGAGCTTTCGCCATGGCAAATTCATAGTGTCCGCCCTGGAAATGATCATGGCTCAAAATAGAACCGCCTACAATCGGCAGATCTGCATTGGAACCCACAAAATAATGCGGGAACTGCTTTACAAAGTCAAAAAGCTTACAAAAGGTTGCATGCTCAATCTTCATGGGCGTATGCTGGGAATTAAATACAATACAGTGTTCGTTATAATACACATATGGAGAATACTGAAATCCCCACTGGCTGCCGTTGATTGTCACGGGAATAATTCTGTGGTTCTGTCTGGCAGGATGATTTATCCTGCCCGCATAGCCTTCGTTCTCCCTGCACAACAGGCATTTGGGATATCCGGACTGCTTTGCGTTTTTTGCAGCGGCAATAGCCTTTGGATCCTTCTCCGGCTTGGACAAATTGATGGTAATGTCCAAATCACCATACTTCGTAGGCGCAATCCACTTCATATCCTTACACACACGGTATCTTCTGATATAATCGGAATCCCGGCTCAGCTTATAGTAATAATCAGTTGCTGCCTCAGGAGATTTCTTTTCATACAGCTCGCGGAAATTTCTGATAACCTCGCTTGGACGCGGCATCAGCATACTCATGATTTTTGTGTCAAATAAATCGCGATATGTTACGGTATTTTCCGTCAGAATCCCTTTTTCAAAGGCATAATCGCACATGCGGCCGAGGACCTCTTCCAGTTCACCCTCCCGCATGGAAAAAGCAGCTTCTGTCTCTTCCAGTTCGTCCAGTTCAAACAGTTCCAGCAGCCTGTTCGTAGTAAAGATGACATCCTCCTGCGGAACCAGCCCCGTCATTACCCCGTAAGAGACCAGTTTTCTAATATCTTCCTGAATCATTTCCATCGCGCCATCCCTTTCCCTTATATTCTCAAATAACTCCGTCGGGAGACTACCTAATCTCCCGCCAAAATGTACCCACACTACAATACACTGGGACCGTCTCCGATTTCCACGACATAGAAATCTGCGGCATATCCGATTTTCTTCTCATAGGCGGCACCGACCTGCTCAATAAAGGTATCAATTGCCTCATCCTTCACAATGCTGACCGTGCAGCCTCCGAAGCCGGCACCTGTCATTCTGGAACCGATAACACCCTCTATTTTCCATGCCTCTTCCACCAATGTATCCAATTCAATACCGGTTACTTCATAGTCATCCCGCAAAGATACATGGGATGCATTCATCAGCTGTCCGAACTGCTCCACATCATTTGCTTTCAATGCCTCTACCGCACGAATTGTCCGCTGGTTCTCATAGACAGCATGCTTTGCACGCTTTCTGCGCACATCACTCTTAATAATAGATGCAAATTTTTCAAAGGTTTTCTCGTCCAGATTGCCAAGAGAATTAATTTTCACCACCTGCTGCAGCTCTGCCAGTGCAGTCTCACATTCACTGCGACGCTCATTGTACTTGGAATCACCCAGGCCACGCTTCTTATTGCTGCATGCGATAACAATCTTTGCACCCTTCAGCACAATAGGAGCATATTCATAGGACAAATCAGCCGTATCCAGAAAAATGGCATTATCCTTTCTGCCCATTGCAATGGCAAACTGATCCATGATACCGCAATTTACTTTATTGAATTTATTTTCAGAATACTGTCCAATCAGCGCCAAATCCTGATTTGTTACATCAAAGCCAAAGAAATCCCGCAAAATAAATCCGGTAAGCACCTCAACGGATGCAGAAGAGGAAAGGCCGGAACCATTGGGAATGTTGCCGTTCAGCAGCAAATCCATGCCGGAAGTTACCTGCATTCCCTTTTCTCCAAAGGCCCACATAACTCCCTTGGGATAATTTGTCCAGTCAGCCTCCTTAGAAGGCACCAAATCCTCTAATGAGGATTCAATCACGCCCAGCTGTTCAAAATTCATGGAATAAAATCTCAGCTTATTATCGTTCCTCTTACGGGCTACGCCATATGTACCGATTGTCAGCGCACAGGGAAACACATGTCCGCCGTTATAATCGGTATGCTCCCCTATCAGATTCACACGTCCGGGTGCGAAGTAAGCCTTAGCACCTTCTGCATCTCCAAACACTTCCGCAAATTTCTTTAAGATAACATTCTTCATTGTCTTCTCCATTCCCCGCAGGCCTTTTCGCAGCGCTGCGCACAAAATAGTCCTTATGTTTCCACTATACAAAAAAAGCGAATGGATTGCTACATCTATTTGTTTTTTGAACCTGTCAAAATGTTAAAAAAGAAAACCCATTCCGGGAATAGACAATATAATGTCCGGAACAGGTAATCTATTGTGAACCTTATGTGGCAATTCTCCGGTTACCTTTTTAAACAACGGCTTCTTTTCAAATAGAATTACAGAAATGGACATAGAAAGTTTGCGTGAGAAAAACATAAGAAAATATGGATAATGAAGCAATTTATGGGGGAATGCCATTTGAAACACAGATACACGAAATATCGAAATGTTTAAATAAAGTATAGCAAATTTATCAAAAAAATCAAGTTTTTCTTTCAATTCCGAATGTAGAAAAAATTTTATATTTTCGTAGTATGTGATTATAGCCAATTACAAGATATAGTATGTTTTAGGAAATAAGCCAAGTATAAGAAACTATATATTGTGTTGTATAAATTGCCCAAAATTACATTTTCCGACAAAAATTTGTGTATTTTTACCCTGGCAGCAATATGTTCGTATCAATATGTTCACTCTACCCATTATTGTTCAAAAGATTTTCTTATGCTATAATGTACGCGAGCAGAAAACCAAGCGACGCTGCAAGCGGCATTTGGTTTTCGCCGCGATAACGAGCAAACTGTCTGCGAAGCAGCCAAGAGAGCACGAAGTGCGGGTTTGCGAGGAATAAACTACGCGAGCAGAAAACCAAGCGACGC
>JBJEJG010000163.1:28770-43952 GCA_051877795.1 Acetatifactor sp.
CACGAAGTGCGGGTTTGCGAGGAATAAACTACGCGAGCAGAAAACCAAGCGACGCCACAGGCGGCATTTGGTTTTCAACATGATAACGATCAAAGGAGATAGTATGAAAAAAAGACGTATTCCGATTATACCGTTGGTGATTGTCGGCCTCATTCTGTGGACTGTAGGAGGCTCCGTTATATGCACAAAAATGCTGAAAAATCAGCAGATGGAGCTTACTCTGGATGCTCTTTCCATGGAGGAATACCAAAGCGTATTTCTATCCATGTACGATATCAGCACCTTTTCAGAAGAGGATTTCACAGATTACAGAGCTATTCCTACCCTGAAGCTTGATTATTGTCTTGACAGTGCCGACAAAATCAACCAGATGCTGGATGCCGTTTTTTCTTCCGGCAATCAGATTACAAATGTTTATCTGGGGCTGGATCCTCTTGCACTATGGCACTCTGAGAAAAACGATATTACAAAAGTGCAGGAAGCCTTTGAAACAGGATGGTTTGCCTATGCCGATGCTCACCCTGAGGTAACCTTTGAAATTCTTTTTCCTTTCCAGTCTATGAGCTATTGGCTTTCTCTGGAGGAGGGTGAATTGCAGGCCTCCCTGATTCTCTATCAGCAGCTTGCGTCCATCCTGACTTCAAGAAGCAATATTACGGTCTACTATGTGGGCGCACAGGAATGGCTTATTAATAATCCTGCAAATTATGTCAGCGATTTTGTAACCAACGAACTGGTTTCCCAAAAGCTGTTTCTGCTGACCTTCTGTGATCATAAGCTTCAGATAAACGGTCGCAATGCAAAGGAAATGGTGGAACAGCTCTCCGAACAGATAGCTGCAAACCGGGAAGCTCCCGCCGAATACCCCGATTTTTCCCAGTGGGATATCGTTTTTATGGGTGACAGCATTTTGGGCAACTATGAGGGCAGTATTTCAATCCCCGGCGTGGTAAACGGTTTGTCCGGGGCTTCTGTCTTTAACTGTGCCCAGGGTGGTGTCAGTGCCGCAGAACCGGCACCCGGCATGATTTGTTTTCCGAAAATGGCTGAGGATTTCGTAAACGGAACAGTATCCGATTCCGAAACCAGCTTCTGCCGGGGCACACAGGAATATCTCTCCGCTGATCATACTGACAAAAAACTCTGTTTTATCATTAATTTCGGCTTAAATGATTACTTTGGGGGACATGCCCCTGAAAATCCGGAAGATGCTTACGACATCACCACCTACGCCGGTGCTATGCGCACAGGCTTTGCCACATTAAGAGAAAAATACCCGGACGCCATGTATATTATCATGGGACCGGGCCAGACAACGTATTTCAGTGATGGAACAGAGCTGTTAAGTGAAACAGGAGGACAATTGATTGACTACTATAATCTGTCAGTCGCCCTCTCTGAAGAACTGGATATTCCCTATCTTGACCTTTATAATCATTTCCCCGAAGGGGACGATGACCTTATTGATGTATTGTCAGACGGCTGCCATTATAATGAATACGGCCGCTATGTTCTGGGCATAAAAATCGTAAACTTTATGGGCAGCTGTCAATAGCCTGTCGACTGCTAAAACATTCTGCTCCCATATAATATCGTTATCAGAAGGTGTATCATTGTCACCGCAAAAATGGAAACCTTTCCGCGCCTGACAAGTGCCAGTCCGCCGATAACGCTTCCCGGCAAACCCAGCGTTATCAGCATTTGCAGAATCCAGTCCAGCCCCGTCGCAAACTCCTGACCTGTGACGGGGTCATAGGTCAGCCAGGCAAAGCTGTTTTCCATCCCTTGTACGAAGCTTTTTCCCAAGGGAAGTGCCGTCAATCCGCAGAAAATCAGCCACACTATCAGAAAACCCCATATGGTAATCCAATGAGTCCCTTCCTTTTCTTCGTCTTTTTCACTCCACAAATACCAACAAACGAAAACAATCATACAGGGATAGAGCAGACAGGAAAGCAGCGCAAAAATTCCTGCTGCAATTTTCTTTTTTCTCTCCCAAAGCAGCCACGCGAACAAAAACAACATTACCGCGAGGGAGTCAATCTGCGCCCAGGCCGAACCTCTCAAGAACAATACCGGAGAAAACAGACACAGAGTATAGCAAAACACCTGTAGAAGCCTGCTCTTTTTATCCTTCTCCCTCACCAGAAGCAGACACAGGATTGCTGTTCCGAAATCTCCGATTACGGAAATCCACTTAATACTGTGCACAGGCAGCATGGGAAGATACTGCACTGCTCTTACCAACAGATAATACAGGCAGGACTGCGTACAGTTTTCATGCAGGTCAAAATATGCCGCTATATCATCCGTATTCCACCAGATTGGAATACGGCGAATGTACAATGCCAGCATGGAAACTAGAATCAGTTGGAATACAAGTATATGTCTCTCTATAAATTCTATCAGTTTTCTTTCAATTTTCAGCATACTGTTGTCTCCCTATTTTTACAGAACTCCCGATACAAACCGCCAAGACAATGTGCCGAGAAATAAAAGTACACCATAATGTTACCTGCTGCCAGCGCATAATAGGAAACAGGCATCCATCCCAGAAACTGCTGCCCGATGCATTGGACGGAAATGAATATCAGCACCAGAGCCGGAATCCGCAGCTTCTTATCAAATAAGGCACTGACAGGCAGAAGTATTTCCGCCATATAATTATATCGTTCATGCATACAGGGCAGAAGCATGGTACAGGTCATTGCCGTCCAGGCTGCATATTGCACATAATCCTGCATGACATATTTCTTCCCGCTTTTTATAAAGAGCACTGCAAATAACAGCAAGGTGATGAAGGTAAATGCCACTGCCATTGTTCCAAAAATATAATAGGGCGCCTCCCGAAAAAATGTCCAGATATTGGGATAATAATAAAACAGAAAAGGGTACTCCCCCAACAGATGAAAATATTGGCTGAAAGCACTGTCCCAGCCACAGCCCCCTATGGTTGCCGGAATGCAGAGAACCTCCATCGCAACCGGAATCCAAAGGATGTTCAAAATTGAAAATTTCTTCTTGTAGAAATAAAAGATCAGTAAAATCGGCAGAATAAAAATGGCCTGCAGCTTCATAGCCAATGCCATGCCGAAAGCGAACATACCCCAGCCCGGCTTTTCTTTTACAATAATGAGATAAAAGCTCAACAGACCCAGAGCTGTCCAAACACTTTCACACTGGGCCAGATAGCCGCTGTTCATAATGGCAAGCGGGTTACACAAAACGAGCGCATAAGCAATCGCACCCAGGCAATAGCGTCTCCCATCCGTTACCGCATGCATAACGGTAGATGCCAAAAGCCCCGCCTCCAGAAAATCAAACAAAACCGATACCATCTTTATACTGTATAGAGAAGAAACCGGCAGAAAAGTCAGGAAATAAAGGATAGTGATATAAGGATAATTATAATCTCCGGAATAAGCCGACAGTGCATGAATATTACCGATTGCCTTCAACTGCTCTGTCCAGGAGGAAAGACACTGCTCATAATCCACACTCTCAAAGGGAAAGCCCATAAAACGCAGAACCAGCCCTGCTGCCGAAATCACCGCTATTAAAATCCAAAATTTTTTCTGTGTTATCTTTTCCATACTTCTTCTTTTGTTTACCTCTCCTGTGGCTTAATCAACTGCGCAATCAGACCCTCCACCTCTTTTAGCTGTTCTCTGGAGCTTTCCCTGTGACTCTGCTTACGGTACTGGGAAGGAGACATTCCCTTCATAGCGCGGAAGGCCTTGGTAAAAACAAGAGCGTCACTGTACCCACAGGAAAGCGCAATACTCTCTATGGGATAAGAAGTCGAATCCAAAAGCTCTCTCGCCTTAGTGATGCGAAATGTAGTTAAAAACTGCTGAGGAGACATACCCAGATAATTCTGGAAGAGCGTATACAGATAGCTCCTGTTGATGCACACATAATCCGCCACGTCAGTAACCTTAATAGGATTGCAGTAATTGCTCTGAATAAAGGAAACCGCTTTTTTCACATACTGATTCCCCTTGTCCTCCTCATCTCCTGACACTACTCCGGCACTTTCCGCCAGTACAGACAAAAAGACACTCATCTGACCGTTTCGACGCAAATCATTTGCCATTCCAAAGGTATTATGCTCCATCATATCTCTGACGATTGCATACAGTTCCTCATCACGGCTGCAGGAAAAAATAGGATGTCTTGCGGACAATCCCATAGAGGTCAGATACTCCTCCGCACGGCTGCCTCCAAATCCTACCCAGAGATAGCTCCATGGGTCATCTGCATCTGCCTGATAAAATGCAAGCTCATTAGGCTGTATCAGGAAGCCGTATCCGGCCTCCAGACGGTACTCCTTGTCATGAAAGCGAAAGATTCCCTTTCCGCTGAGCACGTAATGAATCAGATAATGAGGCTTGGAAGCCGGCCCGAAGCTGTGAAGGCTTTCTGTCTGAGAGCAGCCGCAGCAATTCACATACAGGCTTCCGATTTTATCATTTTCAAAATCCAGCTTAAAAGCCTTTTCCATATCTATACCCCTGCATATCGCAAGCTTTGCTTGCGATACTGCCACCAATAAGCAGCCTGGAAGTAAACTTCCAAACTTTCCTCCATGATTCATGAGCCACGGCCGGTACAATCGGCACAGATGTCCGGCCCGCAGCCGCTATATCAGATACATCAGATGATATACTTCTTTTCGTCCAAATCGACCTGTACTCTCTCCAGATTCTCCCGGATAGAAAGCTTCTGAGGACAGACCTTCTCACATTTGCCGCACTTAATACAATTCTTTGCCTTATTTTCTTCGGCGAGTCCATTTTCCCATCTATCCTTTACCATATTGTAGTTCCGGTACATATGATAAACATTCCAGATGCGGAAATTGCGGGGAATGTCCACCCCCGCAGGACAGGGCATACAATAGCTGCAGCCGGTACAGCCATTTTGAATACGGCTGTTAATCAGAGCCACAACCTCATCAATAGTTTGTCTTTCTTTCTCAGAAAGCGGCCTGAATTCGGAGAAGGTTTTCAGATTATCCTCCACCTGCTCCATGGTAGACATACCGCTCAGAATCACCTTGACGTTAGGAAGGCTTCCCACCCAGCGCAGCGCAAAGCTTGCCACGGAAGCATCGGAATCCAATGCACGGTATTTCTCCGTGATGTCCTCAGGAAAGGCTGCCAGAGAGCCGCCCTTCACAGGCTCCATAATCACCAGCGGAATCCCCTTTTCCTCCGTCAGGCGATAGCCCTTCATACCTGCCTGCTGAAATTCCTCCCTCTCATTTGCATCCATGTAATTCAACTGAATCTGGCAGAAATCCCAGTCTCTGTAATTCACAATCTCCTCAAAGACATCATAGCTGTCATGGAAGGAAAAGCCCAGATATTTAATCTTACCCTGTGCCTTCAGCTCTTCCAGCTTTTCCACGCCGCCCAGCTCTACTATTTTGTGGAAGCGGTCTTTGTCCAAAGCATGTATCAGATAAAAATCTATGTAGTCGGTCTGCAGCTTCCCAAGCTGTTCCTGAAAAATGGCATCAATATCCTCAATCGTATTCACCTTCCAACAGGGCAGCTTGGTCGCAAGATAAAAGCTGCTTCTGTCGTATTTCTTCAGCACCTTCCCCACAAAGGTCTCGCTCTCACCGCCATGATAGGGGTAAGCGGTATCGATATAGTTGACACCTGCCGCAATCGCCTTATCCATCATTTTCTCAGCAAGCGGCTCATCAATCTTTCCGTCTGCCGTCACAGGAAAACGCATACATCCGAATCCCAGAAGGGATGTCTCGATTCCCAGTTTTTCCATCCTTCTCTTTTCCATATAGTTACCTCCGTTTGTTTTTCTCTTCACTCTATACCGTACTTACTCGGAAACCGGCCTTAAAGCCTGTAAATTCAAAAGCTTTCTCATATTCCTCCAAGGGGAACAGGGTAATTTCCGGGAATTGTGCCTTGCCGGAGGCAAGCGCCTGAATCGCCGGTACAAAGGGGCCGCATCTGCTGCCCACAATGCTGATTTCATTGACTGCAACCTGACTGAATGGCAAAGAAACTTCTCCCGCATAAGTGCTTTTTAACACAATCGTTCCCTTTTTCCTCACCATTTCCAGTGCCTGCAAAATCCCGGAGGGAGAGCCTGTGGCTTCCACCACGATTTCATACCCTTCCTTGTCCCTCTCCAGAGTCGTATCCGCGTAGGGCGCAAACAATGCCAGTTTTTCGGGATGCTTGCCGACTACCGTTACGCGCCTGCCCTCTGCACACATAGCCTGCACCACGCAATAGGCAAGTCTGCCGTCTCCCAATACCGCAATATTTTTCTCCGGGGAAAGTGACACCTGCGTCATTATTTCAAAAGCGGCTGCCAGAGGCTCCGTATAAATTGCCTTTTCGGTGGGCAAATTATCCGGAATCGTATGTAAAAGCTTCGTATCAATCGTCATGTACTCTCCGAAGCTCCCATCCTTATCGTGCATACCAAGCACACGTCTGCTGCTGCAATGTGTAAACCGCCCCGTCCGACAATAAATGCATTTTCCGCAGGTAGCATTCAGCTCTCCCACCACACGCCTTCCCACCAGAGTACTGTCCGGAGATTCCTGCACAACGCCCACAAACTCGTGCCCCATGACACCCCGGAAATCAGGTCTGTAGCCTCGCAGAATCTCCTTGTCCGTATTGCAGACCGCCGCCATCAGAATCTTTACCAGACTCTCTCCCGGTTCGGGAACCGGTTTGGGCAGATTTTCACGGTAAGATGCACCTTTTCCGTCGAAATAAATGCCTTTCATTTGTCTAAAATCCTTTCATCAAATATCCGTTTTCATCGAACTGTACTCCAAAATCCTGACTATACTCATTCAATCTGCCAAGAATCCGCTCAGCGTCGCTTCCCGTAGCAGGAGTCGGTTTGTAGTCATTGATATTGGAAACAGAGCTGACGGAGCATGGAATTACTTTTACCTCCGTTTCCTCCTGTTTCTCGCCGTCCACAAAGGTAAAGGTCTGCTGAAAGATGATGCAATCCTTATCTGCCGGATTTCTGTTCGCGCCAAAACAGAAATTTCCCAGGCTGTACACAATATATTTCCCCTGATACTCCTCAATTCCCTGAATCACATGGGGATGACAGCCAATCACCAGATCGGCACCCCAGTCTATGCATTTTCTTCCAAGGCTCTTCTGGTAGTCCTCCGGATAAAACTCTCTTTCAATTCCCCAGTGACAGCAGGTCAGAATCAGATCCACCTCTTCCTCCTGAAGTCCGGCAATACCCTCCTGAAGATATTTCTCCACACCGGCGCCCTGCCCGACCTCATTGACCGCCACATAACCGATGCGGATTCCCTTTGTCTCGTATACACCTACATTTCCGTCATAGGCATAGACGATTCCCTGCTCCTCCATTGCCTCCACGGTATCCTGTGTCCCCTGATCAAAATAGTCCAGACGATGATTGTTTGCCATACTCACCGCCTCCACGCTGCCCGCTGTCAGAATACTCGCATAGGCAGGATCGCCGCTGATACAGTAGGTCTGTTCCGTCCGACCCTCTTTAGCGGTCGTCAGAGGACCCTCTAAATTCACCAACGTCATATCGTCGGCACTGAAAATATCGTAGACATTTTCAAAAAAATAACTGTCATCCTGAACCTTCTCGTAGGTCTGACGGAACGAATAACTGTAATCCTGTCCCAGGTAATTTCCCATTGTCACATCTCCGGCTGCCGATATGGTGACTTGGATTTCAGCCCGCCCCGGCTCCTCCGTTGGAACCGGTGTCGGCTTCTCCTCCACCTCATCCATCTTCACAGCCTCCGGTACTTCAATAGGACTATGACTCTCCAAGGGTTCCTGTAAGCTCTCCTGCTGCCTGCCTCCGACAGCATACTCACTGTCTACGGAATCCGCAACAGGCACGGTAGCGTTCATGTCATCACCGCATGCTGCCAGAATGAAGGCACTGCCCATTACAGCAAATAAGCTGAATATTTTTCTGCCCATTTTTCATATTACCTTTTTTTCAGCATTTTGAATTCTACTTTGGCATAAATTTTTGTTACAACAAAAGCTTCTACAATCAGCAGTACAGTACCCAGAACATTGAGCCATATTGATGAGCTGCCCATGAGAAGAATTGTCAAGTCAGCCACCGCGCCGAAGCCAATGGTCAGCCACCCGCAGAACTGATTATACTTTTTCACATCCACAACTTCAATGGGACGCTTGTTGTAAACTGTGTTGCGCTCCTCGGAGCTCAGAATTTTAATGCCAACATACAGGCACATAATCGTTACGAATGAAATAAATACCATATTTGTCATACTTTTTCCTCCTTAAGCAGATATGCTTATTCTCCATAAATATTTTCCTTTATATATTTTTTGTTTGCCTCAAAATCCACTTCCAATACAGCCATTTTCCGTATTGTGGCATCCTTGTAGGTACCCGGCTGTGGAATGCTGGAAGGAATAATCTCGTAAGTAAGCAGCTTTCCCGCCATAAGACTCAGCCGGAAACACTCATTCTTCGTCAGATTAGTTGTCAGATTGGGCAAAAGTCCGTCAAAGAGCTCCGAACCGTTTGTGAGAAGCGCTGACGGCAGCTTTTTGATGACCGCCTCCAGAACCTTTCTCTGACGTTCTGTCCTTCCAAAATCCGTGCCCAGATAACGGTTCCTGCAATATGCCAGAGCCTGCGGCCCATTCAGGTGAATCAGACCACTGACAGAGGGATCCAGGTTGTCCGTCCCCTGCGGTCTGTCCGTCAGCATATTGTACTCCACCAGATAGCCGTTGACATACTCCACCTCCTCTGAGGTCAGCTCCAAATCAACGCCTCCCACTGCGTCCAGCAGATTGGCAAAGGCTTCAAAGTTTACCTGCACATATCGGTTTACGGGAATGTCAAAATTCTTCTCCACTGTCTCCATCAGCAGCTCTGCACCACCAAAGGAATAGGCTGCATTCAGACGGTTGCCGTCATGCCCCGGTATCTCTACATACATATCCCGCAAGAGGGAGGTCATATAAATGGTTTTTGTCCTGCTGCTGACAGACAACAAAATCATGGCATCAGAGCGGCCATCCTCTCCATTTTGACGGGAATCATTTCCAATGAGAAGCACATTTACCACGTCGTCCTCCTGCATAGGCATATCGGACACGGATGCAACCTCCTCATAATTAAGTTTATTATACACTACACCCACCAAACTGTACAAGCCCACACCTAACAAAGCGATGATGAGAACGACGGCCATAAGGAAACGCCTGATACGTGACTTGCGCTTTCTTTTCTTTTTCTTATTTTTCCCGGTACTTCTGTCGGATTCCCTCATCGTGCCGGATCTGCCTGTATTTTCTGCCGTGTATTTTTGTTTTGTCCGTTCCCGATGCGTTCCTTCCGGCCTTTTCCCGGAGGATGCCTTTCCTGCTGAAGATGTCCCTTTTCCAGAGGATGTCCTTTTTCTGACAGGCTCCTCCGGGCTGTCCCAATCCTCCAATGTATATATCTGCGGCTGCCGGCTTCGCTGTACATGATTTTGCCCACTGCGTTTTGGCTCTCCGCCTTTTCTCCTACTGTCTGTCTTCATCTCTTCCATCTCCTGATCCAGAAATGCTTCCAGCCCTCTCTGAATCTGCTCCATTTCATTTGCACTGTCATTCTTTCTGCTCATGAAAAATAAAACCTTTCTAAACCATAAAATAAGAACTGTGGCTGTCCGCGAATCCGATTCCACAGACAGCCACATTGACTATAGCATATTTCTTCTTTAAAAGCACGAAAAGAAACATTAAATTTTAAGAAAGAAACTTAATCAATTCTCAGGATTAACCCCAGAACCCGTTTTGCGCAGACCTCCAGTTCTTCCCTGGTAACAGCTCCTTTTTCCATGGCTTCCAGAATTCTTTCCGGATAACCGCAGCCCATCTTAACATCATTCCCTGCCTTGACTTCTTTATAGTGCTCACCGAAGGTCCACCAGTCCGTAGTTACCATACCATCGAATCCCCACTCGCTGCGCAGAATGTCTTCCAGCAGTTCTCTGTTTTCCGATGCCCTGTGACCGTTAATAATGTTGTAGGAGGACATGATGCTCCATGGCTTTGCCTCCTTTACAATGATTTCAAAAGCCCTCAGATAAATCTCCCGGATTGCCCTCTCCGAAGCCCGGGAATCACTGTTCTTCCGGTTCGTCTCCTTATTATTCAGGGCAAAATGCTTCACAGTCGCCGCCACATGGTTACTCTGAATGCCCTTCACCATAGCCGACGCCATTTTTCCGGTAAGGAAGGGATCCTCTGAATAGTACTCAAAGTTCCTGCCGCACAGCGGACTTCTGTGAATATTCACTGCAGGAGTCAGCCAGACAGCAATATTATTCTCTTTCACTTCCGCGCCGCCCGCTTCACCGACACGCTCAACCAGTTCAGGATTCCAGGTACATGCCAGCATTGTGGCACAGGGCCATGCCGTGGTACAGATGCCGCACTCCGGATTGATACGCAGACCTGCAGGCCCGTCCGCCGTCATAATTCCCGGCACCCCATATTCCGGCAGATTACCATAGCCGAAGGTATTCGCCACTCCCAGATTGGGCTGCCCGCCCAGAAGTCCGGCAAGCTCTTCGTCGGACAGCTGTGCCAGAAAAGCTTCCATGGACAAAGCACCTTCCGCCACCTCGCTCAGGCTATGAATCTCTTCCTTCTTCCAAACAACACGCCCGGGGCGGTATTTTACGGAAGGGCTGAAGCCATCCAGTGCTTCAGCATCTTGTCTTTCCAGCACATTTTCATCAGTATCATAAGGCTCTCCCACAGGAAGCTCTTCATACTGACCGTCAGACAGCATTCTCTTCTTCAACTGTGTGGGAACCATTTTCGAGGAGAGCTGCTCCACGATAACATCCTCCTCCAGCATCATCACATAGTTATCCTCCACTGTATCTCTCACAGAGGTTCCTATGTAAAAATGATACTCTCCTTTTTCCAGCACATAGGCCGCTTTCTTTATCTTACCCAGATCATCATAGGAAGCCATATCGTTAATCTGGAAACGGAGCACCACTTTCTGCGTCTCACCGGGAGCAAGCAGACGTGTCTTGCCAAAGGCCACCAGCTCTCTCGCGGGCTTTCCGAGCCTGCCCTGAGGTGCGCTGTAGTATACCTGCACTACCTCTTTCCCCGGTACATCACCCATGTTACATACATCCACCGTGACTCTCAGGTGATGTCCTCTTTTTTCCACCACAGGCATATCAAGGGAAAATTTTGTGTAGGACAATCCGAATCCGAAAGGATAATTTACCTTTTCCGCAGCTCCGGGTATCGTCTCAAAGTATCGGTAGCCCACGTAGATGTCCTCCGTGTAATCCACATAATCCTCCGATTCATGAAAATTATAAGTAGAAGGATAATCCTCCAGACGTTTTGCAAAGGTATCCGAAAGCTTCCCGCAAGGGTTCCCCAGCCCCATCAGAAGCTCCGCTGCCGCCGAACCGCCCTCAATGCCGCCCTGCCATGCCATGAGCACAGCCTGGATTCTTTCATTCTCCCTGAACCAGCAGGTGTCAACCATGCCACCCACATTCATTACCACAATAACCTTGTCAAAGGCTTCCGTCACCGCCGTTACCATGGCGGTCTCTTCCTTTGTCAGGTAAAAGTCGCTTTCACCCTTTCTGTCCCAGCCCTCGCCGGAAAACCGGCAGATGCTTATGACAGCTGTGTCACTATATCCTCTTGCCTTTTTTAAAAGCTCAGAGGGAACCTCGGGTTCCACCGTCATTCCCGGCGCTTTTCCCTCTGCATACTGTTTTTTTACATTTTCTCTGTAAAAGTCAGCCAGTTCCTCAAAAACGCTTACCCTGTCCGCCAGCTGTTTGAAGCCGTCATACAGACAACAGGTATATGAGACTGTCACATCTCCGCTGCCGCCGCCACCCTTTACATAGTCGAAGGTTCCCTTGCCGAATAAAGCAACCCTGCTTCCCTTCTTCAGCGGCAGTACATTTTTTTCATTTTTCAGCAGAACCATGCCTTCCTTTGCCGCTTCTTTGGAAAGTGTGACATGCTCCTTACAAGCCGTAAGTCTCTGTCCGTCCCTGCCCATGGGAAGTACCGGCTGATATTTTGCTCTCGCCCATCTCTCCATAAAAAACCACCTTTCTCTTTTTCAATTTATCCCCTGTTTTGTATGCCTTATAAAAACATCTTAGCTGATTTACTCTGTCTTTTCAATGCGAATTTCACCGCTGTTGCAATTACTTCCACAAATTGGCATAAAGTATCCTTGCGCAGACAGCTGAAATGATTATATAATTGATTCGTATGGAATTCATATGAAAGTATGATAATTTCTTAGAGGAGCATTTTGAAGTATGAAGCTGAAAGACTCTTTCAAAATAATTGGCTTTTGTCTTGCTGCGGTTATTTCCCTGTCTGTCTTTACACCTTCTGTAAGCCGGGCAGAGACTTCCACACAGTATACCGGAAGAGAGATGGACATCCTGTTTCTGCACGACACGCACTCTCATCTGGACAGCTTTCTCACTGTTCAGGATGGTGAGAAGGCAGAGGTAGGCGGTTTTGCCGGCATAAAGACCTTGATTAACGAAGCAAAAAAAGAGAATCCTGACACACTTGTCATTGATGCCGGGGATTTTTCCATGGGCACTCTGGTACAGACGATTTACGACACGGAAGCCGCCGAGCTGCGTATGCTGGGCGCCCTGGAATGTGAAGTAACTACGCTTGGAAACCATGAATTCGACTATCGTTCCGCGGGACTTGCGGGAACTCTGAATGCAGCAAAGGAAAGTGGAGAACCTGTTCCTGCCATGGTGCTTTGCAACATTGACTGGACCTCCATGGAAGCAGAAGGACTGACCGAGGAACAACAGCTGTTAAAAAATGCTTTTGACAGCTATGGTATGAAGGATTACATCGTTATCACAAAAGGAGATGTAAAAATTGCCGTGCTGGGCATTTTTGGTGAGGACTCTCTCTCCTGTGCTCCCACCTGCGTACTGAAGTTCCGGGATGCCTCCGAGGCGGCAGCAGAAACTGTGGCAAAAATTCAGGCGGATGAGGATGTAGATATGATTGTCTGTGTCTCTCACAGCGGAACCAACGAGAACGAAAATAAATCCGAGGATGAAATTCTGGCTAAAAATGTACCTGACATCGACCTGATTATCAGCGGACATACACACACTATCTTGAATGAGCCTATCCGGCATGGGGACACCTACATTGCGTCCTGTGGTGAATACGGCAAAAACCTGGGAACCCTCTCTATGACCCAGAGAGCAGACGGACGCTGGGAAATGACGGGATACGCTCTCCTTCCCATCTCCCCTGCCATTGAAGCGGACAAGCCCACTCAGGAAAAGATTGACAGCTTTATGGAAATCGTAGACAGCTCCTATCTGTCCCGGTTTGAATATACCAGAGATCAGGTGCTGGCACAAAATGACATTGTGTTCGCCACCTCCGAAGATTTGTACAATCTTCACACCGACCATAATCTGGGCAATCTGTTATCAGATGCCTTTTTGTACGCCGTGAACAACTCCGATACCGGCGATGAACACCCGGCTGACGTAGCTCTTGTTCCCTCCGGCTGTGTCCGGGATACCTTTGCAAAAGGTGACATCACTGTCGAAGATGTATTTAACGCTTATTCCCTCGGAATCGGTACAGACGGCATTCCCGGCTATCCTCTGATCAGCATATATCTCACGGGAGCAGAATTAAAGACGGGAGCGGAAATTGACGCTTCCGTATCCGATTTCATGACATCAGCAAGACTATACCTCAGCGGGATAAATTTCTCCTACAATCCTCACCGCATGATTCTGAACAAGGTGACGGATGTATACATGACTGCTGCCGACGGCAGCCGGACAGAAATCGAAGATGACAGACTATACCGCGTTGTTTGCGACCTGTACAGCGGACAGATGTTGGGCACTGTCAAGGATGTGTCTATGGGTATCCTGTCCATCCAGCCAAAATTTGCGGACGGCACTCCCATTGAAAACATCGAGGATGCCATCATCACTTCAGACGGGCAGGAGCTGAAAGCCTGGGCCGCCATCGCAGCATACCTGGAAACCTTTGAGGACACAGACGGAGACGGCATCTCCAATATTCCCGCCTCCTACAGCGAAGCCCAGGGGCACAAGGTTGTGGAGGACAGTACAAGCCTTTTGGATTTGGTAAAAAATCCAAATAAGTATGCCATCATTATCGTTCTGGCAGTGATACTGATTATTACATTGGCGGTTCTTCTCGTAGTATTACTTTTTAAACTGATTAGAAAAATTATGAGGAGCCTGAGACATGCATCCTGAGACCTTACGCCCGATACATTCTTAAGCTCCTCCATACTCATTTTGTCATAAACATTCTTGCAGTGGCAAGTTCAAAGGGAGTGGACGCCGTATAGGAAACGGTATATTCATCCAGCTGCTCTGCTCCCGGATACCAGGAAGCACTTCTCGCATCCCTGTGATTTTTGAAACAGATAACCAGTGTGTAGGAATCCTCAAGCGGTCTTACCTTTGCAGGATTCTTCAGTGCTTTCTCCACTGTCTTTTCGATTCCCTCTATCGCCTCTTCCGGGTGAACGCTCCAGGTTGCACCGCCGATTCCTTCCTTTGTGGAAAAGGTTCCGATTCCCGGATAAACGGTTTCCGCTCTCAGACAGATTCCCTTATCTCCCGACAAAAACAGAGAAGGCACCCCCATCTCATCCGCAAGCAGCGCATGTATATCAAATTCTGATACTAAATTTCCGTTAATTTTCAGCCAATTGAATTTATTGTTATCCATGGTATGGGCAAGCGGGCTTGTATTGCTTCCGGCGGGAGAATGGTAGCCGATGTACATTGCCCCGGCAAAGGTTTCATCCAATCCGCCCATCATGGACAGAGGGCTGTTCATCCAACCGCGAATCAGCTGGACTCCTCGAGGCAGCAGATTGGCATCAATATTTCTGCCGGAATCATGACTGTCCTTTACGACCACTTCATATCCTGCCGCAATGGCTGCCCTGCACGCTGCCGCTACTTCAAGCGACATCTGTCTGCGTGCCTCCTGATAACCCGGCTGCCCGATTTCCGTCTCACACCAGGCTGTCACACCGCTGCAGCCCTCCAGATCTGCACTGATAAAGATTTTTTTCATG
>JBJEJG010000164.1:0-9645 GCA_051877795.1 Acetatifactor sp.
TAATCGCATAGGAAACGCCCTCTGACCCCGGTCCGAAAATACGGAAGATTCCGGTCATCAGTCCGAGAAAGATTCCATAAACATACTGGCCTTTTATTGTAATAGGCCGTGTGACATAATCCGTAGCCATAAAGAAAGCACCAAGCATCAGACCTCCTCCCGCAAGCTGTGCAGTCAGATATGCAGGTTCAAAGCCGTGTCCGCCGAAAATACCGACAAACAATACAAACGTTACTATGTAGCTTCCGGGAACCCGAAGGTCAATTACACCGAGGAGGATTAAAAAACAGGCTCCGACAATCAGTGCAATCACTGAAGTTTCTCCGATGGTGCCGGCGGTTCTTCCCATTACCATATCGAGAACATTGACCTGCTCTCCCGCCTTCAAAGCCGCCAGCGGCGTTGCACCCGTATAGGCATCACACTCGAAGGCAGTCATGGCAGTGGGGAAGGAAATCAAAAGAAAACACCTTGCTGCCAGAGCCGGATTCATGAAATTCTGCCCCAGGCCGCCAAACAGCATTTTCACCACAAGGATGGCAAATACACCGCCCAATGCCGCCATCCACAATGGAATCGTCACCGGCAGATTTAAGGAAAGCAAAAGTCCTGTCACCACTGCCGACAAATCGGTGATAGTCATTTTCTTCTTATACAGTCCGAATAAAAACTCTGTCAAAACGGTGCTTGCAACAGTCACCAGAACCACTGCCAGCGCCCTGGGACCGAAATTGTATATTCCGAAACCGGTGGCCGGCATCAATGCAACAATAACTGCCAGCATAATGCCATTCGTGGTCACCTTGGAACGAATATGAGGATTAGACGATACTTTATACAATTCGCTCATGAGTTCCTCCTACTTTTTTCTCTTGGATAATTGAAGCTTGCGCATGGACTTGATTTCCTGAGTCAACGGTCTTTTTGCGGGACAGATAAAGCTGCAGCAGCCACACTCACAGCATTCCATACCGTGGTTGGCAAGAAAAGCCTCCTCATCAAAGTGCTCTGCATAATCAGCCAGCCTGCTTGGAATAACTCTGCCAGGACATACTTCCACGCATCTTCCGCAGTTGATACATGGCCCCGGCTCCATGGCAGACACATCATCCTTTGAAAGACCGAGAAGCGCTGTGGATGTCTTTGTGGTAGGTACATTCAAGTCAAACATACCAAAGCCCATCATAGGCCCGCCGCAGATAATTTTCTCCGGCTTCTCTTTAAATCCACCGGCTTCCTCCAGCAGTTCCTGATAACTGGTACCGATACGTACCCGGAAATTTCTGGGCTGTGCCACTGCATCACCCGTAACGGTGACAATCCGCTCAATCAAAGGTCTCCCCTCTGCAACTGCACGATATATGGCCACAATTGTATCTACATTATTGACTACACAGCCCACATCGGCAGGCAGCATAGTCGAATTGATTTTTCTTCCTGTGGTCGCGTAAATCAGTGCCCTCTCACCGCCCTGAGGGTATTTTGTCTTTAACGCCTTTACACTGATTCTCGGCTCGTCCTTTGTAAGCTGCCTCAGAAGGGAAATACAATCTGGTTTGTTATCCTCCACTGCAAGAATTCCCTGGGCATTCTCAAAAAGCCGGAGGATGATTTTCAACCCGCCGATCAACTTTTCAGGCTCCTCCAGCATTCTTCTGTAGTCGGAGGTCAGATATGGTTCACACTCCGCGCAGTTGGCAATCACATATTCTATTTTTTCCGGCTCCTTCGGCGACAGCTTAACATGTGTCGGAAAGCCCGCGCCTCCCATGCCGACAATGCCGGCCTCTCTGATAATGTCAAGTATTTCCTCCCGGCCAAGCTTATCTAAAGGCGCTGTCGGATAAAAGCCGACATCTTCATACAAACCGTCATTTTCCACAATAATGCTCATGACGAGATCTCCCGTCACAACACGCCGCGGCTCAATCGCCTTCACTGTTCCCGACACAGAGGCATAAATCGGAGCCGACACAAACCCTCCGCTCTCCGCTATTTTTTGTCCCGTCAGCACTCTGTCGCCCTTTGCTACAATTGCTTTTGCCGGCGCACCGATGTGCTGGGACAGCGGATATACCAGTTCCCCCTTAGGCAGGACATCCTGAATAGGCATATTTTTGGATAAATCTTTTCCATCATATGGATGGATACCACCCACAAACGTCAACTTTGCCATACTCTCCCATATCCTTTCTCTTAATGTGCATCTTAAATATACTATTTTTTTTTCCAAAATACTACTCAAAAATCATTTTTATGGTAAAATAATCTTATTCACTTATATTCAAAAATGGAGGTTGCCATGAGAATATCCGAGGAAACGCTGGAAAATTTTTCTATTTCCTATCCTTTAGACAGACTTGCGCCCCTTGAGCGCATCCTCTTTATTGATATTGAAACCACAGGGTTTACAGCGCGCTCTTCCTATCTCTATCTGATTGGCTGTGCATATTATCTCGCGGGCAAGTGGAGAACCATTCAATGGATGGCTGAGGATTACAGCCAGGAAGCCGACATTCTGAAAGCCTTTTTCGAATTTGCAAAGCTTTACCGCTATTTGATTCATTTTAACGGCAACAACTTTGACCTGCCGTTCATCACCCAGAAATGCGAGCAGCTTTCTCTTCCCTACAGCTTTGAAGACTTTCAGGGCATCGACCTCTACAAGCGCATCGCCCCCTACAAGTTTTTCCTGAAGCTTCCCAACTGCAAACAGAAAACACTGGAGCAGTTTCTCGGCATCGACAGAAAGGATGTATTCTCCGGCGGCGAACTGATTGGTATTTATCATGACTATGTAAAAAATCCAACCGAGTTTTCTGAGAACGCCCTTTTCCTTCACAATGCCGACGACCTGAAGGGCATGCTGGAAACCTTACCTATGCTGTCTTATTATGATTTGTTTAACCAACCTGTAAAGGCAAAAAAGGTGCAGGCAAATTCCTATCGTGATGTAACCGGAGGAAAACGTAAGGAACTGATTATTACCCTGGCTCTGGAGCAGTCTCTCCCCAAACCGGTCACTGCCTCTGTCGGAAACTGCTACTTCAGAGGAGATGGCTCGGAAGCCGCCTTGAAGGTTCCTATCTACGAGGAGGAATTGAAATACTTCTACTCCAATTACCACGATTACTATTATCTTCCTACCGAAGATGTGGCTCTCCATAAGTCCGTTGCAGGTTTTGTTGACAGGGAGCACCGTGTCACCGCAACCGCCGCAACATGTTACACGAGAAAGTTTGCCAATTATCTGCCGCAATGGGATGTTTTGTTTGAGCCGTTCTTTAAACGTGATTACAAAAGCAAGGAACTTTTCTTTGAATTAACGGATGAACTGAAAAAAGACCGTCAGGCATTCTGTAAATATGCCTCCCACATCCTTACCATGATGGCATCAACCTATTAATATCCGTCCTTCAAACTCAAAAAGGAACTCCTACGGAGTTCCTTTTCTTTTCTATGGCTTCTGATAGAAGAATGAATTCTTCCTCTCATATCCAATCTCTTTATAATTGATAATCTGTTCCGTACTTCCGATAAAAAGCACTCCGCCACTTGCCAGAGACTTATAAAATTTGCGGAACACCTCGTCCTTGGCTTCCTCGGTAAAATAAATCAGGACATTCCGGCAGACAATCAAATGACAGTCTGTAGGATAAACATCGCGAAGCAGATTATGCTCCTTAAACTCTACTCTTGCCTTAATTTCGTCTGAAATCTTATAAGAGGGACCCACCTGAGTAAAATACTTTTTTTTCAAATCATCGGGCACCGACAGAATACTTTTTTCAGAATAGAGCCCCACCTTTGCCTTTGCAATCACCTGCTTGTCCAAATCAGTGGCAAATATTTTAATATTGCTCAGGGGAAGGTGTTTTGACAACGCCATCACCAGAGAATAGGGCTCATCTCCCGTAGAGCAGGCAGCACTCCAGATTTTCAGGTTTTTTCCAAACTTCTGAATCAGTTCGGGAATCACCTGCTCATCCATCAGCTTCCACTGTTCCGGATTTCTGTAGAATTCGGAAACATTGATAGTGATATAATTGACAAACTCTTCAAACAACACCTTGTCTGTCTTTAATCCCTGTACATACTTGTCATAGCCGTCAATCTTGTTTTTGGCAATCAGCGTATCAATGCGACGCTTCATCTGCTTTTCTTTATAGCAGTTCAAATCAATCGCCGTCAGCGCCAGCACTTCTTTCTTAAGGTACTCATAATCATATGCCATGCATGCACCATCCTGATTCATTATCCTAATGTATTGCGTTCTCTATGCACAAATTACTGAGCGTCTTCCTCATCCTGTGCCGCGATAACTGCATCAATATCTACAGAAACCACATCCGCATCAGAGTCATCAGCCGCTTCAGAAGGTTCGGGAGCAAGCAAAGCCTTAATGCTCAGGGAAATCTTCCTGTCTGCCTCGTTGAAGTCAACAACCTTTGCTGTTACTTCCTCTCCAACACTTAATACATCAGCAGGTTTCTCCACATGCTCCTTTGAAATCTGAGAAACATGAAGCAGAGCATCTACACCGGGCTCCAGCTCTACAAATGCACCAAAGTCAGTCATTCTGGCAACCTTACCGGTCACTACATTTCCAACCGCATACTTGGAAGCAGCATCCTTCCAGGGATTTGCATCATCAAATTTGAGAGAAAGTGCAATCTTGTTGCCGCTGATTTCCTTAATCAGAACCTTCAGCTGGTCACCAACCTTAAACACCTTCTTAGGATGCTCAACACGTCCCCAGGACATTTCAGAAATGTGAAGCAGACCGTCTGCGCCACCCAAATCAATGAAAGCGCCGAAATCAGTAACATTCTTTACAACACCGTCAACCACATCGCCCTCATGAATTCTTGCGAACAGTTCCTTCTGCTGCTCTGCCTTCTGGGCTGCAACAAGCTGTCTGCGGTCGCCGATATATCTTCTTCTCTTGGGATTATATTCGCTGATTACAAACTCAATCTCCTGTCCCGCATACTTTGTCAAATCCTTCTCATAGGTATCGGAAACAAGGCTTGCAGGGATGAAAATCCGAACCTCGTCAACGATAACGCTTAAACCGCCTTCCAGTACCTGTGCCACGGTAGCCTTGAGTACTTCCTTGTTGTTGAAGGCCTCCTCAATTCTCTTGTTTCCTCTGTCTGCTGCAAGACGCTTGTAGGTCAGGACAACCTGTCCTTCTCCGTCATTTACCTTCAATACCTTTACTTCCATGGTATCACCGGGTTTTACCACGGTACGCAGGTCGACGCTTGAATCATTGGTGTACTCATTTTTGGTAAGAATACCGTCGGATTTATATCCGATGTTCAATACGATTTCATCAGACTTGACATCGATGACTGTACCTTCGACTACCTCTCCTGCATGTATTGTCTTAATTGAATCTTCCAACATTTGTTCAAAAGTTAATTCTGACATAATTTTGAACCTCCTCGATTAATTTATTTGGGGTGGAAGCCCCCGCTGTAATACCCACCAGGCGGACAGCTTTAGGTAGTTCTAAATGCAAGTCATCCAGTGTCTGTATAAAATAGGTATTTGCACATTCCTCACTACAAATATCGTACAGCTTGCGCGTGTTGGAGCTGTGCTTCCCTCCTATTACAATCATAACGTCAGCCTCCGCCGCAAGAGCTTTTGCGGCACGCTGCCGTTCTTCCGTTGCGTTACATATAGTGTTCACAACAATAACATTGTAACCTTTTTTTTGAAAAATTTCAACTATATAATGAAATTTATTGTAGTTAAATGTCGTTTGAGATACGATACACAGCTTTTTTTCGTCCGGTGGAATAAATCGTTCTGCTTCCTCAGGGTCCTCCAGCACGGTGGCCGGCCCTTTGCACCAGCCCACAATACCTTCTACCTCCGGGTGACCGGGATTTCCCACAATGACGATATGACTGCCTGCCCTGCTCTCCTGCTCCACAATTTTATGAATGCGTTTTACAAAAGGACAGGTGGCGTCAATGCATTCCAGCCCTTTTTGTTCCAGAATACGATATATTTCCTCCGGGACACCGTGGGCTCGTATGATTACCGCTGCCTGTCCGCTCTCCGCGGCAGGCTCCAGTGCCTCCAGCGCCTCTTTGTTTTCCAGAACCCTGACTCCCTTTTCCACCAGTTCCCTTACCACTTCCTCATTGTGGACAATGGGTCCATAGGTATAAATAGTTTTTCCTTTTTCAAGCTGTTCATACACTGTATCTACAGCCCGCTTCACGCCGAAGCAGAAGCCGGCGCATTCTGCCAGTCTAATCTCCATAAAAACCTCATTTCCCTATATTTACTGTGGATATGCGCACAAAGAAATTATTTTTTCGATGACTTCCTCGACAGTCATGTCCGAGGTATCCACCAAAAACGCATCATCCGCCTGCTTCAGGGGAGATGTCTCCCTGTGCATATCACGATAATCGCGCTCTTCAATATCTGCCTGTATTTTCTGCAGGTCACAGGATTCACCCTTTGCAGTCAGTTCATCATACCTGCGTTTTGCACGAACTGCGCTGCTGGCTGTCAGATAAATCTTCACCTGAGCATTCGGCAGTACGCAGGTTCCGATGTCGCGCCCGTCCATGATACAGTCACTCTCTGCCGCCAGTTTCCGCTGTAATTCCACAAGCTTTTTTCTAACTTCAGGAATGGGACTTATGGCAGAAGCTGCATTTCCAACTTCCTCTGTACGTAAGAATGCATTCACATTCTTCCCGTTCAGCAGCACGACCTGGACACCATCTTCATAACGTATGGTGACATCCGCTTCCCCACATTTTTTTATAACGGATGCCGTATCCTGCAAATCCACCTTTTCAGAAAGCATAAAAAACGCAAGGGCACGATACATGGAGCCCGTGTCCACATAAATCAATTTCATCTTTTGTGCCACTGCCCTGGCAATGGTGCTTTTCCCTGCTCCCGCAGGTCCGTCAATTGCTATATTGTAACTCATACCTATATCCTCCGTCTCTTTTTTCAAATTACTCCCAACCGGGCATTTCAGACCGGCGCTCCCTGCAGAGCAATCCAGGCAGGATTTAACATGCACCCTGGCTTTCTCCCGCCAAGTGCCCTGTAGACCATGCGATCTGAAGGTTAAAGCCTCCTGTCAATGCGTCCACATCCAGCACCTCGCCTGCAAAATAAAGCCCCTTTACCTTCTTAGACTCCATGGTAGAAGGATTCACTTCTTTCACCGAGACTCCACCTCTCGTGATGATTGCCTCTGCAAAGTCTCTGGTTCCCGTCACCGTCAGCGGCAGTTTTTTTATCAGTTCCAGAAAACGTCTTCTCTCCTCTCTGGTAATCTCATTTACTTTCTTATCGGGGTTAATTCCCGACAATTCCACCATCACAGGAATCAGCTTTACAGGGAATAGTCCTCCCAGCGAATTTTTAAACTGTTTGTTTTTATTTTCCT
The DNA here is from genome assembly GCA_051877795.1 of Acetatifactor sp. Classification (GTDB taxonomy): domain Bacteria; phylum Bacillota; class Clostridia; order Lachnospirales; family Lachnospiraceae; genus Acetatifactor. The sequence goes on from JBJEJG010000164.1 coordinate 7,439, forward strand.
CAAAATCCCGAAGAATTCTCTTATCCAACTGTTCCATATCCATAGCGGGTTTCAAATCGATAAAAAGCTCTGCCTCTGCGCCGTGGACATAATAGCTGCTGGCTGACAAAATCAGCGGTCCGCTGACTCCGAAATGCGTAAACAGCATTTCTCCGAACCCTTCGTAAACCTCTTTTCCCGCACACTTCAAACGCACGGATACATTTTTCAGGGAAAGCCCCATCAGCTGCCCGCACCATGCTTCCTTCACCTGGAACGGAACAAGCGAGGGGTATGTCTTTATCACTTTATGACCCGTTTCTTCAGCGAAACGATAGCCGTCCCCCGTGGAACCCGTGGAGGGATAAGAAGCACCGCCTGTACACACAATGACTCTGTCTCCGGTCATAAATTTATCATTCTTCAGTCGTACTCCCTTAACGCAGTTTTCTTCCACGTTCAGGCTCTGCACCTCCGTATTCAGAAGGATTTCCACTCCCCTTTTTTTCAGTTCCCTCTGAAAAGCCGCAATGACATCGGAGGAATGGTCTGAAACCGGAAATACCCTGTCGCCCCGTTCGGTTTTTAAAGGGCACCCCGCCTGTTCCAGAAATTCCATCACTGCGTAATTATCAAAGCCATAGAAAGCGCTGTACAGGAACCTCGGATTCGTGCAGACATTCGCAAACAGGGTATCCATATCTGCCCCGTTTGTAACATTACAGCGCCCCTTACCGGTTATAAAAAGCTTTTTCCCCAGCTTTTCATTTTTCTCAAGCAGAACCACTGCCGCTCCGGCATCGGCAGCTGCTACAGCTGCCATCATGCCCGCCGCCCCGCCGCCAATGACAATTACTCGTTTCATCTGTCCTGTTCCTCCCGGCGAAGGGAATAATTCAGTATCGGTTCATCATCAATAAAGTTGATTTCATCGTTTAAATATACCTGATAGTTATTCCAGGTTTCTTCCAGTCTCTCCAGATTCTTCTTCACATTCTGCGGGCACTTCAGGCAAAGAGCCACCACCAGTGCATTGATAACGCTTAAAGGAGCCACCAGAGAATCCACGATGGAAACCATATCGCTGCGCGCCAGCAGATTGCAGGAGGAATATAAGCTCATGGGGGAATTTACGGAATCCGTTATAGCAATCACCTTCGCATTCATATCACTGGCAAACTCCATTGCTTTCAGGGTCCGCATGGAATAACGTGGAAAACTGATGCCGATAAAACAGTCCTTTTCATTAATTCGAATCATCTGCTCAAAGGTTTCACTGACACTGGTTGTCTTTAACAGCACTACCCCTCCACGAATCATATTCAGATAAAAGTGCAGAAACTCTGCCAGCGGTTCATTACTCCGCAGGCCCATAATATAGATATTTTCCGCCTCCAGAATGGTATTCACTGCCGACTCAAAGGCAGCCGGATCAAGATTTTCTATTGTATGCTGCAGTTTTTCAATATCAGCCGTCAGAACGGAAGTCAGCACCTCCGACTGTGAACTTTTGCCATACTTGGCATCCATTCGCTGTACGCTGCTGAGTTTTCCCCTCACGCATTCCTCCAGCGCTTTCTGAAACTCCGGATATCCGTCATAGCCGATTCCGGAGGCAAACCGTACTACCGTCGATTCACTTATTCCTAAAGTTTCTCCCAGCTTTGCGGCTGTCATGAAAACCGCCTGATCATAATGTTCTGAAATGAACTTCGCAATGGTCTTGTGGCTTTTGCTCATCTTATCATAGCGTTCTGATATTCTGCTTAAAATATCGTAATGTTTCTCCATTGTCACCGGCTCCTATTATCTGCTTTCTGCTGCAAAATCCCGATAGGAATGCTCCAGCAGTTCCAGTGTCTGCACATCCGTAAGGTCATAATCACCTGTCAGGGACATACAAGCCGCCCCGTGAATGAAAATCCACATTTTCATAAACAAATCCTCCGGATTGGCGCACCCGGACGCTTTTGCAAGATTGATTTCATAGACGACATTTCCCTCTGAGCCGTTCAAAAGCTCATACATGCTCTTTTTGCCGATTCCGTTCCCCTCATTCACAAAGAGAAGTTCAAAAAGATGCTTCTCTTCGCGTGCAAAAGCAATATAAGCCATTCCCAAATTTGCAAAGGGCGCCTTGCCCATTCTTGGATACAGGCTGTAATAATCCTGAAAAAATACAGCAGCCTTTTCATAGACCGCATTCCAAAGCTCGTCCATATTTTTAT
>JBJEJG010000165.1:0-1939 GCA_051877795.1 Acetatifactor sp.
CGGGAAATATGTTTGCGCAGAAAACGGTGGAAGCAGCGACTCATGGTACCCAAGCCTTCGTGGCTATAAACCAGTAAGGCCTCTGGTGTCGTAAAGCTGCTGCCGGGTGGAAGTTGCCAGCGGAATTGGTAGGGGTGTATTCCTGCTTGTAGCCGCATACATCCGTACATATCCTTTTCTGCTTGAATGCGGAAATTGCCGCTGTAGACCAAGCTGACAGCAAATACTTCGCCCTGGGTTTCGGTTGTGTTGTTGTTGACGAACGCTGCGAAAGGATTGGCCTGATGAGAGGAGATTCCACGCAGACTCTCAATGGCGGTGATGCCAGTCCCCAGGGGGCGCTTTTCTATATGGGTTTCCCGTAATGCAGTACCACACAGTTGGAGCATTTGATCTGTACCGCGTTTCATGTCCAGGCTCATGGAAACCGCCCCGTTCAGATGAATGGTTTCTTGGCCGCCGTTTGTGATCCGGGCATGACGGGTAATTACATCGCAGTGTTCAAAGGCTGTGTAATAGAGTGCGATTTCCAGTGCAGAGACGTGATCCTTTAGGATGAGAATCAAGGTTTGTGCATCCTCCGGGGATTCACAGTAGCTGGATGGTAGTCCCTCCAGAGGAGGCTTCCCTGAAATGATTTCCCAGGAAGAAAATCGGACATCACTGATGCCAAGTCCCCGACTGTCGGTCAGGCCATAGGCAGGGGTACGGAAATCTGAGGTGCCATAGCAGGGATATTCAAAGGGTAAATACTCTCTGGAGAACATGGCGTCGTCTGGGGACGATTTTAGAAGAATATCAGCGCGGCGATATGGAGCCTCCAACTGCCAGGTGCAGGCATCATCGTAGATCCGGTGTCCCCAATATAGGTGCAGCGGATAAGTGTTCCGGTAAAGCAGAATCTGATAGCTGGTACTGTGGGTGAAGATGTGAAAAATTTTGGATTTGTCGTTATATGTAATACCCATACATTTCCTCCGTCATCTTTGGCAGAGCCTGGTTTTGTCATTGCACAGGTCACCCTGCTGTGGTATGATAAAATATATACTATACCCCAGGGGACGAGTCAATAGGAGGCGTGCAAATGAACGATTATTTGTCCATCGGTGAGGTTGCCCGTCTGAAAAAGATTACAGTGAAAGCCCTGCGCTATTATGAGAAAATCGGCATCCTGCTTCCGGCATATGTAAATCACGAAACTGGTTACCGCTACTATACAATGGAGCAGATGGTGGTTCTTGACTTTATTCTTACCTGTGTGGAACTGGGGATTCCATTAAAACGCTTTCCAACCTATCTGGATGAAAAAGGCGTTCTGGATATTGACCTAATCCTTCAGGATGGAACGCGCATGGCAGAACAGGAGATTGCCCGTATAAACAGGACGGTAGCTAAATTGAACAATATGTCCCGCCATCTGGAGGAAAGCGAGAGCCTCTCAGAGTATGAAAAACCTTATGCACAGTTTTATCAAAACAGGTATCTACTCTTGGAACCGATGGATGATTTATACCCAACGCAAAAACAGTATATCCAGGCCATGACGGAACTGTATTGCCGCTGGGAAAAGGAAAATTACACGAGCCGCTATAAGCAGGGACTACTCTATATGACGGAGAAAAGCAAAATCCGTTGTTTTGCATATAACGAGATGGAATGCATGGAGAATCAAGAAAAAGTATTTATTTTGCCGGAAGGCAGCTATACCTGCCGTTGTTTTCGCAGAGCCAGGGGAAGCTGGCTTGAGAAAGGAGATCCGGAATTTCAACTTGGAACAGATAAACGCTATATATTACTGCAAGAACGATATGAGCGGCATTTGTCTGAGGATCCCCTTTGGGAAGTGCAGATGCTTTGAGCGGGAAGGAATACGCATTGTCTCAATAACAGAGCAGCCCAGGAATCTTCCCGAGCTGCTCGTTTTTATTTGAGGTCAGCG
>JBJEJG010000166.1:0-42703 GCA_051877795.1 Acetatifactor sp.
AACGATACGGAAACGACAGTTACGGCATCTGGACAGGAAGAGAGACAGACGCAGTCGGGCCTTGTTTATGAAAGCAGCATGGAGCTGCAATATGCTGAAAATTTTACGGTAGACTATTATAAAGGCGGTTATACATTGCTGACGACAACGATGGATGGAAAGCGGTTCCTGATTGTGCCGGAAGGCAAAGAGGTACCGGAAAATCCGGAAGAAGGAATTGTCGTGCTGCAGCGCCCTTTGAAGAATTTTTATCTGGTCGCGTCTGCTGTTATGGATATGTTCAGTGAACTGGATGGCTTGGATGCAATCGCCTTTTCCGGGCAAAAGGAAGAAAACTGGTATATTGAAACTGCAAAAGAAGCCATGGCAAAGGGAGATATCCTTTATGCCGGGAAATATAATAAGCCGGATTACGAACTGATTGTTTCAAAAGACTGTTCTCTTGCGATAGAAAATACAATGATTTCTCATGCTCCTGAGGTCGTTGAAAAACTGGAGGATTTCGGAATTCCCGTGATGCTTGAGTATTCCAGCTATGAATCGCATCCGTTGGGAAGAGTGGAATGGGTCAGATTTTTTGGCGCATTGCTCGGAAAAGAAGAGGAAGCCGGGCAGATATTTGAGGAACAGACGGAAATTTTAAAGAGGGTGACGGCGGATGAAAAGACGGGTGGGACAGTTGCTTTCTTTTACATAACATCAAATGGTCTTGTTCAGGTGAGGCAGTCCTCAGATTATATTCCTAAAATGATAGAACTTGCAGGCGGCAGTTACATTCCGGAGTATATCGGTGACCCTGAAACAAAGCGCTCCACCATGAATATGCAGGTGGAGGAGTTTTATAACAGCGCAAAGGATGCTGATTTTCTGATTTACAACAGTTCTATCGACGGCGGCGTTGCAAGTGTGGAGGAACTTCTTGATAAGTGTGAAGTGCTGGGGGATTTCAGGGCGGTACAGGAAGGCAACGTCTGGTGTACTACAAATGATATGTACCAGCAGTCGCTGTCGATTGGCTATCTGATGGAAGATATGCATGCCATGCTTTTGGGAGAGGGAGAAGATAACATGCACTATCTTTTCCGTTTAGAGTGAGAGGAATTGTGATTTCTATGCAGGAAAACAGGAAATACAGATATATTACTGCTTTTGTGCTTCTGGGAATTGGAGCTTTTGTCTTTTTTGTACTGAATATCTGCATTGGAAGCGTAAAGATTGCGTTGCCCGATATCATAAGTAATCTGACAGGACAGAAGGTGAGCGGGACTGCAGCAAGGATTTTGCGGGACATCAGGCTTCCGCGAACGACGGCTGTTCTGATTCTTGGCGGTGCGCTGGCTCTTGCCGGATATCTGCTGCAGACTTTTTTCCATAATCCCATTGCCGGCCCGTTTGTCCTCGGCATTTCTTCGGGGGCAAAGATGGTTGTGGCGCTTGCAATGATTTTTTTGATGGGGAGGTCGATTCGGGTTACTTCGGCGGCAATGATTCTTGCGGCATTTATTGGAGCAATGATGTCCATGGGGTTTGTGCTGCTGTTGTCGAGAAGGGTAAAGGGAATGTCCATGCTGGTGGTCAGCGGCGTCATGATTGGATATATCTGTTCAGCCATTACGGAACTGGTGGTTACCTTTGCGGATGATGCGGATATTGTAAATCTCCATAACTGGTCGCAGGGCAGCTTTTCCGGAATGACATGGGAAAACGTGAAGGTAATGACAGTGGTGGTTGCTATCACCTTTATAGCAGTATTTCTGCTGTCAAAGCCGCTTTCTGCCTATCAGCTGGGAGAAGCATATGCACAGAATATGGGAGTGGATATCCGACTCCTTCGGGTATGGCTTGTGATTCTGTCCAGCATCCTGTCGGCATGCGTGGTGGCTTTCGCAGGGCCGATCTCCTTTGTCGGGATTGCAACGCCGCATCTGGTAAAAAAGCTTCTTGGGACAGAGAAACCAATCCTGATGATTCCCGCCTGCTTTCTGGGAGGAAGCGTATTCTGTCTGTTTTGCGATCTTCTTGCCAGAATCATGCTCGCCCCCACGGAACTGTGCATCAGTACCGTGACGGCGATTTTCGGGGCACCGGTTGTTCTATGGATTATGGCAAAGCATAAAAAGGAGAGAGCGGTGTAATGGAGCGTTACTTTGAGACCAGACAGATGAGCGTCGGCTATCAGGGAGAACCGCTGATTCGGGATATCGGAATTAGCCTGGAACGGGGTGAGATACTGACCCTGATTGGGCCTAACGGGGCGGGAAAATCTACCATATTAAAGAGTATTGCACGGCAGCTGAAGCTGATTGGCGGGGCGGTTTATCTGGATAAGATGGAAATGGCGGGAATGTCGGGCACGGAGCTTTCCCGGAGAATGGCGGTGGTTCTGACAGAAAAACTGAGGGCGGAGCTGATGACCTGCGAGGATGTGGTTGCCACAGGCAGGTACCCTTATACCGGACGTTTCGGTATTTTATCGAAAGAGGATTATGCTGTCATCCGGGAAGCGATGGAACTGGTTCATGTGACAGGAATCAAAGACAAAGATTTTGCAAAAATCAGTGACGGACAAAGGCAGCGCGTCATGCTTGCCAGAGCAATCTGTCAGGAGCCGGAAGTCATTATCATGGATGAACCCACCTCTTATCTGGATGTGAAATATAAGCTGGAATTTTTATCGGTGCTGCAGGAATTGCGGAATACGAAAGGGCTGACCGTAATCATGTCGCTTCATGAACTGGATTTGGCGGAGAGGATTTCTGACCGGATTCTGTGCGTAAAAGGGGAGTATGTGGAGCGGTTCGGCAAACCGGAAGAAATTTTTCAGCAAGGTTATATCAGGTCCCTCTTTGGAATTGAGACGGGAAGCTTTGACGAGGAGAATTGCAGTATGGAACTGGAGGCCGCAAAGGGAGTGCCGGAAGTGTTCGTCATAGCCGGCGGAGGAACCGGGAGAAGCGTGTACCGGAGGCTGCAGCGGCAGGGGACGCCATTTGCAGCCGGAATTCTTTTCCGAAATGATATGGACTATCCGGTGGCGAAAGCACTGGCGGCGGAGATAATAGAAGCGGAAAGTTTTGAACCGATAAAGGAACCTCTGGTAGAAAAGGCAAAAGAGAAAATAGCCTGTTGTGAAAGAGTTATCTGTTGTAAAAGCATATTTGGAAGTCTTGAAAAAGCAAATGAGAAACTGCTTGCTTATGCAAGGGCAGCAGGAAAGGCAGTGGAAATAGCAGAATGTCAAAAGTGATAATGATTCAGGGAACGATGTCGAATGCAGGGAAAAGCTTTCTTGTTGCGGGACTTTGCAGAATAATGAAGCAGGACGGATATCGTGTAGCTCCGTTTAAATCGCAGAATATGGCGCTCAATTCTTTTATTACGGAGGAAGGGCTAGAAATGGGCAGGGCACAGGTCATGCAGGCAGAAGCGGCAGGTATAGAGCCGATGGTCTGTATGAATCCAATCCTGTTAAAGCCGACCAACCATACCGGCTCTCAGGTGATTGTAAACGGAGAGGTGCTCGGAAATATGAGCGCTCGAGACTATTTCGCCTATAAAAAACAGCTGATTCCGGATATCAAAAACGCCTTTCGGAAGCTGGAGGATTTTGCGGATATCATTGTGATAGAGGGAGCCGGAAGTCCGGCAGAAATCAACCTGCGGGAAAATGATATTGTCAATATGGGATTGGCAGAAATCGTGGACGCTCCGGTTCTTTTGGTAGGAGATATCGACAGAGGCGGTGTGTTTGCACAGCTTCTGGGAACTCTGATGCTGCTGACAGAAGAGGAAAAGGCAAGAGTAAAAGGGCTGATAATCAACAAATTCCGAGGAGATAAGACGATACTGGATCCCGGTATTGTCATGTTGGAAGAAAAAGGGAAGGTCCCGGTTGCCGGTGTTGTCCCTTATATGGAAATCGCACTGGAGGATGAGGACAGCCTGACGGAGCGATTTGAAAAAAAGACGGAGAACTGTATTGATATTGTGATTATTCGATATCCGAGAATATCCAATTTTACGGATTTTAATGTTTTTGAACAGATGGATGAAGTGTCGGTGCGTTATGTCACCTCCGTTTCCGAACTGCATCATCCTGATATGATTCTGCTGCCCGGAAGTAAGAACACGATGGGCGATTTGAAATGGATGCGTCAGAATGGCTTAGAGACAGCGGTGAAAAAACTTGCGGAGGAAATACCTGTCTTTGGCATCTGCGGCGGATATCAGATGCTGGGAGAATGGATTACCGATCCGGAGGGAGTGGAAGAAGGCGGCAGTCTGAGAGGAATGGGACTGCTTTCTGTTGTGACGGAACTGCGGGCGGAAAAAGTACGATGCCGGGCGGAGGGGAAAATAAATAAAACAGAAGGAATTTTTTCGGCATTGTCAGGACTGGACTATGTAGGATATGAAATTCACATGGGTCAGACAAATCCGACAGAAAGGGAAGTAATCCGGGACAATACAGGAGGGGTGATTGTATCCGGCAGCAATCAAAACGTGTACGGGACTTATATACATGGAATTTTTGATAAGGGGGGCATTGCCTCTGCGGTTGTGCATGCTCTGGCGGAGAAAAAGGGAATTTTGATAGAAAACGGAGTATTTGAAGATTATCAGAGTTTTAAGGAAAACCAGTATGATAAATTAGCTGACACATTACGAGAGTATCTGAATATGGAGGAAATCTATGGAATGCTTGGAGAAGCCCATTTGGAATAAATATACAAGAGAAGAACTTATGAAACTGACCGTGACTGCTCCGGATGAAAGCAGCCGCAGGAGGGTATTACGGAATTGGGATCAGGTGGCAAAGCCTATTGACGGAATGGGCAGATTTGAAATCCTGACAGCACAGATAGGTGCAATTCAGGGAACAGAAAGAATTGATATTTCAAAAAGGGCCGTCATTATCATGTGCTCTGACAATGGAATTGTGGAAGAAGGTGTCAGTCAGTCCGGTCAGGAGGTTACGCTGGCTGTTGTGAAATGTATGGCAGAAGGGAAGTCTTCCGTAGGTAAGATGGCAGAACTTGTGGGAGCCGATACGATTCCGGTGGACATTGGTGTGAATCATGAGGGGAAAATACCGGGAGTACTGGACAGGAAAATCAGATGCGGAACCGGAAATTTCAGAAAGACACCTGCCATGACGGAAGAGGAAGCTGTCAGGGCAATTTTTACCGGAATCGAAATGGTATGGAGTTGTAAAGAAAAAGGCTATAAAATCCTTGCGACAGGCGAAATGGGGATTGGGAATACGACAACCAGCAGCGCGATTGCCGCTTCTTTGTTGGAATGTGAAGTGGCAGAGGTTACCGGAAGGGGAGCCGGCCTCAGTGATGAAAGGCTGATACATAAGCAGAAGATGATTGCGGAGGCCATAGAGAAGTATAAACTGAAAGGGGCTGATGCGCTGCGGATACTTGAGACAGTCGGAGGGCTTGATATTGCCGGCCTTGCAGGGGTATGTATCGGCGGCGCCCTGTATCATGTCCCCATTGTGCTGGATGGCGTCATCAGCATGGTGGCGGCGCTTCTGGCACAGCGTCTGGTGCCCGGCACAAGGGAATATCTGCTGCCCTCCCATAAGGGAAAGGAGCCGGCGGTAGAGAAACTTACAAGGGAACTTGCGTTAGAGCCTGTCATCGATGCCGGGATGGCGCTGGGCGAGGGAACAGGGGCTGTCATGCTGTTTCCGCTTCTGGATATGGCGCTTCGTATTTACCGGGATGGCACATCCTTTTCTGACATTCATGTAGAGCAATATGAGAGGTTCCAGAACACATGATGACACTGATTATCGGAGGAAGCGGAAGCGGAAAGTCTGCGTATGCAGAAAACTATATTGCTTCCCTTTCTGAGGGAAAAAAGAAATATTATATTGCAACCATGCAGGTTTACGATGAAGAAGGGCAGAAAAAAATCGAAAGACACAGAATGCTGCGGGAGGGTAAAAACTTTCTGACCATAGAACAGCCCGCGGATGTTCAGGATGCAATGGAAAAGATGGCGGCAGGAGAGAAGACTGCGCTGCTGGAATGCATGTCCAATCTTACTGCAAATGAGATGTTTTCAGGGGATGTTCCGAAAACGGAGGCGGCAGTGACAGACAAAATCATAAAAGGGACAGAACGATTAAAGAAAGAACTGACCCATCTGGTCGTTGTGAGCAATAACATCTTTGAAGACGGAAAAGTATATGATGAAACTACGATGGAATATATCCGCGCGATGGGACGAATCAACGAAAGGCTTGCAGCGATGGCGGATGAAGTCGTGGAAGTAGTGGTCGGAATTCCGCTGGTGGTTAAGGCAAAGCAATCGGAATAGCAGAAGAAAGGAATGAAAAGGATGCATGTTTTGAAATCTTTGGTGATTGCATTTTCCATATATTCCAGGATTCCTGTCCCGCAGTTTGAGTGGAAGGAAGAGGATATGAGATATATGCTCTGCTTTTTTCCCTGGATAGGGGCAGTGATAGGAGTATGTATCTGTTTGTGGAATTATCTGTGCAGAAGATTTTGTGTCGGAGAAATGTGTTATGCCCTGATTGGAACGGCAATTCCGCTTATCCTTACAGGGGGTTTTCATGTGGATGGCTTTATGGACACGATGGATGCGTTCCATTCCTATCAGTCAAGAGAGAAGAAACTGGAAATTTTAAAGGACTCCCACATTGGAGCTTTTGCAGTCATTATGCTTGCCGTTTATGGACTTATTTATCTGGGAGCATTTTCAGAAGTGGCAGATGAGAGACTGCTCAGAATTTTGTGCAGCGGTTTTTTCCTGTCACGCTGTCTCAGCGGGATCAGTGTCGTTTCTTTTCCGGCTGCCAGGAAGGACGGAATGCTTTATCTTTTTGCAGGCAATTCCCGGAGAACGGTTGTCAGGTGGGCATTATATCTGCAGAGTGCAGCATGCATCTGTTTTATGCTTTTTCAGTCTGTTTGCGCGGGGGCAATTGTGGCAGCGTCTGCGTTTCTGGCTTTTGCTTATTATCGTTATCGTTCCGGGAAGGAATTTGGAGGAATCACAGGTGATACAGCGGGGTATTTTGTCCTTATCTGTGAGGAAAGTATGGTAGTCGCGGCAGCAATCCTGAACGGACTGATGCGGTTGTATGGAGGATTGGGATGAAACTGGTGATTGGCGGATATGCACAGGGAAAACTGAATTATGTGCTTGATAAGTATGCTGTGGAAAAAAGGGAGATATGGGATAGTGAAATACCGGGAAATACAGATCATAATAACGGGACAGTAGTCATCAATCATTTCCACAGCTGGGTGAAAAGAAGAATGGAGGAGGGCGGATACCCTGAGAAAGAAATTTTCCGGTTTGTTGAGACATATCCGGATTGTGTGATTATCAGCGATGAGGTGGGTAATGGCATTGTGCCCATTGACCCACCGGAAAGAGAATACAGGGAACGGATGGGGAGAATCCTTGTGGCGCTTGCAGCAAAAGCAGAGGAAGTGGAGCGAGTGATATGCGGAATCGGTCAGAAAATCAAATAACCCTTGTGATAATCAGGCATGGGGAAACAAAGTCAAACAGGGAACACAGGTATCTGGGAAAAACAGATGAACTGCTTTCGGAAGAGGGCAAAGAAGAATTAACAGAGCATGGGAAACTGGGAGCATATCCCTCCGTTGATATTTTGTTTACCAGCCCCATGAAAAGATGTATTCAAACTGCGGACATCCTGTACCCGGGTGTGTCGGCTGTCCCCGTTGAAGAGTGGACGGAAATGGATTTTGGAGCGTTTGAAGGAAAGAATTATTTTGAATTGCGGGGGGATGAACGGTATCAGACATGGATTGACAGCAATGGAATGCTTCCCTTCCCGGGGGGCGAAAGCAGGGAGGATTTTATATTGCGCTGCGAAAAGGGCTTTTGCCGGATACAGCGGGAAGTGGCAAAGAGAGAGGGGAAAGAAGAAATCGGAAGGATAGGGCTGGTCGTGCACGGAGGTACCATCATGGCTCTTATGAGCAGATACAGGGGAGGAGAATACTTTGATTATCAGGTCGGGAACGGGAGAGGGTATATCTGTATGGTGAAGGATTTTGAGGGAAAACCGGAGATCACAGAGGTAAAAAAGATATAACAGGGGATGTTGGTATATGGAATATCATATTATAGCGTTTTTTTCAGGATTTCTACTGGATTTATTATTGGGTGATCCCTATTTTCTGCCACATCCTGTCCGGCTGATAGGAAAGGTGATTGCGGGGGCAGAAAAATATCTGTTGGGAAAAAACAGGGAAAGAAACGAGAAAAAGGAATTCCGGCAGGGAGTGCTGCTGGTGATGATTGTGCTGCTTGGTACGGCATTGGTAACGGTGCTTATTCTGTTTTTGGCCTACCACATAAATATTTATTTCGGAACAGCAGTGGAAACCATTATGACATACCAGATTTTGGCAACGAAATGTCTGAAAGTTGAGAGCATGAAGGTTTATCAATGCCTTAAGAGGGGTACGTTACCGGAGGCGAGGAAGGCTGTCTCAATGATTGTGGGAAGAGATACAGAGAATCTGAGTGAAGAGGGAGTCGCAAAGGCGGCAATCGAGACGGTGGCGGAGAATACCTCGGACGGAGTGATTGCCCCCATGCTCTATACGGCTTTTGGGGGTCCTGTATTGGGATTTTTGTATAAGGCAATCAATACGATGGATTCCATGGTCGGCTATAAAAACGATACCTATCTGCATTTTGGCAGGGCAGCCGCAAAGCTGGATGATGCAGTCAATTTCATTCCGGCAAGAATCAGTGCATATCTGATGATAGCGGCTTCCTTTTTGGGAGGAAAATGTTTTTCGGGCAAAGGAGCATTTCGAATCTATAAAAGGGACAGCAGGAAGCATGCAAGTCCTAATTCAGCACAGACAGAGTCCGTATGCGCCGGAGCTTTGGGGATTCAGTTGGCCGGAGATGCCAGTTATTTTGGCAGGATAATGAAGAAGCCTTATATCGGAGATGCTTTACGGCAAGTGGAGTGTGAGGATATCAGACGGGCGAACCGCTTAATGTATCTTACGGCATGCATGAGTGAATTGCTTTGCCTGTCTGTGATGGGATTGATATACATTTTCCGGTTGTTTGGATGCAGACAGTAAAAATGGCTGCATATACGAAAGGTTTGGTAGAATGAAGAAAATTCATGGTGGAGATGTTTACAGGAACCATGTGGAGATAGATTTTTCCGTGAATCTGAATCCGCTCGGCATACCGGAAGCGGTTGAAACGGCGTTACGGGAGGCGGTCAAGAATTGTGACAGATATCCCGATATTGCAGCGGAAAAATTGAAGCTTGCAGTCAGCAGTATGCTGAATGTACCAAAGGAATTTCTGCTTTTCGGGAATGGTGCCTCCGAACTTTTTATGGCGGCCGTACATGGAATCAGACCGGGAAAGATTGTGATTCCGGTTCCTTCCTTTTATGGGTATGAGTATGCCGCGGAGGCAGAGGGCGGAGAAATCCTTTATTATGAAACAACGGCAGAAACGGATTTTTGCCTGACAGACGATTTCTTTTCCGTGCTGACGGAGGATGTGGAAATGCTTTTTCTTGCAAATCCCAATAATCCTACCGGGGGTTTACTGAGCAGGGAATATTTGGACAGATTGTTGTGCCATTGCAGGGACAGAGGGATTTATGTTGTTCTGGATGAATGCTTTACAGAGTTCTGTACCGGGGAAGCTTCTGTAATACAGAAGACAGAAGCGTTTCCTGATTTAATACTTGTCAGGGCATTTACGAAGATATTTTCCATTCCGGGAGTGCGGCTTGGGTATCTGGTCTGCAGTAATCCGTCATTGCGGGAGAAAATAAGCAGGCAGCTGCCGGAGTGGAATCTCTCCGGGTTTGCACAGGCAGCAGGGTGTGCATGCGCCGGACAGACGGCATTTGTAAAAAAGACGGCTGATTGTGTCCGAAGGGAAAGGCAATTCCTGGAGGATGGCCTGAAACAGCAGGGAATCAGAGTATGCAAAAGCGCAGCGAATTTCCTTCTGATATACAGTGAACGGCCCTTATATAATGAACTGCTGGAAAAGGGAATTCTGATTCGTGACTGCAGGAATTTCAGGGGACTGTCGGAGGGGTATTACCGGATTGCGGTAAAAAAAAGGAAAGAAAACGAAATTTTATTGAATGCAATTGGGGAGATGAGATAGATTGGAAAAAAGTGACAGAACGGGAATGATAGAGAGGCTGCGGCCGGAAGAAATCGAAAAGAGAAGTTTTGAAATCATTTCGGAGGAACTGCGAAAAAGAGGGATAACGCTTCCGGCAGAGGAGGAGTCTGTTACAAAACGTGTCATACATACCAGTGCGGATTTTGACTATGCAGATACCATGACATATTCTCCGAATGCAGTGGAAATCGCGAAAAATCTTCTTTCAGGCGGAGCGGATATCGTGACAGATACGAATATGGCACTTGCGGGAATCAATAAGAAAGCGCTGGCAATGCTGGGAGGACAGGCTCATTGCTTCATGGCAGACGAGGATGTGGCGAGAATAGCGAAGGAGAGAGGCGTGACAAGAGCGGTTGTCAGCATGGAGAGGGCAAAAGACATAAAAAAACCGGTTATTTTTGCAATCGGAAATGCCCCGACAGCGCTGATACAGCTTTACGGGATGCTGAAGACCGGTGTATTCCGTCCGGCATTTATCATTGGCGTTCCGGTTGGTTTTGTGAATGTGGAGGTTGCGAAGGAATTGATTCTGGAAACGGATGTCCCATATATTGTGAACCGTGGCAGGAAGGGCGGCAGCAACGTGGCAGCAGCCATCTGCAATGCTCTTTTGTATGAACTGACCAGAACGGTATGAAAAGGTTACGGCAAGATTACGATAAGGGAAGGAATTCGCCATGCGATATGGATTTACCACGGGAAGCTGTGCGGCGGCAGCGGCAAAAGCAGCGGCATATATGCTCCTGACAGGAAACAGAAAAACAGAAATCACCATAGAGACACCCAAAGGCATTCCTTATACAGCGCAGCTTGCAGATATTGACCGCAGGGAAAAGGAGGTCAGCTGTGCGGTAAAAAAGGATGGAGGAGATGATCCGGATATCACGACGGGAGCACTCATTTATGCAAAGGTTTCCCTGGGAGAAAATGTGACCGGGGAGGGAAAAGCCCCCGTCATACGGATTGACGGAGGAAAAGGCGTCGGCAGGGTGACGAAACCAGGACTGGACCAGCCGGTAGGAAATGCGGCAATCAATCATGTCCCAAGAGAAATGATTGAAAAAGAAGTCGCAGAGGTTTGCAGACTGGCAGATTATAAGGGGGAACTGCGAATTGAAATTTCAGTGCCGGAGGGGGAAAAGCTGGCAGAACAGACCTTTAATCCGAGACTCGGCATTGTAGGAGGTATCTCTATTCTGGGAACCAGCGGCATTGTGGAGCCCATGAGCAGTCAGGCAATTCTGGATACTATCCGGGTGGAATTAAATCAGAGAAGGGTGCAGGGCTTTGATTATGTGGCAGTTTCACCGGGAAATTACGGCCTTGATTTTATGAAAAGAACCTATGGATATGATTTGGACAGAAGTGTGAAGTGCAGTAACTTTATTGGAGACACCATTGATATGGCGGTGGAACTGGGGTTTCGGAAGCTGCTTCTGACCGGACATATCGGAAAGCTGATTAAAGTGGCCGGCGGAATCATGAACACCCATTCAAGGGAAGCGGATTGCAGGATGGAGTTATTGGCCGCTTTTGCGGTGAGAGAGCGTGTGGAACCGGAGCAGATTTGTAAAATTTTAGACTGTGTCACAACGGAAGAAGCGGTCCATATTCTGGAGGACAGCGGGAAGCTGCAGCCTGTTATGGAATACGTTGCAGAGCGTATTTGTTATTATCTGGAAAAACGTGCCAAAGGAAAGCTTCAGGTTGATTGTATTTTATATGCAAACGAATTTGGAGAATTGGCAAGAAGTAAGGAGGCGGAAGAATGGTTTACTTTGTTGGAGCAGGAACAGGTGCGGCAGATTTGATTACGGTCAGGGGAATGCGTCTGCTGGAGTGTGCGGATGTGATTATTTATGCAGGTTCTTTAGTGAATCCGGAACTGTTAAGCTATGCCAGAAAGGAATGCGAGATACACGACAGCGCGAAGCTGACATTGGAAGAAGTTCTGGAAATCATGCAGAGGGCAGAGGCAGAAGGGAAAACAACCGTCAGGCTGCATACGGGAGAACCGAGCATTTACGGGGCGGTCAGAGAGCAGATGGATGAGCTGGACAAACTTGAAATTTCCTATGAAAGCTGTCCGGGGGTAAGCGCCTGTTTTGGCGCTGCGTCGTCCCTAAATCTGGAGTATACCCTGCCGGGAATTTCACAGTCCCTGATTATCACCAGAATGGAAGGCAAAACGAAGGTTCCGAAAAAAGAAAGTATTGAGAGTTTTGCGGCACATCAGGCGTCAATGGCGATTTATCTCAGCACGGGGAGGCTGAAGGAATTGAGTGAAAGACTGGTGGCGGGGGGATATGATAGGGAAACTCCCGCGGCGCTTGTGTATAAAGCAACCTGGCCGGAGGAAGAGGCATATATCTGTACCATTGAAACCCTGTATGATACGGCAGTGAAACATGGAATTACAAAGACTGCAGTTGTGCTGGTAGGGGAAGTCATCACGCATCAGCACTATCAGAAATCAAGACTGTATGCGGCTGATTTTTCCACAGAATTCAGGCAGTCGAAGGAAACACGGGAGACAGGAAGCAGGAAATAGCAAATAGGAAGCAGGAAATAGAGAAAATGGATTTCAGTATCATCAGCTTTACAGAGAATGGAATAACGTTATCGAAGGAAATTGCAGGAAAACTGGAAAATACGGAGAAGGAGAGCAGACCGGACTATGGACAGGTATCTCTGTATACAAAGTGTACCGGGTGCCCGGATTCGGCCAGGAATCAGACGATCCTTTTTGTGAAAAAAGGCATCGGAGAATGGGCAAAGGAACAGTTTGAGAAAAAGAATGCCATGGTATTTATCGGCGCCTGCGGGATTGCGGTGAGAGCCATAGCACCTTATATTACAGATAAGCTTCATGACAGCCCGGTACTTGTGATGGACGAAAAAGGACACTATGTGATTCCACTTCTGTCAGGACACATGGGAGGCGCCAATGAACTGGCCGTTTTTCTGGCAAAGCAAATCGGAGCAGAGCCGGTGATTACCACGGCAACGGACATTAACAAAAAGTTTGCGGTGGATCTGTTTGCAAAGAAAAACGGGCTTTCCATTGTAAACAGGGATGGAATTGCCGGGGTATCCTCGAAGGTGCTGGCAGGGCAGGAGATTATTGTGTCTGTTGAAACGGGGCACTTTGAAGAAAATAGTAAAATGCCGCAGGGTATCAGGATGACAGAATATCCGCCCTTACAGAAGGCGGATATTGTGATAACTTCCGAAGAAAAGGAATTTGATACGGTTATTCTTCTAAGACCGAAGGAATATGTTATCGGGATGGGATGCAGAAAGGGAAAAGAAGCAGAGAAAATAGAAGAGTTTGTTGCGTGTCATCTGCAAAAAGCCGGAATTTCTCTGATGCAGGTTGTCGGGCTGGCATCCATTGACATAAAGAAGGAGGAACCCGGGCTTCTGGCGTGGAGCAGAAAAGAGAAGCTTCCCTTCATCACGTATACGGCAGAGGAATTGCAGTGTGTAAAGGGAGACTTTCACAGGTCCGACTTTGTGAAGAACCGGGTGGGAGTAGACAATGTATGTGAAAGAGCAGCGCTAAAGGCGGCAGGAACAGAGGGTAGACTGGTATACGAGAAGCATGCAGAGGATGGCATGACACTTGCGATTGCCCAAAAGAAATGGAGTGTGAGCTTTCATGAAGCATAAAATATACATTGTGGGCATGGGGCCCGGAAGAGAAGATATGATGACGGGAGAGGCTTTGCATGTGCTGGAGCAGGCGGATGTAATCATCGGATACACAGTTTATTTAAACCTGCTTGGGGATTGCTTTCAAGGGAAAGAAATGCTGTCCACACCCATGAGACAGGAAACAGAGCGGTGCCGTCTTGCGTTTGAGGAAGCGGAAAAGGGAAAACAGGTGGCGCTCGTCTGCAGTGGGGACGCGGGCATTTATGGAATGGCATCCCTTATGTATGAAATCGGGAAAGAGTATCCGGAAGCAGAGCTTGCCGTGATTCCGGGAATTACTGCGGCCAGCAGCGGGGCGGCAGTGCTTGGAGCACCTCTGAATCATGATTTCTGTGTGATTAGCTTAAGCGATCTCCTGACACCATGGGAAAAAATAGAAAAGAGGCTGGCAGCGGCGGCAGAAGCGGATTTTGCCATTGCGATTTATAATCCGTCCAGCCATAAGAGGAAAGATTATCTGATGAAAGCATGCGATATTCTGCTTCGATATATCGAAGGGCAGCGGCCCTGTGGTTATGTGGAGAATATCGGAAGGGAAGGAATGCGGGCGGTGACCTGTACCTTAAAAGAATTGCGAGATGCACAAGTAAATATGTTTACAACCGTATTCATTGGAAATTCAGAAACTGAAGTGATAAATGACAGACTGATTACGAAGAGAGGGTATCGTGTTGAAGGAAATACTGATATTTGCAGGGACAACTGAAGGAAGAAGACTGTCGGAATGCCTGACGACGGCAGAAATCTCGCATACGGTTTGCGTTGCAACGGAATACGGGGAAATTCTACTGAAGGAAAACCCGTTTCTGAAGGTGCACTGCGGGAGAATGAATCAGGAGGAAATCAGGGCATTTATTCAGGGCGGCAGCTTTGCGGCAGTGGTAGATGCAACCCATCCTTATGCAGAGGTAATCTCGGAAAATATCAGGTTGGTAATGCAGGGAATGGAGATTCCTTATCTGCGTCTTCTCAGGGAATTAGATACAGATGAAAGAGAGAAAAACATCAGGCATTTTGATACCAATGAAGCGTGTGCCGAAGCCCTGGAGGAGACGGAGGGAAATATTTTACTGACCACAGGGAGCAAGGAACTGTCAAAGTACTGTGCCAGTGAAGGTGTGAAAAGCAGGCTCTATGTGAGAGTACTTCCCGGAACGGAAAGCCTGGCTCTTTGTCTGGAATGTGGTATTCAGGGAAAACAGGTGATTGCCATGCAGGGACCATTTACAACGGAGATGAATGAGGCGACGATTCACCAGTATGGAATTTCCTGCCTCGTCACAAAGCAGAGCGGAATTACCGGGGGATATCCGGAGAAACTGGAGGCGGCAGAAAGAGCCGGAATTCCGGTGTTTGTCATAGGACGACCCGGAAAGGAAGAAGGTTATTCCTTCCCTGAAATATGCGGGAAGATGGAGCAGCTTTTGGAGCGGAAAATACAGGCGGGCAGTCATGTACAAATTACGCTTGCAGGTGTTGGTATGGGGCATAAAAACAGTCTGACAAAGGAAGTGCTGGACACCATAGAGCAGGCGGATATTCTGTTGGGAGCGGAAAGAATGATTCTGCCGTACCACCCAAAACTGGAGAAAAAGCCGTTTTATCAGGCAAAACAGATTCTTCCCTATCTGGAGGAAGTACAGGAAAGGCAGCTGCTTCCGGAGGGAGGAAGAGTAGTCATCCTTTTTTCAGGGGACAGCGGGTTTTACAGCGGATGCCAATCCCTGCATCATGTGCTGCAGGAGGCGGTGGAAGCAGGCCGGTTAAATGCGGATGTTACTGTCATGCCGGGGATATCTTCTGTTGCCTGTCTTGCGGCATGTGTCGGAGAAAGCTATCAGGATGCAGCTGTTTACAGCATGCATGGAAAGATATTAAATAATCTTGCAAATAAAATAAAATCAAAGAGGAAAACGTATTTACTGATGTCCGGTGTAAAGGATGTCAACCGGCTTGGAAAAATTTTAACGGAAGTGGGATTGAAAGACTGTGAAGTCATAACAGGGTATCAGTTGTCTTATGCGGAGCAGCAGATTCGGGCGAGGACACCGGAGGAATGCTGCAATTTGAAGGAGGAAGGCTTATATACCTGCCTGGTCAGAAACCCAGATGCGGTTCCGGGGAGACTGACGCATGGCATGGCGGACGATGCATTTATCAGGGATAAGGTTCCCATGACAAAAGAAGAAGTCAGAGAAGTCAGCATCTGTAAGCTGCGCTTATATGAAGGTGCAGTTGTTTACGATATCGGAAGCGGAACCGGTTCCGTTGCTGTGGAGGTGGCAGGGCTTTCTGATGATATACAGGTATATGCAATGGAACAGAAAAAGGAAGCTGTCTTTTTGATTGAACAGAATAAGAAGAAGTTTCAGTTAGAAAATATAACCGTAGTTGAGGCAACGGCGCCGGAAGGCCTGACGGAACTGCCGACGGCAACACATGCTTTTATTGGCGGAAGCGGAGGAAGGCTGAAGGAGATAGTGAAAACTTTGTATCAAATCAATCCGGAGATGAGAGTGGTGATAAACGCAATCAGCATGGAAACGATTTGTGAAATGAAAGAAATATTATCGATGTATTCAGTAAAGAATCAAGAGATTGTACAAATACAGGCTAGCAGGGCCAAAAAGGCAGGTCAATATCATTTGATGCAGGCAGAGAATCCGGTATGGATATGCTCTTTTCAATTTGCACAGCAGGGGGCTGAAACCGAAGCGTGACAGTTATGGGATGGACAGCATCAATATTGTGGGAAATGTGGTGGCAGGAATGAATTTAAAGAGAGTTATGATTGCCGCTCCCAAAAGCGGAAGCGGAAAAACAATGGTTACCTGTGCACTGTTACAGGTATTAAAGGATATGGGGCAGCAGGCGGTTTCCTACAAGTGCGGTCCCGATTATATTGACCCCATGTTCCATCAAAAGGTAATCGGCATTTCCTCTAAGAATCTGGATACCTTTTTTACCGGTGAGAAAGAGACGAGAACACTTTTCCTAAAAAACAGAACGGAAGAAGATTTTGCTGTATTGGAAGGCGTTATGGGGCTTTTTGACGGACTTGGAGGGATTCGGAAGGAAGGCTCTTCCTATCATCTGGCGCAGGTGACAAAAACACCGATTATTCTGGTGGTAGATGCGAAGGGAATGGGGCGTTCCGTGATACCTTTGCTTGCGGGGTTCCTGGCGTATGACAGGGATAAGCTGATCCGAGGAGTTATTCTGAACAGAATGTCAAAGGCATATTATGAGACGATAAAGCCGTTGATAGAGGAGAAACTGCATATCCGCGTCATAGGATTTTTGCCCGAACAGAAGCAATTCCATGTGGAAAGCAGACATCTTGGGTTGAAACTGCCGGAGGAATTGAGCGATATAAGGGAACAGCTGAAAGCATTGTCGGAAGAATTTCAAAAAACAGTTTCACTGGAGGAAATCATACATATTGCAAAAACGGCAGAGGAATTGGAATTCCCGGAAGGGACGAAGTATGTCAGAAATCCAGAGAACGAAAGTATGCCTCAGGATGGCAGTGCGGTTCAAGAGGGAGTAAAAATTGCGAAGGATGGGCCTGTGATTGCTGTGGCAAAAGATGAGGCTTTTTGCTTTTATTATGAGGATAATCTGCTTATGCTACAGGAGAATGGCGCACAGATAAAATATTTCTCACCGCTGTATGATACAAAACTGCCGGAGAACTGCTGCGGACTTCTGATTGGCGGAGGCTACCCGGAACTGTACGCAGAAGAGCTCAGTAAAAATAAAAAAATGCTGGAAGCGATTCGGAATGCGATTCATGATGGAATGCCTGTTGTGGCGGAATGCGGCGGTTTTATGTATCTGCATTCCGTGATTATGGACAAAGAAGAAAAAGAGCATACCATGGTGGGAATAATTCCTTCCGTATGCAGAGATACCGGGAAACTGGTGCGTTTCGGCTATATTGAACTGGAAGAAAAGCAGAGTTGTTTTTTGCCGGAGGGAGAAAGGATAAAAGGACACGAATTCCACTATTTTGACAGCGAAGACAATGGGAGTGACTGTCTGGCAGTAAGACCGGTCACGGGAAAGAGTTATCCCTGTGTAATTTCAGGTGAAAATTACTGGCTGGGATTTCCCCATCTTTATTATCCCTCCAATCCGGCGTTTGCGAAAAGCTTTGCAGAAAAGGCAGCGAAACGAAAAAACAGTACAGATAAAAGAGATGTTGAGAAATAATATCAATAGCAAACTACACATATGCGAAATAAAGTGTTACAATAGGTTAGGCAAAACTAACTTACAGATGAGGGAGACGGATAGCATATGTCAGAGGAAGAAAGAAAATTTCTGGAAATTGTAGATTTAAAGAAAGGATTTGGCAGCGGGGAGACCCGTCAGGAAGTGCTTCGCGGAATGAACTTTTCGGTTGCGAAGGGAGAGTTCTGCGTACTGCTGGGACCTTCCGGTTCGGGAAAGTCTACACTGCTTAATATTATCGGTGGGATAGACAGCGCTGATTCAGGGTACATATCCATAAACGGGGATAAGCTGGAGGATATGGGAGAAAAGAGACTGACACAGTATCGCAGAAAGCATTTGGGATATGTGTTTCAGATGTACAATCTCATTGGGAATCTGAATGTGAAAGAAAATATTGAGGTAGGGGCATACCTGTCGGATGCGCCTCTTGATATTGATGAACTTTTGAATACACTGGGACTTTACGATCACAGGTATAAGCTCCCCAATCAGCTTTCCGGCGGACAGCAGCAGCGCGTTTCCATCGGACGGGCTATTGTAAAAAATCCGGATATTCTGCTCTGTGATGAACCCACCGGCGCGCTGGACTATAACACGTCCAAGGAAATCTTAAAACTGATTGAGGATGTCAACATAAAATATGGAAACACGGTCATCATGGTTACTCATAATGAAGCCATTAAGAACATGGCGGATCATGTAATCAAGCTCCGTGATGGAGGTGTGCGTCACAACGAAATCAATACAAATAAAATTTCAGCAGCTGATCTGGAGTGGTAAGGGGCGTGACGGAGATGAAAAAAAGTAAAGTAAAAAATCCGCTCATAAGGCGAATCCCAAGAGAACTTTTGGGTGACTGGAAAAAGTATCTTGTAGTGAGTCTGTTCCTGATTCTGACGATTGGTTTTGTATCCGGTATGTATGTTGCCAACGGAAGTATGATGGAAGCGGCAGAGGAAGGGGTGTCCAGATATAAGCTGGAAGACGGACATTTTGAACTAAATGACAAAGCCGATGAAGGACTGCTGTCCGCAATCCAATCAGGAGAAAAAGCGGATGTTAAGCAGTACTATCTGGACAAAGCAAGAAAAGAACTGGATGAAAAATTTGAGGAAGAATTTGAACAGAAATTTACAGTAGAATTTAACAGCGAATTTGAAAAGGAGTTTACAAAAAAAATCGATTCCGAATTTTCCTCACAGTTTGATGCGGCGTTTGAAGATGCATATCAGGAAGCCTACGACAGCGCTTATGGCGAAGCTTATGAGCAGGCCTATGATGAGGCATATTCTAAGGCTTATGATGAAGCGTGGAAAGAAATTCAGGCTGAAATTGACGAAAAGTATGCGGATGCAGAAGAGAAATATGAATTAAACGATCCCGACTTTAAGGCTGTTCCTGTCAGGGTATATGAGAACTTTTACAGAAACGAAGAAGAGGATAATGATAATGACGGTGTAGCTGATGGAACTATCCGGATTTATGCAAAGACGGAGGATATTAATCTGGCATGTCTGATGGAGGGAAGCTTTCCGGAGACAGAGGATGAAATCGCCATCGACCGTATGCATGCGGACAATACGGGAATAGAAGTAGGGGATACGATTACAGTCAGCGGAGCGCCCTACAAGGTAGTTGGACTGCTTGCCTATGTGAATTATTCGACTCTTCATGAGAAAAGCACGGATCTGATGTTTGATGCGTTAAAGTTCAATGTGGCGATGGTGACAAAAAGCGGTTTTGAACGTTTAGATAAAACGATTCATTACGCATACGCATGGCAGTATGCTGAACAGCCTGCAGACGAAAAAGAAGAAAAAAAGCTTTCGGATGATTTCCTGAAGGCGCTGCTCACGCAAACGGTTGTAAAGGAAAATGAAATTGAGGATTATATGCCCGGATATGCGAATCCGGCAGTCAATTTTGCGACGGAAGATATGGGCTCCGATGAGGCAATGGGCGGTGTGCTTCTGGATATTCTGATTGTAATCATTGCATTTATTTTCGCGGTCACAATCAGCAACACGATTGCAAAGGAAGCCTCGGCAATCGGGACACTTCGGGCATCCGGATATACCAAAGGGGAACTGGTCGGGCATTATCTTTCCATGCCGGTCATTGTGACATTGCTTGCGGCAGGCATTGGAAACATACTTGGGTATACGGTGTTTAAAAATGTAGTGGTATCCATGTACTATAACAGCTACAGCCTTCCCAACTACGAAACGGTTTGGAATGCCGATGCTTTTTTGAAGACAACCCTGGTTCCGGTGGTGCTGATGTTTGTGGTAAATCTTTTTGTTATCATCAGAATGATGCAGCATACACCATTACAGTTTTTACGTCATGATTTGAAGAAAATAAAACGCAAGAAGGCTGTGCGTCTTCCCAGATGGAAATTTTTAAGCAGGTTCCGTCTGCGGATTATATTCCAGAACATTCCCAATTATGTGATTCTTTTTGCAGGTATTTTCTTTATTATGGTAATGCTTGCCATGGCAGTGGGCATGCCGTCCACACTGGAATATTACAAAGAAAATGCAGCGGATATGATGTTTGCAAAGAATCAGTATGTGCTGAAGTCATACGAGGATGAAGAGGGAAATGTGATTGATACAGAGAATCAGTATGCCGAGAAATTCGGTATGCATTCTCTGCAAAAGAAGGGTGACACGTTGGATGAGGAAGTGTCGGTATATGGAATTTCGGATAACAGCAGATATGTAAAGATTGCCGATTTAAATACACTGAAGACGGACGAAGTTTATATCTCATCGCCTTTTCAGGACAAGTATGGCTTGAAAGTAGGGGATATTGTTTCTCTGGATGAAAAGTATGAGAATATTCAGTATCAGTTTAAGGTTGTGGGAATTTATGATAAATGCCAGAGTATCGCGGTTTTCATGTCCATTGAAAATTACCGGTCTTTATTTGACTTGAAGGGAGAAGAGTTCACCGGTTATCTGAGTGAACTGGAAATTACGGACATAGCCGAAGAAAACATTGCAACCGTAATTACAGAGCGCGATATTACCAAGATGTGTGACCAACTGGACCATTCCATGGGGGCTTACATGCAGTATTTTCAGGTCCTATGCATCCTGTTGTCTGCGGTGCTGATTTATCTTCTGACCAAGATTATCATAGAAAAGAACGAAACAGCCATATCCATGACAAAAATCCTGGGGTATGAAAATCGGGAAATTGCAAGCCTGTATCTGCTTTCCACAACCATGCTTCTGATTGTGCTGGATGCCGTCAGCACGATTCTGGGAGGGCTTGTCATGAAGCAGGCATGGAAATCCATTATGTTCAGCTACAGCGGCTGGTTTGCGTTTGTGATTGAACCGGAGGGATATATCAAAATGTTTGCGTTTGTTCTGGCAGGATATCTGATTGTTGTGTTTCTGGATTTCAGAAGAATCAGGAAGATTCCCATGGATGAAGCGCTTAAGAATGTGGAATAGTGCATTTTGCTGTCGCCCGGGACAAATGGAAAATGTTGCACTTGACATCAGATGACGAGTTAGTTTATACTAACCTGCGGATAAAAAAAGGAAAAGGAAGGAACAGATGAAAATGGATAAGAAAAAAGGAATGATGAGCATCCGGCTGGTGAATATTGTGCTTCCGATATCTTTGGCGGTGGCGTTTGCGAGCGGAATCCTGCTGCAGATATTTCAGGATGTGCCGGCTTTTCTGATTCTGCATAAGCTTTCAGCGGTCGTTTTGGTGGTGGGAGTGATTGTGCATATGATACAGCATAGGGGAAAGAGAGGAAGCAAAGGTGATGAATAAGAGTCCGCTGCGAATCCTGTGGATTATTCTGGGATTTATCTGTCTGGGGCTTGGGACGGTAGGCGTTGCCCTGCCGATTCTCCCAACAGTCCCTTTTTATATGGCAACTGTGTTCTGTTTTGCAAAAAGTTCGAAAAAACTGCATGACTGGTTTATCGGAACAAAACTCTACAAAAAGCATCTGGACAGCTTTGTCAGGGAGAGAACCATGACAATCGGTACAAAAATTCGGATTACATGTACTGTAACCCTTCTGATGGGCATCAGTTTTTTCTGTATGAAAAACGTACCGGTGGGAAGAGTCTGCCTTGCAGCTGTCTGGGTATGGCATCTTTGGTATTTTTTCTTCCGGGTTGGAACAATCAGACAGGAGTGTGAAAACAGCCATGATTAAAACGAGACTGATTCGGCTGCTGTCGCAGGCGAAGAAATATATCGTCTTTCAGGTCGTGTGGAAATGGCTTTCGCTGCTCTGCCAGGTGGGGATGATTTTTACGGCTGCCATGCTGTTGGATAATGCATTGTCCGGTACGATTACCGTAAACCGGATACTGGCAGGCGGTATCACGGTTCTGGTTGCCGTTATTCTGCGTTTTTTCTGTGACAGACAGGCAGCCTATGCATCTTATAAGGCGAGCGTGGATGTAAAGCGGATTTTGCGGGAGAAAATTTATGAGAAGCTTTTGAGATTGGGCGCTTCCTACAGGGAGAGTGTTTCCACCTCCGAGGTGGTACAGATGGCGGCAGAGGGAGTGGAGCAGCTGGAAACCTATTTTGGCAGATATCTGTCCCAGCTGTTTTACAGTCTGCTGGCACCACTGACCTTATTTGTGATACTTTCCTTTGTAAATCTCAAGGCAAGTGTGGTACTTCTTGTCTGTGTGCCTCTGATTCCTGTGTCTATCGTGGCGGTACAGAAGCTCGCAAAGAAGCTGCTGAACAAATACTGGGGAATTTATACAGAGCTTGGAGATTCCTTTCTGGAAAATCTACAGGGACTGACTACGCTGAAGATTTATCAGGCAGACGAAAAAAAGGCCGCGGAAATGGACGTGGAAGCCCAGAAATTCCGCCGGATTACCATGAAGGTACTGACCATGCAGCTCAATTCCACCAGCGTGATGGACGTGATTGCTTACGGCGGCGCTGCTGTCGGGATGATAGTGACACTTTCTGAACTGGCGAAAGGAAATGTCAGCTTTGGCGGTGCTCTGGTAATTATTCTGCTTGCTTCGGAATTTTTTATTCCTCTGCGGCTTCTCGGCTCCTTTTTTCATATTGCCATGAATGGTATGGCAGCCAGCGACAAGATTTTTGCGCTGTTGGATTTACCGGAGCCGGAAGAAAGAACAGAAGCGTTAGTGGACGGGGAAATATCCGTCAGCATGGAAGAGGTGACCTTTGCCTATGAGGAAAACAGGGATATTCTTAAGAACGTTTCCATGGTTTTCCCAGTCGGAAGCCTTATCTCCCTGGTTGGTACCTCCGGCTGCGGAAAGAGTACGATAGCGAATATTCTGATGGGCAGAAACAAAGGGTACGGGGGAAGTATTACCATGCAGGGCAGGGAATTGCGGGATATTTCGGAAAAGAGCCTGATGGAGCACATAACCCTGGTGAGTCATAACAGCTATTTATTCAAGGGAACTGTAAGGGAAAATCTGAAAATGGGAAAAGAAGATGCATCGGAAGAGGAGATGTATGAGGCCCTTGCAAAGGTAAACCTTCTGGGTTTTTTACAGGCACAGCAGGGACTTGACACGGCAGTTATGGAAAGGGGAAGTAATTTTTCCGGCGGTCAGTGTCAGAGGCTTGCACTTGCGAGAGCACTCCTTCATGATACGCCGGTCTATATTTTTGACGAGGCAACCTCCAATATTGATATGGAAAGCGAAGAAATGATTATGGAGGTTATCCGCGGACTGGCGGGAACAAAGACAGTTCTGCTGATTTCCCACAGACTGGCAAATGTAGTGGAATCCGACAGGATTTATATGCTGGAAAAGGGAGCCGTTGTTCAGACCGGAACCCACAGGGAGCTGATGGCAGAAGGCGGTGCTTACGAAAAATTGTATCGCTGTCAAAGTGAACTGGAAGCATACGGAAAAGGAAACAGAAAGGCGGTGGAGGCATAATGGAGCAGAGAAGACGACGAAAAGGGACTGTGATTATGGGACGGCTGATTGGTCTGGTAAAGCCACTTCTGCCCATTATGTGCATTGCGGTGATTTTGGGCGTCCTGGGATATCTGTGCGCCATCTTTCTGACAATATTGGCGGGATATGGTATAATAACCTTATTCGTGGCAGGAGACGGCCGGATGGTCATCAATACCATGTTGCAGAGCAATCATGGCATATTACAGGCACTTGGGGATAAATGGGGGTGGAATGGCGACATTGCTTTAGCCTTCACACCCGGCATGCTTGCTTTACTGCTCGTTGTTTTGGCAGTACTGCGCGGTATTCTTCATTACGGGGAGCAATACTGCAATCATTTTATTGCTTTTAAGCTTCTGGCAATTATCAGACACAAGGTATTTGCCGTCCTGAGGCGCTTATGCCCGGCAAAGCTGGAGGGGCGGGAGAAGGGAAATCTGATTTCCGTGATTACTTCCGATATTGAACTGCTGGAAGTATTTTATGCCCATACCATTTCTCCCATTGTCATTGCGGTTCTGGCCTCTCTTGTGATGGTTGGCTTTATTGGATTTCAGTATCCCCCGGCAGGCGTGATTGCGCTTTTGGGATATATAACAGTCGGCGCTGTGATTCCCCTGTGGAACGGAAGGAAGGGTGCGGCTGACGGCATGGCGTTTCGGGATTCCTTCGGTGAACTCAACAGTTTTCTGCTGGATTCCCTGCGGGGACTGGATGAGACCATTCAGTATGACCGGGGAAGAGAGCGAATGGAACAGATGGGGGAGCGTTCCCGCAAGCTGGGAAGTATACAGAAAAAGCTGAATCGGCATGAAGCAGTCCAGGGTTCTCTGACAAATATGGTGATTCTGCTGTTCTCCTTCGGCATGCTTTTCTTCCTGCTCCGGAATTTCCAGAGAGGGAACGTATCATTTGACAGGATGTTGATTGCCACAATTGCCATGATGGGCTCCTTTGGCCCTGTGGTGGCTCTCTCCAATCTGTCCAACAATCTGAATCAGACGCTTGCAAGCGGTGAGCGGGTGCTTGCACTGCTGGAAGAGGAACCGCTGATTACGGAAGTGACAGGGGAGAAAACCACGGAATTTAAGGGCGCGGCAACGGAGCAGCTTCAATTTTCTTACGAAGAGGAACAGATTTTAAAGAATTATTCTATTGAACTGCCGAAAGGGAAAATTGTAGGTATCCATGGCGCCAGCGGATCGGGTAAATCCACTCTGTTAAAGCTTCTCATGCGTTTTTGGGACGCTGATGGCGGGAAGGTGCTGATATCCGGGAAGAATGTAAAAGAAATAAACACATCGGATTTGAGGGATATGGAGGCCTATGTAACTCAGGAAACTTATCTGTTCCATGATTCCATTGCCAATAATATCGGCATCGGAAAACCCGGGGCTTCCCGTGAGGAGATTATGGAGGCGGCGAAAAAAGCCTCTGTTCATGACTTTATCATGACACTTCCGAATGGCTATGATACGGAGGTGGGGGAACTTGGCGATACCCTGTCCGGCGGAGAGAAGCAGAGGATTGGGATTGCCAGAGCATTTCTGCACGATGCTCCCTTTCTGCTTCTGGATGAGCCGACCAGTAATCTGGATTCCCTGAATGAAGGGATTATTTTAAAGTCGTTGAAGGAAGCCCGCAGAGACAAAACCGTGGTGCTGGTGTCTCACAGAAAATCGACCATGAATCTGGCGGATGTGGTATATGAGATGGAGAACGGGAGAGTTTCGTAGCCGAATCCGTAATTGTTTTTGCGTACCTGATATGTTATGCTGATAGAAAATTTTATTCGCACCTGTTAAGTCTCTTTCCCCTGAGGAAGAGGCCTGTGCGTGAAAGGTGTAATAATGAAAATTCTTGTAATTGGCGGAAGTTATTTTTTCGGAAGAGTATTTGTGATGCTGGGTGCAAAGGAGCATGAAATTACGGTGGTCAACCGCGGTACCTATTCTATGGAAGAATTCAATGTAAAGCAGGTAAAGGGAGACAGGCATGATACCGTGTTCTGGCAGCAGATTGACGGGCATTTCGATGCAATAGTGGATTTCTGCGCCTATGCGCCGGGGGACATTGCGACGGTGCTGGACAATCTTCCCGGAGGGGTGAAACAGTATATTCTCATCAGTACGGTGGATGTATATGAGAGAGGGACGGGAGCCGTAAAAGATGAGAAGACGCTGCTCGAAACACGAAGATTTCCCGGAGAGGCAGGAGATTATATCGCGGGTAAGGTGGCTCTGGAAGGGGAAATAAAAAATGCATGCCTGCGGCATCAGATTGCATATACGGTGCTGCGCCCGGCAATTCTCTACGGCCCTTATAACTATGCACCCAGAGAATCGGTTTTTATTAAAATGGCGGTGCAGGCAAAGACTCTGCCTCTGTTTACGGATGCGGACGGCAGCTTTCAGTTCATCTATGTGAAGGATGCGGCGGAGGCAGTTCTTAAATGCCTTGGAAATGAGAGAACTTTCGGTCAGGCATATAATCTTTGTCAGGATGAAATATTGGATTACGGGAGCTTCTTTGAGGAACTTCGACAAGTGTCAGGGGAGGAACTGGCGGAAATACCCATGACGCTTGCGGAGGCTTCAGACCAGGGGATGCCCATCCCTTTTCCTGCGACGGCGGCGGAGACGGAGCTTGTTTCCAATGAAAAGAGCAGGGCAGAGCTGGGAATGATTTATACGGATTTCCGAAGCGGAATGCAGAAAACCTTCACGGCGTTTCGGCATATTTATGAGTGTTAAAAAATGTAAATAATTTCAGTGAATTGTATTGACAATTTTGTTCGGGGGGGGGTAAAATCTTTTGATGTAAGGCGTGATAATGCGCTCCTACATAAGAAGGGAGATTGAAGAGATGAGAAACAAAAGAAATCTGGTAACGGCGCTTGCAATTGCACTTGCGCTTTGTGCGGTACCGGTTGGGCACGGAGTGATGAGCGCTCTTGCTGCTGAGAGCGGAAATGATGTTGTTGTACCCGAGGACAATGTAAGCAAAGAACTTTCCGGCATTTTGGAGAATACAGCCAGCGTTACGGTAGATAACATGGCAGATATTGTGGCTCAGGTCGGCGGAATCGATGAACTGAAAAACTCGATGGATAATAACGCTTCGGGAGTGCTGTCAAAGCTTAATGAGCTTGAGACCGCTCTGAAGCAGAACAGTAGGATTAAAGTGGAAGAGCCTGCGGTTACTGCAGCAGCAGAACAGTATGTTGATAAAAGCAAAATTATGGTATATGGCGCTGCGTTTAGTGCAAATCAGGAAGGCGACACCGTGAACCTTTCCTTAGATGTGAAGGAGACTCCCGCTGAGCTGAACCTGAGCGCGGTCGGTGCAGTGAATGCTGTTACGCTGGATTTGAAACTGAATGTAAAAGCCGAGGCGACAGGTGCGTCAGAGGAGGTTCATTCCCTGAAGGCTCCGATTCGTATCGTAATTCCTTCCCCGGCAGGACTGAGCGGAAATATCGTTATTTTCCATCAGCTGTCTAATGGTCTCTTCGAGACAATTTATCCTCAGAAGGTTGGAGCAGATATGCTATCCTTTACCGTGAAATCCTTCTCCAATTTTGTTTTTGCCGAGGTTCCGGTCGAGAGCTCTGAAGAAATTGCCGAAGTCGAAGAGGAACCCAGCGGTCGGGAAAAGGTGTCTGACTTAATCGAGTCCGCAGCAGACAATGCAACGATTGTCATTACAAAAGACATGGGCGTGAATTATCTTTCCAATAGTCAGATGAAGGCGCTTGTAAAGCGCGGCAATGTGACGCTTAAGATGGAATATATTTATCAGGGAAAGGAATATTCCATTGTAATTCCTGCCGGCGGCGCAGAGAATAATGATATTGAATGGTACGGACCTCTTTATCTGGCTGCTCATTACAGCGGAAACGCTGTGCCTGCTGTAGCTGCATCGGGAGATACCTATCAGGTACAGAAGGGTGATACCCTTTCCAAGATTGCTGCTAAATACGGCACGACGGTTAATAATCTGAAGGCATTGAATCCCCAGATTAAGAATGTTGATATGATTTACACCGGCTGGAAGCTGAATGTAAAATAGTTAAAGCGAACCTGTAAATCAAAAAACGGGGCATCTTGGACAGGTGCCTCGTTTTTTCGTTTGGTATAAACAGTTGATATGAAAAAAGAGAAAATTGAAGAGTGTCTGAGGGCTTTAGCGAATGCCTGGATGATTTTGATACTGGGAGTACTTCCCTTATATATGAAAAACGGATTTGTGATGATTGGAAGCGAAAAATATCTTTTTTACCGGAATGTTTCGCTTACAATCGTGCTGCTTACAGTGCCAATGCTTTTGGTTTACATGTTTCAAAGGGGAAAGCCTCCGAGACGCAAGTGGTCGATAACGGATGCCTTTGTGACGGCCTTTGCAGTTTGCTCCGTTTTATCCTTTGCGGGCAGTATAGATCGGAATGTGGCCTTTTGGGGAATAAATGGTTGGTACATGGGGTTGTTAAGCCAGATGCTGTTTGTCTGGAGTTTCTTTTATCTTTCTTATTACTGCGATAATCAGAGCTTTATTCTTAAGCTTGCGGCTGTCAGTGCCGGCCTTGTAATGCTGCTTGGTGCGCTTAACAGATTTGATATTGATTTGTTGGGAGTATACCGTGGTATCAGTGATTTGGAGTGGAACAAAAGACACCAGATTTCTACAATCGGAAATAACAACTGGTATGCCGGATATATCAGTATTATGGGAGGAATCTTCCTTGCGGCAGCATATGAAAAAAAGGGAGTGCGGAGAATTCCGGGTATGCTCGGCACGTTTGTCTATTTTGTCACAGTTCTCACACAGGGAAGCACAACGGCAATCCTATCGTCTGCGGCTGTTTTGCTTGTGCTGCTGTTTTTGGCTGTCGGGGAAAGAGAAAAGCTGCTACATCTGCTGGAGATATCGGCGTTGCTTCCGGCGGCAAATCTATTTGGACGGGCAGTAATACGTCTGAGACTTGCGGGACTGGTTATGGAAAGCGATGCTGTAGCCGCCATGTTTTTCCATCCGGGCTGGTACGGTCTGGCGGTTATATCGGTAGCAGCTGCGGTTACAGTCAGATGGAGAGTCAGCCATAAAAAGCAGGAATGGCATTATGATAAAAGGATATGCAGACGAATCATGGGAATTGTTCTGCTTCTGAGTATGGTGGCACTGGTATGCGTCGGGATACAGAAGGGATGGGATGCAGGGCGTATGGAGCTGTGGAGTCTTGCGTGCAGGCTCTTTGGAAAGGAGGGCGTCTGGGCAATCTTTTTCGGAGTGGGCCCTGACTGCTTTTATCAGACATTATTACACTGTTTTCCCGAGGAGAGTAGCGTTCTGACGCCTGGAATCTGGCAGGGAGCCATCCGTGCAAACGCGCACAGCGAATGGCTGACAATGCTGGTGAATGAAGGCATATTCGGACTCGCAGCCTATCTCGGTATCTTTATCCCTGCCATGCTGCGCCTGGGCAGAACTGTCCGGAAGAACGGGCAGCTTCTGGGTATCTTTCTGGGGCTGACAGGTTATCTGGTCTGTGCCTGCTTTACCTTCCAACAGGTGATGTCTACACCGTTTGCTTTCGCTTTTCTCGGTATGGCAGAGGCAGAGATACGTAAGCAGAACAAAAATGTGGAACCGTGCCGGCAGAACTGATGGGTCGGCAGAACTTGTTTAAGGGAGTTTTATTGGACTTATAATTTTATATGATATGCCTGTAAAAATCATTGACAAACAAGAGCGGATGCGATACTATAATAGAACATCTGTTCGAATTGGAGGTAGAGCGATGAAAAGAAAAGCAGGCAGTTTCGGATTTGTGGCTGCGACGATTATACTGGTGTTGGTTGCAGCCCTTTTCTTTGCGGGAACAGTGATGAGCAGGACGGACTTGGATGCGGCGGAGCTGGAGGGATATTATCGGGAAAAGGAAGAGCAGCTTGTGAAGGATACAAGGGAATATCTGAACAGGCGTGGGTTTTCGAACAGCGGCGTCATGCTTACAAGAGTAGTGGAGGAGGACGGAAGAAGGCAGTATACCGTTACCGTACATCATGGGGAAATTGACAGGATGACGCAGGAGAAGAGAGATGAACTGGCGGCTGAACTGTCAGAGCTTGATTTTTCGGATGGGGATTGTATTTTTTTCCATGAATTTCTTATGTATGATTGACAGGATTTACATGACATTTTTGGAAAATAGGGGTATACTTTCTTTGAGATAATGACCTTATTCAAGGCAAGGGGACGGCCGGACGGTTATCCATAGCATGCCGCAGCAGGCATGATATAGGGTCCCTGAGAGAGAAAGGAGCCTCAAAGATGGCATTTATTCCCAAACCACATGAAATATATAAGCATTTTAAAGGGAATCTGTATCAGATTACGGCGATAGCAGAGCACACGGAGACAGGGGAGCAGCTTGTAATTTATCAGGCACTCTATGGCGATTTTAAGACCTATGCAAGACCGCTTTCCATGTTCGTCAGCCGTGTGGACAGAGAGAAATATCCCGACGCGGATCAGGAGTTCCGTTTTGAACTGCAGGGGCCGGAGGCGGACAGACAGAAGGCGGAGAGCGGTGAAAAGACGGCTGAGGGTGTTGTACAGCTCCAGCAGGAGGCCGTCCGGGAGTCTTCCGGAGAAAAGCCGGTCGGGGAACCTGAAAAAGCAACGGAAGAAGCGCCTGCCGAAGGAGAGCTTATGCTTGATCCCATGGTGCTGGAGTTCCTTGACGCTGACGATTATGAGAAGCGGCTGAATATTCTGGCCGGTATCCATCACCGTATCACTGACGATATGATTACCACCATGGCAATTGCGTGTGATGTGGAAATCAATGAGGGAGATACGGAGGAGCGTTACGAGGCGTTAAAAAGCTGTCTGCTGACACTGGAAAAATACGAGTGCAACAGAATCAGATAGCATGCAGCAGATGCCGGTATTCCCTTTAAATACTGAAATGCCCAGGCGGCAGAAGGGAGCGGCGTATGGCTTATAAACTGGATAAGAAAATGGTAATCGGAGTGTCTTCCAGAGCCTTGTTTGACCTGACGGTGGAGAATGAGATATTTGAACGTCAGGGGCTTGAGGCCTATTGCAAATATCAGGTGGAGCATGAGCAGGATATTTTAAAGCCCGGTCCCGGCTTCGGTCTGATTCAGTCTCTTCTTCAGCTGAATGAATATAATAAGGAGCGGGAACTGGTAGAGGTTGTCATTATGTCCAGAAATAGTCCGGATACATCGCTGCGTGTGTTTAATGCCATTGCTTATTACGGACTGAACATTACACGTTCCGTGCTGGCAAGTGGTGCGTCTCTTGCCCCTTATTTGTCGGCTTTTCATACAGATTTGTTTCTGTCTGCCTACGAGGATGATGTCCAGAGTGCCATTGACAGCGGCATTGCTGCAGGAATTATCTGTACCCGGCAGACAGCGCAGGTGATTCCTATACAGTCGGCAGAGAAGAGAGAGAGCCGCCGCAAGCTTTCTACTGCTGAAAAAGGGTTCCATCCGGAGGATGGTGGAATCCGAATTGCATTTGACGGTGATGCGGTGCTTTTTTCCGATGATTCAGAAGTGATTTTTAAGGAGAAGGGGCTGCATGCCTTTGAAGAGAATGAGAAGGTGCGGGCGAGAGAGCCAATGGCAGAAGGCCCTTTTGCAAAGTTTTTAAGAAAATTGTCGGATTTGCAGCGGGAACTGGGAACAGAGAACTGTCCCATCAGGACGGCACTGGTTACTTCCCGCAGTGCGCCTGCCCATGAGCGTGTTATCCGTACCATGCGTTCCTGGAATGTGCGTGTGGACGAGGCGTTCTTTTTGGGAGGGCTGGAAAAGAAAGATTTTCTGAAGGCATTCGGCGCTCAGATTTTTTTTGATGACCAGTCGGTGCATACCCAGACTGCTTCTGAAGCTGTTCCCGCAGCGAGAGTACCCTATATTCATGGGAGCGGTCTGCGCCGGTTTGCGGCAGAGCCGGCAAGACAGCTGCTACATCAGGAGAATTGACAATGCAATACAGTAATATTGTACCCGGGCGGTTCATTGAACGTCCCAATCGATTTATCGCATATGTGGAGATAGCGGGCTGCCGGGAAAAGGTACATGTGAAGAATACCGGACGGTGCAGGGAATTACTGACACCGGGCGCAGACGTTTATCTGGAGAAGAGTGATAAGAAAGAGCGTTCTACAGCCTATGACCTTGTTGCGGTGGAAAAGGGAGAGCGAACGGTCAATGTGGATTCGCAGGCACCGAATAAGGTGGTGGGAGAGTGGCTGGAGAAAAAGCTTCTCTTTCCCGACCTGAAGAAGGTGCGTCCGGAGACAAGGTACGGAAATTCCCGGTTTGACTTCTATATTGAGACGGAAAAAGAGAAAATATTTATGGAGGTGAAAGGGGTTACTCTGGAGGAAAACGGAGTGGTTCGGTTTCCCGATGCACCTTCCGACAGAGCGGTAAAGCACGTGGAGGAACTGATTCAGGCGAAGCGTGACGGCTACCGTGTTTTTGTCGTATTTGTAATTCAGATGCGCGATGTGAAGGTTTTCACCCCGAACCGTGACACTCATCCTGAGTTTGCAGATGCATTGTGCAAGGCGGCAGAGGCCGGTGTGGAGGTATTGGCTTATGACTGTCTTGTGACGCCGGATACTCTGGAGATAGGTAACCCGGTTAAGGTGTCCCTTCTGCCTGAGAAAGAGTTTGGAGAAGCTTCAGGAGATGTTAAGGAAACCTTAAGGTTTGGCGGGCTGGAGGACATTCCCAAACCGCTTCTGAAGTGGTATGATGCTAACAGACGGATTCTTCCCTGGAGAGAAGAACCGACTCCCTATCGTGTGTGGGTGTCGGAAATTATGCTGCAGCAGACCAGGGTGGAGGCGGTAAAACCTTATTTTGAGCGTTTCATGAAGACCCTGCCGGATATTCAGTCTCTTGCAGAGGCCTCGGAGGAAACTCTGTTGAAGCTCTGGGAAGGGCTTGGCTATTACAATAGGGTGCGTAACCTGCAGAAAGCGGCGATTCAGATTGTGGAGAACCATGGCGGGAAAATGCCTGAAGAATATGAGGAACTGTTGAAGCTTTCCGGCATCGGAAGCTATACGGCAGGAGCCATTGCCTCCATCGCTTATAAGAAACCTGTGCCTGCAGTGGACGGCAATGTGTTGCGCGTACTCTCACGTGTCAGAACGGATGACAGGCTGATTACCGACGCGAAGGTAAAAGCTGCTGTGGAAAAGGAGCTTTCAGAAATTATGCCGCTGTCCAGACCGGGGGACTTCAATCAGGCTATGATGGAGATTGGCGCCTGTGTCTGCATTCCGA
This sequence comes from Acetatifactor sp., assembly GCA_051877795.1. GTDB lineage: Bacteria > Bacillota > Clostridia > Lachnospirales > Lachnospiraceae > Acetatifactor. The sequence continues at coordinate 33,464 of JBJEJG010000166.1, forward strand.
ACGGTGCGCCTCTGTGCGATACCTGTCCTCTTGCGGAACTGTGTCTGGCTCACGGGAGAGGCGTTGAGCAGGAGTTTCCGAAGAAAGCGGGAAAACGCCCCAGAACCATTGAAGAGAAGACCATTCTCGTGCTGCGGGATGAGAACAGGACGGTTATCCGAAAGCGTCCCGAAAAAGGGCTTCTGGCGGGCATGTATGAATTCCCCTCCATGGAGGGATTTCGCACTGCAGAGGAGGTCACTGCCTATCTTGCGGAAAATGGCATCAGAACCCTGCGCATTCAGCCTCTGGAGGACGCAAAGCACATTTTCACTCACAGGGAATGGCATATGAAGGGTTATATGGTTCGTGTGGACGAACTGGAACACGGTTGCCCGGGGGAGGCTTCTTCCGACTGGCTGTATATTCAGCCGGAGGAAACAAAGGAAAAATATCCGATTCCGTCTGCGTTCAGTGCTTATACCGGAATATTAAGCATAAAACTTGGAAAGGAAAGATACGAGGAGGAAAATTGAGTTGAAACTTCTATCCATAGCAATACCTTGTTATAATTCGGAAGCCTACATGAGAAACTGTATTGACTCTCTGCTGGTTGGCGGAGAGGATGTGGAAATCATTATTGTGGACGACGGCTCCACAAAGGACAGAACGGCAGAGATTGCGGACGAGTACGCCGCGCAGTTCCCTACCATTGTAAAGGTAGTCCATAAGGCAAACGGAGGACACGGTTCCGCAGTGAATACGGGAATCGCCAACGCCACGGGGCTGTATTTTAAAGTGGTGGACAGCGACGATTGGGTAAAGAAGGATGTCTACATACAGGTTCTTGAAAAACTGCGGGAACTGTCGGGAGGCGCTCAGGCGCTGGATATGCTGATTTGCAATTATGTTTATGAAAAAGAGGGAGAAAAGAGGAAAAAGGTCATTCACTACAGACACATCCTGCCGGTAGACAGAATGTTTACCTGGAAGGACTGCCATCATTTCCTTAAGGGACATTATATTCTGATGCACTCCGTCATTTTCAGAACAAGGCTTTTGAAGGACTGTGGGCTGAAGCTGCCGGAGCATACCTTCTACGTGGATAATCTCTATGTTTTTGAACCGCTTTTGTATGTGAAGAACATGTACTATATGGATGTGAATTTTTATCGGTATTATATCGGAAGGGAAGACCAGTCCGTCAACGAGAGTGTGATGATTTCCAGAATTGACCAGCAGCTTCTGGTCAACAAACTGATGATTGATTATCTGGTGGAGAAAAAGCCGGAGATTGTGAAAGACAGGCGTCTTTATCAGTATATGAGAAATTATCTTGAAATTATTACCACGATTTCCTCTGTGCTGCTGATTCGTTCCGATACGAAGGAAAATCTACAGAAAAAGGAAGAACTGTGGCAGTATCTGAAGGAAAAAGATAAGCGGCTATTCCGGTGGATGCGTGCAGGTATTATGGGAAGCACCATGAATCTGCCGGGCAGGGGCGGCCGTAAAATCTCCGTGGAGGGTTATAAAATCTGTCAGAAAATATTTAAGTTTAATTAAAGAAAACACCTCAGATCATCAACTGACCTGAGGTGTTCTTTTGTGCTTTTGATCCTGAGTTCTGCCTGCGAGCAGCCACTCTCTTCTATATACAACAGCATACATGACAGCGCCAAGTGCCAGTCCCGTCATCACATCAAAGACCGAATGCTGCTTGATGAGCATAGTTGACAGGATAATGGAGGTTGCCAGAATACCGGAACCGATTCGAATCCACTTTCCCCATTTTGAGTCCATCAGCTTTTTGCTGTGAGTGATGGCGAAATGGGCGCCCATGGAGTTGAATACATGAATGCTGGGCCAGAGATTTGTGGGAGTGTCCGCCTTCCACAGCACTGCAATCAAATCCGTGAATATATTGTCTCTGGGCATTACTGCAGGCCGCAGATTGTGACCGTTGGGCCAGAGCGTTGATGTAATCAAAAACAGTGTCATACCTGTGCAGAGGAAGATGCAGGCCTTATAATATTCCCTTTTATCCTTGAAGAACAGATAAATCACAACAGCGGCTACATAGCCGAACCATAAAAGGTAGGGGATGACGAATATCTCGCAGAAGGGTATGTAATCATCTACGGAAAGATGAATGACCCAGTACTTCTTTGTGTTCGTCTTTTCCAGCCAGCCAAACCATGTAAGATAAACTGCCATATAAGCCAGAAGGGGAATGCCATGCCTGTATCTGGTAAATAAGCATTTCAGTTTTTCCATTACAAATCAAACCTTTCAACTATACTTTCACTTTTTTCTTGGAATCTTCTTTAGTATAGCCTTTCAAATTTAAAATGCAATGTTTTTTTGAAGACCTTAAGTATTCTTTAGAAAACCTTAAGGTTTGGCGGCAGGGGCCATGATGCGGACTGCCTGCTGCTCGCAGGTAACTGTGATGCGGGAAGATTTTCTGGTTACTTCTCCGTCGGTGTGTACCCAGAGAGGTGAGGATGACTCGATAACAAGTTTCTTTGCCCTGTAGGGCGTAATGCCCCTGAATTGGTAATGTTTTCCCTTGAAGGCTGTGGGCAGAGCAAATAAAACAAGAGCCTTTGACAAATCACCTACCGCACACATATTCAGGACTCCGTCGGTGGCATCGGCATCGGGACAGAACATGAAGCCGCCACCCTCAAAGCGGTGCAGCATACAGGCGGTGAAGAGAATATTTCCGATATCTATCGGAGCAGCATCATCCAGAATCAGCTTGCCGGACACAGCCTTTGCGGCAAAGAGCTGCTTAAGTGCAATACTCAAATAAGTCAGCTTGCCCAGCCCGATTCTATTCAGAACATTTTTCATTTTTGAGTGGAGTGCCTCTTCGCAGACGGCGGCATCATAGCCGATACCACAGCTGACACAGAAGCGCCTTCTGTGTCCATCCTCATAGGTGACGGTTCCCAGGTCCATGGGGGCAGGCTTCCCGGTGTGCAGAATCAGATCAAGTGCTGCGACAGGGTCGGTGGGAAGCTCCAGATCTCTTGCAAAATCGTTGCTGGAGCCGGTAGGAATGTAGCCGAGTATGACCTGCGAGGTATCGGAAATCCCCTGAAGAACCTCATTCATAGTGCCGTCCCCTCCCAGGATAATCATGTGTATGGGGCGTTCTTTTGCAGAGGAGAGAATATCCTCCGTAATCCTGACCACATCTCCGGCTTTTCCGGAAAAGTGACAGCGAAAAGAAATGCCGTCACGATGCAGGGCAGGCTCTATCTGCTCCTTCCATATTTTAAGTCCTTTGCCGGAGCGGGAAGCGGGATTGATGATAATATGGTACATTGAGATGTCCCTCGTCTTTCGTGTTCTTTTTTCCTATTTTACCAGTAAAATGACGCGGCGTAAATAAAATCGTTTCAGTTCGGCTTTTTTTGTTTGCATTCCGGAGATTCTATGTTATAATCAATCTCAAAGTTTTTATCGCGCTAAAGTGCAAAAGAGCAGGAGGAGGATAAGAAATGTATTCATTGGATGACGTAAAAAATGTGGACCCTGAGATTGCCCAGGCTATTGTAGATGAGCAGAACAGGCAGAACAGCCATATTGAACTGATTGCTTCCGAAAACTGGGTAAGCAAGGCGGTAATGGCTGCGATGGGAAGCCCCCTGACAAACAAATATGCGGAAGGATATCCCGGAAAAAGATATTATGGCGGCTGTGACTGTGTGGATGTGGTGGAGAACCTTGCCATCGAGAGAGCAAAGAAGCTGTTTGGCTGCGAGTATGCCAATGTACAGCCTCATTCCGGTGCTCAGGCGAATATGGCAGTTCAGTTTGCGGTATGTAAACCCGGTGACACCATCATGGGTATGAATCTGGATCATGGCGGACACCTGACACACGGAAGCCCGGTAAACATGTCAGGAAAGTATTTTCATATTGTTCCGTACGGGGTAAATGATGACGGCTTTATAGATTATGACAGACTCCGTGAAATTGCGCTGGAGGCAAAGCCGAAAATGATTATCGCAGGTGCCTCCGCATATGCGAGAACCATTGACTTTAAGAAGTTTCGTGAGGTGGCCGATGAGGTTGGTGCGGTTCTCATGGTAGATATGGCGCACATTGCAGGCCTTGTGGCAGCGGGACTTCATCCCAGCCCCATTCCTTATGCGGATGTGACTACCACTACCACCCATAAGACGCTTCGCGGGCCCCGCGGCGGCATGATTCTTTCCAGCAATGCAGTGAACGAGAAATATAATTTTAACAAGGCAATTTTCCCCGGAATCCAGGGCGGCCCTCTGATGCACGTGATTGCTGCAAAGGCAGTATGCTTTAAGGAGGCTTTAAGCGACGATTTCAAGACATACCAGAAGGGAATCATAGACAATGCTCAGGCTTTGTGCAAGGGGCTTATGGACAGGGGTATCAGGATTGTGTCCGGCGGAACCGATAACCATTTAATGCTGGTGGATTTGACCAATTTCGGGCTTACGGGCAAGGCAGTGGAAAAGCTGCTTGACGCTGCACATATTACCTGTAATAAGAATACGATTCCAAACGACCCTCAGTCTCCTTTTGTGACAAGCGGTATCCGCCTTGGAACGCCGGCAGTTACTTCAAGGGGAATGAATACGGAGGATATGGATAAAATTGCTGAGGCGATTGCTCTCGTCATCAAGGGTGGGGAGGAAAAGGTGCCCGAGGCGCGTGCAATCGTGCAGACGCTGACAGACAAATACCCTTTGATTTAAGTGGACAGGAATTACCTTCGGACTCCGGGATGTTTTCAGAATATCCCGGAGTTTTTGCTGTATTGAAGAAATTGAATAAGTGTGATAAAATGTAAAGGAGTTTATACAACAAAAGAGGAGATACGATATGAAACATGGGCTGAGCAGTAAAATAGCAATGCGTTCCTTGAATTTTTTGAATCTTTTTCTGCTCTGCGTCCATATTTTTTTCCTATTCTTTTTTACGGCAATGCATGTCACCGTAATGAGCGTTGTAAATATATTCAGCGTGCTCTTTTACGCAGTCGGCTTTCTTAACCTGAAAAAAGGCCTGATTGGCGGGCATATTGTGGCGACCTTTGTGGAGATTATGCTTCACATGTTTCTGGCTGTCTTGTGTCTGGGATGGGATTATGGCTTTCAGCTCTATTTTATCGGATGCATTGCCATCGTATTCTATGTGGATTACTTTTCGGTGAAACTTGGGAAACACCATTTCAAGGGTACTCTGTTTAATGTAATCAGCAGTGTGCTTTACTTCGTCACTCTGCTCCTTACCCGCAGAACCGGTGCGCTGTATGAAATCAATGACAATGTGGCACTGGTTATGCTGGCAGTAAATTCTCTGGTAGTGTTTCTGATAGTGTCTGTCTTTTTCAGAATGCTGACCAGCATAGCAATTTTTTACGAGGAGGAGCTGGCGAATCAGGCAAGCCATGATATGCTGACAGGACTGGTGAACAGATATTACCTGATGAAAAACCTTCAGGAAATATATGACGGAGGGCAGATGTCGAACTGCTGGCTGGCAATTCTTGATATAGACAATTTTAAGCAGATTAACGATACTTACGGACATAACTGCGGCGATTATGTGTTAAAGAGCGTTGCGGAGCTGATTCAGAACAACTGTGAAGGAATGACAGCCTGCAGATGGGGCGGTGAGGAATTTCTTCTGGTGGGACAGGAAGAGGCATACAGTATGCAGTTTGGACAGCCGGAAGGTGTTGTTCTGGAGAGAGTCCGCAGCCTTGTAGAACAGAAGCAGTTTGAGTACGGTGAAAAACAGTTCCATATTACGGTTACAATCGGCGTGTCGAGACATATGGCGGAACAGTCCATTGATGAGTGGATTAATATCGCCGATAAAAAATTGTATCATGGTAAGAAAAACGGTAAAAATCAGGTAGTTATGTAATTTTATACAAAAAGCTCTTGTGCTTTATGAACACTTGTGCTAAAATATCCCTCGTCGGCAGACATGTGTCCGCGACACAAAAACGTCAGCGGACCTGTCGGAAAGAGAGAGGATATATGAAAGAGACGGCAAAGTATTTCGTGGTAACCCAGAAAGCGGTTCCTGAAGTGCTGCTGAAGGTAGTCGAAGCAAAGAGGCTTTTAGAGTCGGAGAAGGTTCCGACCATTCAGGAAGCGGTTGATGCTGTCGGCATCAGCCGCAGTTCTTTTTATAAATATAAGGACGATATTTTTCAATTTCATGACAATGCCCAGGGGACGACGATTACTCTTACCTGTCAGATGGATGACGAGCCGGGACTATTGTCTGATGTACTCAAGATTATTGCAGAGTATCGTGCCAACATTCTGACGATTCACCAGAGTATTCCCATCAATGGTATTGCATCGCTGAGCCTAAGCGTTCAGGTGCTTCAGAATACGGGGGATATTTCCCGTATGATTGAGCAGATGGAGAGCCACAGAGGCGTGCATCACGTGAAGATTGTGGCGAAGGAATAGGACTGATTGTGCCACGGTCTCCGGAAGACCGGGATGCGGCAGACAGCAATAAAAACAATAGATGCGAGGAGAAGATTATGATTAAGGTAGCAGTTTTAGGATACGGTACAGTGGGAAGCGGTGTCGTTGAGGTGATTGAGAAGAACAATGAACAGGTGAGCAATAAGGCAGGGGATGAGCTGCACGTAAAATACATCCTTGATTTGAGGGATTTTCCCGATGATCCCTACGGCGACAGAGTCATCCACGATGTCAATATCATCATGAATGATCCGGAGATATCCATTGTCTGCGAGGTTATGGGAGGTGTCGGGGCGGCATATCAGTTTACAAAGCAGGCTCTGGAGGCGGGAAAGAGCGTCTGCACCTCCAATAAGGAGCTTGTTGCAAAGCACGGTGCCCAGCTTCTTAAACTGGCGGCAGAGAAGAACTGCAATTATATGTTCGAGGCCAGTGTGGGCGGCGGTATTCCTATCATCCGCCCTTTTCATTCATCGCTTACGGCGGAAAAGATTCTGCAGGTTTCAGGCATCGTGAATGGGACAACCAACTACATTCTGACGAAAATGGAAAGGGAGGGAGCCGATTACGAAGAGGTTTTAAAACAGGCTCAGGAGCTTGGCTATGCGGAACGCAATCCCGAGGCTGACGTGGAGGGCTATGACGCCTGCCGTAAGCTGGCAATTCTTTCTTCTCTGATGACAGGAAAAAATGTGGATTCCGAAAAAATTTATACGGAAGGCATTACAAGGATAACTACGGCAGATTTCGAGTATGCAAAGGCGGCAGGAATGTCCATCAAGCTGCTTGCCACCAGCAGGGCGCAGGAGGATGGAAGTGTGCTGGCAATGGTAGCACCCTTCATGATTGGAAAGGAAAATCCTCTTGCCATGGTAAACGATGTGTTTAATGCGGTGCTTGTGACCGGAAATATGCTGGGTGATGCCATGTTTTACGGCAAGGGCGCAGGAAAGCTGCCTACCGCCAGTGCAGTGGCTGCCGACGTGATAGAGTGTGCCAGAAATCAGGGAAGGACACTGGGGTGCGCCTGGGACAGCGAGCCGGCGGAACTGGCAGATGCTGCGGAGGCTAAGTGTGCTTTCTTCGTCAGAGCAGCTGCTTCGGCGCGTAAGGCGGTTGAGGAGATATTTGCGAACGGCGGCGCTTTCGTTGTACCGGGCAGGGCGGAGGACTTCGGCTATTTTACACAGGCAATGCCCGAGAGGGAATTTAATGAAAAATGTGCAAAACTGGGGGATGCGGTTCTGAACAGAATCCGTCTCTTATAGGCAGGGTGGAAGCCTGCGGCAATATAATCAGGAAAAGAGGAGCAAGAAAAAATGTCTAAGGTAGTGAAATTTGGCGGAAGCTCTCTGGCAAGTGCAGAGCAGTTTAAGAAGGTGGGAGATATCATCCGCGCAGATGAAAACAGAAGGTTTGTGGTACCATCTGCTCCGGGTAAACGCTTTGCAAAGGACACCAAGGTGACGGATATGCTGTATGCCTGCTATGAACTGGCGGAACAGGATAAGGATTTTGCAAAGGAGCTTGCCGACATCAGGGCGAGATACCAGGAGATTATTGATGGCCTGGAGTTAAACCTGGATTTGACGGACGAGTTTGCCACGATTGAAAAGAATTTCAGGGCAAAGGCCGGCAGCAACTATGCGGCCTCCCGCGGAGAGTATTTAAATGGTATTGTCATGGCGGAATATCTGGGATTTGAGTTTGTGGATGCAGCAAAATATATCTTTTTTGACAAGGACGGCAACTTTGACGGGGACAAGACGAATGCGACACTTTCCAAAAAGCTGGAAAAGTGCAAGAATGCAGTGGTTCCCGGCTTTTACGGCTCCATGCCCGACGGAACCGTAAAGACCTTCTCAAGAGGCGGCTCCGATGTGACGGGCTCCATTGTGGCAAAGGCTGCAAAGGTGGATGTGTACGAGAACTGGACGGATGTGTCCGGCTTCCTGATTGCCGATCCCAGAATTATTGATAAACCGGAAGGAATTGAAACCATCACCTACAAGGAACTCAGAGAATTGTCTTACATGGGTGCTACCGTGCTGCATGAGGATGCAATTTTTCCCGTTCGTCAGGAGGGCATTCCCATCAATATCCGCAACACAAATGCGCCGGAGGATAATGGAACCTGGATTGTGGGAAGCACCTGTCAGAAATCAAAATATGTTATTACCGGTATTGCGGGAAAGAAGGGCTTCTGCTCCATCAACATAGAAAAAGATATGATGAATTCAGAAATCGGCTTTGGGAGAAAGGTGCTTCAGGCCTTTGAGGAGAACGGAATCTCCTTTGAACATGTGCCCTCCGGCATTGACACAATGACAGTGTTTGTGCATCAGGATGAGTTCATGCATAAGGAGCAGCAGGTGGTAGCCGGAATTCACAGACTGGCAAAGCCTGATTCCATTGAGATTGAATCGGATTTAGCACTGATTGCGGTGGTAGGCCGTTGCATGAAATCCATGCGAGGTACTGCGGGCAGAATCTTTTCCGCCCTTGCGCATGCCAATGTCAATGTCAGAATGATTGACCAGGGTTCCTCCGAGCAGAATATCATCATCGGTGTGGCGAATGAAGACTTTGAGACGGCAATCAAGGCAATATATGATATTTTTGTGATTACCCGGATATAAGATCCGGCTTGGAATAACAATAAAGAAACCCGGAGGGCTGTTACTCTCCGGGTTTTCCTTTACTCATCAAAATAAAGCTGTAATGATTTCTACGCATTTTTCGATGCCGAGTA
>JBJEJG010000167.1:0-9307 GCA_051877795.1 Acetatifactor sp.
TTCCGAAGGAATATTTTGAACCAGTAGAACTAAAAAAAGCTTTAGACTTCTTTTATCATTATTATATAGAGAAAATCCAAGAAGCGATTGAAAATGGATATGATAAGGTGGTTGTAGATAAGATGCTTGCGGAGCTGAACAGCCCGCTTTGAGCGAAATGAAGTCTTTGACAACCGTAGGGACGTTTCTTTTGGCCTGCACAGAGCCCATTGACAGTGCTTTGCGAATTAATAATTACAGGTGTTACATAAAATGGTAACGGCGGGAAAATATCAAATAAATATATTTTATCATAAAACTATTGACAAAAGACAGCACATCATATATTGTTTTATTATAACATTTCTGATTAAATTTATTTACTTATTCTGGCAGTTTCTGCCACAATTACCACGTTAGGCGAAGCTGCAACAGGAAGAGTCGGTTCGGTGGCTTTGCCGGTGAAAAAACTGAAGGGAGCCACATGGGACAAAAGGATTTGACACAGAAAAATCTGGAAAGCTTTCCGGATGTATTTGCTGACATCGTAAATGCGCTGCTGTATGAAGGAAAACAGGTTCTGGAGCCGGATAAATTGCAATCTGCGCCGACGGAAACAATTTATCTTGGTAAGAAGGGATGCTTAAGAAATCAATTTCATGATGTGAGCAAGTATGAGATGCAGGGAGAAGCAATCAAGCTGCAATATACAATCGAGAATGAAATCAATCCGAATCAGGGATTGATATTGCGAAAGATGGGCTATGAAGGGGCGGTTTATCGAGAGCAATGGGATAGAAAGACCGGAGTAATCTATCCCGTTATCAGTCTGGTACTGTATTGGGGTAAGAACAGAAAGCGGATAAAGGGAAGTATCCGCGCTCTGTTTAAAAAGGAACTGCCGGAAGAAATCATGCAATACATAGATGATGCAAAATTATTTTTCTATGATATGCGGCGTTTGCCGGGGGAAGTTCGGGAGCGCTTTCAAAGTGATATGCGAATCGTGGTGGATTATCTGGCGGAGGGGAAGGATTATCAGCCAACTCGCCAATCAATTGTGCACTTGAAAGAATTTTTGCGATTGATGAAAGAGATATCGGGTGATGTTCGATATGAAGAAATATTGTCACACCTGGAGAATAATCAAAACTTTGAACAGGGAGGATTAACGATGTGTGAACTGCTGGATAAATACGAGAACAGAGGTATTCAAAAGGGAATACAGAAGGGAATGCAAAAGGGAATCAAGGCCTTAGTAGAAACCTGTCAGGAATTCGGGCTGACACAGGCGGAAACAGCTGGCAGAATCATACAAAAATTTTCTATATCACAGGATGAGAGTATGAGATGCACACAGAAATACTGGGGCGTGTCCAGATAATGACAAAAGCGTATATGAAATTTTTATCTCTGTAATCAGGAATAAGTTTTCTCCCTTTGCAGACTCTAACAGCAGGTATTTGTTGGAGGCTGCGGATGAAAAAAAGGAACTTATTCCTGATTTTTTTGTTTACACTTATTGCTTCAATGATGATTTTGCTGCTGTGGACAGCGTCTGCGGAAAAAAATGCACATTATACGCCGGAATATGAACAGATCGATTTGGCTCCTGTTTTGCAGAAAGAGGAATTTTCGGATGCGGATTATGCTATACTGTTCCGGCAGACCGGTCTGGCAAGAACAGGAGTGGACGAACTATGTGACAATGGCGGACAGGAAGGCATCCTGTATTTGCAGCAGAGACTTTTTGCACCGATAGAGTATGAGTGCCGGAGAAGTGTTTTTCTTTGCAGCAGCGAGAGGATTGTGGAACAGAGCATAGTAAAAAACTTTCTTCCTGCGGCTCAGAACGGCGATATTCTCATTACCTTCAGCGGACATTTCTTCGGATGGCGCAGCGGGCATGCCGGGATTGTGATAAACGCAGAAGAGGGACAGACTCTGGAGGCCATAACCATAGGGCAGAATTCCCAAATCTGTTCCCTGAATCATTGGAGTGAATATCCCTGTTTTGTTCTTCTCAGGCTCAAGAATACTTCTGAGGAAGAAAGAGCGGAAATTGCTGCTTATGCGGCTCAGAACCTGGCGGATATTTCCTATGAACTGACGAGCTTTTGTGAGCGAAACCCGGAGGCGGAGGGGGACATTTGGAGCTTGCCCCAAAAAAAATCTGAATCGGACGGGCACGCTGACAGCCCGGTGTCAGGCACCCACTGTGCTCACCTGGTCTGGCTCGCCTACAGGCATTTCGGATATGATCTGGACAGCGATGGCGGATATGTTGTAACTCCCCGTGATTTATATGAAAGTGACCTTCTGGAACTTGTACAGATATATGGGATTTCTCCTGAATAAGTATTTGTTTTGCAATTGTTAAGAAACTCTAAATTTTCCTGATAATGCTTGCAAAAAAAGACGGTAAATCGTATATTATCCATATATACTAAACGTTTGGTTCAGCGTTGCCTTTGGCAGCAGAAAGGGAGGAAGAAATGACGAAAGCAGAAATTTTAAAAAAGGAAATACTGAGACAGTACCGCAGTGTGCGCCAGTTTGCTATGGAGATGAATATTCCTTACAGTACGCTGGTGACAGCGCTGGAGCGTGGAATCGAAGGAATGGCGTATGGCACCGTAATCAAGATGTGTGATAAGCTTAGCCTGAATCCGGTAGATTTCTCTTCTCTGGAGAGAGATACGCCGCTTGGAGCGCAGCTTTTGGAAAACCGTGTCATGCAGTATTATGTAAAACTGAATCAGAGCGGACGCGACAAGATTTTGGAGCTAATGGATGATTTCGTACAGATTGACAAATATAAGGCAAAGGGTAAAAAGAGCAAATGAGATATGACTACCTGATTGTCGGAACCGGACTGTTTGGGGCGGTATTTGCTTCCGAGATGCGTAATGCGGGAAAAAGATGCTTCTGCATCGACAGGAGGGAACATATCGGCGGAAATATTTATACTGCGGAAGACCACGGAATTCAGGTACACAGGTACGGTGCTCATATTTTCCATACATCTGATAAGCGGATATGGGACTATGTGAACCGTTATGCAGAGTTTAATAACTATGTGAATTCTCCGGTAGCTGTGTATGGGGATGAATTGTACAATCTTCCCTTCAACATGAATACCTTCAGTAAGATGTGGGGCATCAGGACGCCCCGTGAGGCGAAAGAAATCATTGAGCGCCAGAGAAAAGAGGCGCCTTCTGAACCCTCCAATCTGGAGGAACAGGCATTGTCTCTGGTGGGAAGGGACGTTTATGAGAAACTGGTGAAGGGCTATACCGAAAAGCAGTGGGGCAGAAGCTGCACAGAGCTTCCGGCCTTTATCATCAAGCGGCTTCCGGTGCGATTTACCTATGACAATAATTATTTCACCGACAGGTATCAGGGAATTCCCGTAGGCGGTTATACGGGAATCGTGGAGAAGCTGCTGGAAGGCATTCCTGTGAGGCTTGGCGTAAGCTTTCGGGAGTTTGTGCAGAGTACCGGTGCGAAAGTGCCCGGACGCGGTGCGGTGAACTGCTCCGGAGAATTAGAGAGCAGTGACAGAGGGGATGTCTTTGATAAGGTTCTCTACACCGGTATGATTGATGAATATTTTGATTACTGTCTGGGAGAATTGCAGTACAGGTCGTTGCGTTTTGAAACGGAATTGCTGGAGGACTGTGATAATTACCAGGGGAATGCAGTGGTGAATTATACCGCAAGGGAAATCCCATATACCCGCATCATCGAGCATAAGCATTTTGAATTCGGTACGCAGCCGGATACGATTATTACCAGAGAATATCCCGCAGCCTGGAGACGTGGGGATGAGCCCTATTATCCCATCAATGACGAGCACAACGGTGAACTGTACAGGCAGTATGCGGCACTGGCAGAAAAGGAAAAGAATGTACTTTTCGGCGGAAGGCTGGGACAGTACAGATACTTTGACATGGACAAGATTATCGCAGAGGCGCTGAAGTTGGCAGAGAGTGAGCTTGCGTGATAGGCGAAGCAGGTAAAATACATACGGAAACAATATAAAAGGCTTCCTGCCGGAATCATGGCGGGGAGCCTTTTAGCAATAGCTGTTAAACATCATGCCGCTGTAGGCGCTGGTGGTGTAGGGACTGACATAGGTGTGTCCCGGATTTTTGTATGCCACAACTGTTTTCTGCACATATTTCATAGGGTTGATGGAAACCTGATTACTCTTGCGCAGAAGGGAGGCTGAAAAGCTTTTCAGTGTGCCGAAGGTCTCGGAAATATCTTCGGACTGTGTGGCTGCCTGCAGCAGCAGGTCTTTATCCATATTCAGGGTTCCGTCCTCGGACATAGTCAATCCCAGAGATTCCAGAGAATTTCCGTAGACTCCGGCAATTCCCTTTAATTCGGAGACCAGCTGTCTGCTCTTGGACTGCGTTTCCAGGTAGGAGGAAGCAGCCCGGATAAAGTCGTTGTAGCCTCCTACAAGCTGTCCTACATTGTCGGTAAGGGATTCCATGTCTGTTTTCAAACCAATCTGAGCAGTTTTTCCCTCTTCGCTGATACCCTTCAGCTCTACCTCGTACAGCTTGCCGATGGTAAAGTGGTTGGAGGAAGCAGTGCGTTCCTCGCCGTTTACCAGAAAACTTGCATTGGACGCTTCACGACTGGTATAGTCCAGACCAAAATATTCCACTGTTCCGGCGGTTTTACTGGTATGATTGTCACTGACGGAGAAAATCTGCTGCTTGCCTGAAGAAAGTCCGGTAGATTCCGAAGTAAGCCGCAGGGATGTCCGACCTTCGGACTCCGCCAGGCTGGCTTTGAGACCGATGCCGGAATTATTAATCAGGCGAATCAGACGCTCTTGCACGTCACGGTTCGTTTCCGCTTCTCCGATAGTAAACTGGAATTCGTAATTCATATCGTTGATGCCTACATCAAAGGAATAGGTGCCCGGAGAGAGGGAAATTTTTCCGTCAGAAAGAAACAGTCCGAGATTTTCCTGACTGGATGCAAGTGATTTGACCTCCAGCTGCAAATCGGGAACTTCTGCTTCGGAATCCTGGGAACCAATGTAAGAGGCAGTAACAACATCTTCGTCAGAGGAATAGGCACTTTTCTTGCTGAACAGACCCTTTTCCTCCAGACCGCCGAGCTGGGCAATGGTATTGTGCAGCTCGCGTGCGTTTTCCTTTAAATCCACAGCGTATTGCTGCGTGTCTTTATTAGTGGTAGGAAGATACCAGGGGGCGTCTTTGTTCATTTTGACAATAGAATTATACACACTGCGCAGTTCACTCTTCTTATGAGTGTCATACTGGGTAAGCGGCTTCGGTGTATAAGCGGAGAGATAATTATTATAGACCGCATTGAGAGCAAAACTCATTGTCACGCCTCCTTTCTTCCTTGAATGTAGTGACAAATCGATAAAAACAGTGTATACTGAAAATCCGTTTCCAGTGTACAGTGTATAAAATCCCACTTTTATAATTGCATTTTAACATATATCATAGGAAGAAACAAGTATCTGAGAGTGAAAAATGCTGTAAATCTGCGAAAAAAGAGTTGACGAGGCATTGGGCTTGTGTTATAGTATTCAGGCGAGATAAGATTTTAGGTCTTTTTTTTATGCTTAAAAAACAAGTGGAGGTAGCCGATATGCGTACAAAAATCACTTTAGCTTGTACAGAGTGCAAGCAGCGTAACTACAATACTACCAAGGATAAGAAGACTCATCCTGACAGAATGGAAACCAAGAAGTATTGTAGATTCTGCAAGACACATACGTTACACAAAGAGACGAAATAATGTCTCTGCGAAACCAAGTAATTCGCGCTTGTAGTGGAAGGTCAGAATTTTTGGAGGTCGAAAATGGGAGATTCCGCAGAAAAGCAGAAACGCCCCGGTTTTTTCAGCGGCGTGAAAGCTGAATTCAAGAAAATTGCATGGCCGGATAGACAGTCTACCCTGAAGCAGTCCGTGGCTGTTGTGGCAATCTCGGTTGTTGTGGGAGTAATCATTGCGATACTGGATTATTTTATAAAGTATGGCGTAAACATCTTAACATCAATTTAGAGCGAGGGTGATTGTATGGCAGAGGCAAAGTGGTATGTAGTTCATACCTATTCAGGTTATGAGAACAAAGTCAAAGCCAATATTGAGAAGACCATCGAAAACAACAAGGAGCTTGCAGAGCAGATTCTGGAGGTAAGAGTTCCTCTGGAGGATGTTGTGGAGATGAAGAACGGAACCAAAAAGACTGTTCAGAGGAAGATGTTTCCCGGATATGTGCTTCTCAATATGGAAATGAACGACGACACCTGGTACGTTGTTCGTAATACCCGTGGCGTTACAGGCTTCGTTGGACCGGGAAGCAAGCCCGTTCCCCTTACCGAAGCTGAGATGAAGCCTCTGGGTATTAAGACTGAGAATGTTTCCATTGATTTTGTCGAGGGAGACAGCATTGCAGTTGTAGCCGGCGTATGGAAGGATACCGTCGGCGTTGTACAGAAGCTTGATTACGGCAAGCAGACGGCTACGATTAACGTAGAACTGTTTGGCAGGGAAACCCCTGTGGAAATCAGTTTTGCAGAGGTAAGAAAGCTTTAATTTAAGTTTGGTATTTCCCGCCCTTGGGCGGAGTGGATACATTTGGAGCGAAAGCTCCGGCAACAAGTGGGAGCAGGGACAACCCTGCGAGAGTTAGTTTCACCACATTTATAGGAGGTGCCAAAATGGCAAAGAAAGTAGAAGGCTACATTAAGTTACAGATTCCTGCCGGCAAAGCAACACCGGCTCCCCCTGTTGGTCCTGCACTGGGTCAGCATGGTGTGAACATCGTTGAATTTACAAAACAGTTCAACGCAAGAACTGCAGACAAGGGTGACGTAATCATCCCTGTTGTAATTACAGTATACGCAGACAGATCTTTCAGTTTCGTTACTAAGACTCCCCCTGCAGCAGTATTGCTGAAGAAGGCATGTAATCTGAAGACTGCTTCCGCAGTTCCTAACAAGACTAAGGTTGCTTCCATTTCCAAGGCAAAGCTTCAGGAAATCGCTGAGATGAAGATGCCTGATTTGAATGCAGCAAGCCTTGAGGCTGCTATGAGCATGATTGCAGGTACCGCACGCAGCATGGGTATTACTGTTGAAGAGTAACTGATTAATAATTTGGGAGACAACAAAAAGTTGTCGCTGGAACCTAGGAGGTAAGATAATGAAACATGGCAAGAAGTATACCGAAGCTGCTAAGCTTGTAGATCGCGCTACATTCTATGAGCCCAATGATGCAATCGCTTTGGTTAAGAAGACCGCAACGGCAAAGTTCGATGAGACCATCGAAGTACACATCAGAACCGGTTGTGACGGACGTCACGCTGAACAGCAGATTCGTGGTGCAGTTGTACTGCCCAACGGAACAGGTAAGACTGTAAAGGTTCTGGTTTTTGCAAAGGGTGACAAGGTAAACGAGGCAGAGGCAGCAGGTGCTGATTATGTTGGCGGCGAGGAGCTGATTCCCAAGATTCAGAATGACGGCTGGCTTGACTTCGACGTAGTAGTAGCAACTCCCGATATGATGGGCGTTGTAGGACGTCTTGGTAAGGTTCTGGGACCTAAGGGTCTGATGCCTAACCCCAAGGCAGGTACCGTTACGATGGATGTCACCAAGGCAGTAAACGATATCAAAGCCGGTAAGATTGAGTACAGGCTTGACAAGACCAATATCGTTCATGTTCCCGTAGGAAAGGCTTCCTTCACGGAAGAGGCTCTTCAGGAGAACTTCAATGCACTGATGGATGCTATTGTAAAGGCTAAGCCCAGCGCATTAAAGGGACAGTACCTGAGAAGCATCACCCTGACCAGCACCATGGGACCTGGCGTAAAGGTCAGCGTTGCAAAGTTCTAATGAACTTAGAATAAGTTGTATGGGAACTGCAAAATCGGGGGTTGACAACAGTCAGCCCCTTATGATATTATGAAAAACGGTCGTGAGACCGTAGCCGAAGACAGTAGGTGTGAGGATATTCCGAACGTAAATCCTACCGAGGAGAAGAGTACACATTTGATGATTCTATCCCTCTGAGTCTTTGCTTAGAGGGATTTTTATTTTGAAATGAAACTCCCTATCGGCAACAAATCTATAAGGAGGTAAAGAAATGGCAAAGGTTGAATTAAAGGCACCTATTGTAGAAGAGATTTCCGCCAATATCAAAGATGCCCAGTCTGTAGTTCTGGTTGATTACCGTGGACTTACTGTTGAGCAGGACACACAGCTTCGTAAGAAACTGCGTGAGGCAGGAGTTACCTACAAGGTGTACAAGAACACTTTCATGACTCGTGCATTTAAGGACACTGAGTTCGAAGGCCTGACCCAGTATCTGGAAGGCCCCAGTGCAGTAGCTATCTCTGCTGAGGATGCAACAGCTCCTGCAAGAGTACTTTCTGAGTTCGCAAAGACAGCTGATAAGCTGGAGATTAAGGCCGGCGTGGTAGAAGGCACCGTATATGATGCCAAGGGAATCGCTTCCATCGCAAGCATTCCTTCCAGAGAGGTACTTATTTCCAAGCTGCTTGGCAGCCTGCAGAGCCCTATTACCAATTTTGCACGTGTTATGAACCAGTTGGCCGAAAAAGGCGGCGCTTCTGCATGCGAGGCACCTGCACAGGCTGAATAGACTGAACAAGCTGAGTAGAGTCTCTAAAGCGTCAAAGGACGCCGCTTAAGAGACACTATGACTCAGCTATGAAAATCGCACAGCGATTTTTCAATCAATCATTAATAATTAACAAAAATCAGAAAAAAATGGAGGATAAGAAAAATGGCTAAGTTAACAGCACAGGAACTGATTGATGCTATCAAAGAGATGACCGTATTAGAGTTAAATGACCTTGTAAAGGCTTGCGAGGAAGAGTTCGGCGTATCCGCAGCAGCAGGCGTTGTAGTTGCAGCAGCAGGCGCAGGCGCAGCAGCAGCTGAGGAAGAGAAGACTGAGTTTGATGTAGAGCTGACCGAGGTTGGCGCAGAGAAAGTTAAGGTTATCAAGGTTGTTCGTGAGGTAACCGGTCTTGGCCTGAAGGAAGCTAAGGACGTTGTAGACGGCGCTCCTAAGGTAGTTAAGGAAGGCGCTTCCAAGGAAGAGGCTGAGGACATCAAGAAGAAGCTTGAGGAAGTTGGCGCTAAGGTTACATTGAAGTAGTCGTGATAAGCGAGTGACTGCACAACAAAATGAAGAAGTGGCTCTCATGCTTGCATGAAGGGCCACTTGTTTATTTTGTTGCATTGGCGTGTGCAACACGCCGCCGGAAATCCCGCAGGGATTTTCGGGGTGGAGTCACGA
>JBJEJG010000168.1:0-9289 GCA_051877795.1 Acetatifactor sp.
AAGGAGGTGTAACGATGTCTATTTGTCCTAAGAATAAATCTTCCAAAGGTAGAAGAGATAAGAGAAGAGCAAACTGGAAGATGAGCGCTCCTACTCTGGTAAAGTGCAGCAAGTGCGGTGCGCTGATGATGCCTCACAGAGTTTGCAAGGCTTGCGGTTCTTATAACAAGAAGCAGGTTGTAAGCGTTGACTAATTGAATCTTACGCAAAGCAGGGCGTCCCAAACAGGGCGCCTTTTTTGCGCGGTAATTTTTTTCTTGATTTTTATATTGGTATCTATTATAGTAAAGAAGAGTATGAGAATACAGGCATGGAAGGAAATAAAAAATGGCTGGTATGGTGAATGTGGCGGTAGACGCCATGGGCGGAGACAATGCCCCGGTTGAAACTGTAAAGGGTGCGGTGGAAGCCATCAATGAGGACAAGCGTGTCAAGGTATTTCTTGTGGGCCGGGAGCCGGTTATCAGGGAGGAACTGAAAAAGTATACATATAATGCGGAGCAGTTGGAAATCGTACATGCTGAAGATGTTATTGAGACAGGCGAACCGCCTGTTATGGCAATCCGTAAAAAAAAGGATTCTTCCATTGTAAAGGCAATGTACATGGTAAAGGAAGGGCAGTGTGATGCACTTGTGTCGGCAGGCAGCACCGGTGCTGTTCTGGTAGGCGGACAGGTGATTGTGGGACGTATCAGGGGCGTGGAAAGGCCGCCTCTTGCACCGATTATTCCCAACGCAAAAGGGGTCAGCCTTTTACTTGACTGCGGAGCAAATGTAGACGCGAGACCGTCTCACCTCCTTCAGTTTGCAAAAATGGGAAGTATTTATATGGAGAGTGTTCTCGGCGTCAAGAATCCAAAGGTTGGACTTGTCAACATTGGCGTGGAGGAAGAAAAAGGCAATGCTCTGACAAAAGAGACCTATCCGCTTTTGAGCAACTGCCCTGAAATCAATTTTATCGGTAATGTGGAGGCGAGAGATATTCCTGCGGGTGTTGCAGATGTACTTGTCTGTGAAGCCTTTGCAGGAAATATCGTGTTAAAGATGCTGGAAGGCGTCAGTGGCGTTCTGGTACAGAAAATCAAGGATGGCATGATGAGCAGCCTTCGCAGCAAAATAGGAGCTCTTCTGGTAAAACCCGCTTTAAAGAAGACTCTGAAGGGCTTCAGCACGGAAGAGTATGGAGGAGCACCGCTGCTTGGCTTGAATGGTCTGGTTGTCAAGACTCACGGCAGCAGCAAGGCCATTGAAATTCGGCATTCTATCCTTCAATGCATTGCATTTAAGGAACAGAATATAAATGAAAAAATTAAGGAACAGATTGTTCTGGAAGATTAAGGAAAGAAGGAAACGGTATGGAATTTGAAAAGTTAAAGAAAGTAATTGCGGAAGTTTTGAATGTAGACCCTGATGAAATTAAAATGGAGACTACTTTCTTAGATGATCTTGGGGCAGACTCTTTGGATGTATTTCAGATTATAATGGGAATTGAAGAGGAATTTGATATTGAGATTCCCGCAGAAAAGGCAGAGAAGATTACTACTGTTGAAGAGGCGGTAGATTTGATAAAGGGCGCATTAAACTAATCGGAGCTCATTATTATATTTGATTTCAATAAGAGCAGTAAGTCCGCGAGGCGTACTGCTCTTTGTTTTGAAAAGAGGTAGAAAAATGCCGGGAGAATATACGCTGGAGCTGCTGGAGGAGCGAATCGGCTATCAATTTCGTGATATTAATTTATTGAAGCAGGCGCTGACGCACAGTTCTTATACCAACGAGCAGAAAATCAACAAAAAGAAAAATTATGAACGTCTGGAGTTTCTGGGCGATGCCGTACTGGAGCTGGTTTCCAGTGAATTCCTGTTCAGAGAGCACAGGGATGTGCCGGAGGGAGAACTGACAAAGATGAGGGCGGCCATGGTCTGTGAGCCTTCTCTGGCGTTTTGTGCAAGAGACATTGAACTGGGGCAGTTTATACTGTTGGGAAAGGGTGAAGAAGGTACCGGAGGACGCGGCAGAGACAGTATTATTTCAGATGTGATGGAAGCTGTCACAGGGGCTATATATCTGGATGGCGGGATGGAACCGGCGAGAGCGTTTATCAATCGTTTTATCCTTTCCGATTTGGAGGACAAGCAGCTTTTCTATGACAGTAAGAGCAATCTTCAGGAATTGATTCAGGGCAAGTTGAAAAAGGATTTTCATTATGAGCTTTTAGAGGAGAGCGGGCCGGAGCACAATAAAACCTTCCGGGTATCTGTATATATGGAGGAAGAATGCCTGGGAGAAGGCGAAGGAAGAACAAAAAAGGCGGCGGAGCAACAGGCGGCTTATAAGGCACTATTGCTTCTGAGGGACAGAAAATGTATTTAAAGAGTATAGAGGTACAGGGATTTAAGTCATTTGCAAACAAAATAACCTTTCAGTTTCATAACGGCATTACGGGAATCGTTGGGCCTAACGGCAGCGGTAAGAGCAATGTAGCTGATGCGGTACGCTGGGTTCTGGGAGAACAGCGTGTCAAGCAGCTGCGCGGTGCCAGTATGCAGGATGTCATTTTCTCGGGTACAGAGAACAGGAAGCCGTTGAGCTATGCCTATGTAGCAATCACATTGGACAACTCAGACCATCAGCTTGCCATTGATTTCGATGAGGTGACGGTGGCAAGGCGTATTTACCGTTCCGGAGAAAGTGAATATCTGATTAACGGAAGTCCGTGCAGACTGAAGGATGTCAACGAACTATTCTATGATACCGGTATCGGTAAGGAGGGCTACTCTATTATCGGTCAGGGTCAGATTGATAAAATCCTGAGTGGTAAGCCGGAGGAGAGACGAGAACTTTTTGACGAGGCAGCCGGTATTGTGAAATTCAAGCGCCGTAAGGCGGCAGCTCAGGCGAAACTGGAGAATGAGAAGCAGAATCTGGTACGCGTCAACGACATTCTTTCAGAACTGGAAAAGCAGGTCGGGCCTCTGGAGAAGCAGTCCGAGGTTGCCAAGGTCTATCTGCGCAAAAAGGAAGAACTTAAGACGCTGGATGTGAATGTTTTTCTGCTTGAAAACAACCGTATCAGGGAGCAGCTGCAGGCCGCAGAGGAAAAATACGGACTTGCCAGCGGAGAACTTTCTGAGACGAGTGAAAAGTATGAAGGCATTAAGGAAGAGTATGAGCGGATTCAGGAGGAAATTGAGAGCCTTGATGAGGCGATTGAACAGGCGAGAAGCACGCTTACGGACACCGGTCTGATGCGCGGGAAGCTGGAAGGTGAAATGAATGTCCTGAAGGAGCAGATTAACTCCGCAAGGGGCAGTGAGACACATCTGACGAATCGACGCAGGGCGTTGGAGGAAGAAATCAGTGCCAAGGAGAAGGACAGAGAAAGCATCTTAGGCGAGAAGAGCGAGACGGATGAGCAGGTGAGAGAAATCACAGCCACTGCGGATGAGGTCAGGGCAAAGCTGGAAGAGATTCAGAATAAGATAGCAGAACTGAACAACAATATTGAGAGCGGTAAGAATACCATCATCGGGGAACTGAATCAGAGAGCCACCATCAAGTCAAAAATGGGGCGCTTTGATACCATGATGGAGCAGGTGAATATTCGCAGAGCAGAGCTGAATTCCAGACTGCTCCGCGCAAAGTCGGATGAGGCAGCCAGAGAAGAAAACATCAAAAAGCTGGAAGCAGAATTTGAGGCCGTGACGGAAGAACTTCGTCAGATGACAGAGAAAGAAGCTGCCATGGAACTGGAACTGGGAGACATCCGCGAGGAGCTGACAAAAAAGGACGCAAAACTGCGGGATACTCAGAGTGCTTATCATATGGAGAAATCCAAGCTGGAGGCGCTCTCTAACCTGACAGAGCGGTACGAGGGCTACGGCGGAAGCGTCAAGAAGGTGATGGAGCAGAAGGAGAATCACAAAGGCATCATTGGTGTGGTTGCGGACATCATTAAGACAGAGAAGAAGTACGAGACAGCCATAGAGACAGCACTGGGCGGCAACATTCAAAACATTGTCACTGACAATGAGGATACCGCTAAAAAGATGATTCAGTTCTTAAAGAGCAATAAGCTGGGTCGTGCCACCTTCCTCCCTTTAACCAGCATTACCAACCCACAGGAATTCAAGACGCCGGAGGTGCTTGAAGAGAAGGGTGTCATCGGCATGGCAGACGCTCTGGTGCAGATTGAGAAGAAGTACAGTGATGTGGCAAAGGCAATGCTGGGGCGCATTGTTGTAATTGACAATGTGGACAATGCGGTGAAGATTGCGAGAAAGTATGATTACGGCATCCGTATGGTAACTCTGGAGGGAGAACTTCTTGTCCCCGGAGGAGCTATCAGTGGCGGTGCCTTCAAAAATAACAGCAATCTTCTGGGCAGACGCCGTGAACTGGAGGAATTGGAGAAAAATGCGAAGAAGCTTCTTGCGCTGGTGGATGAAATCAACCGTGAGATTGATGATACAAAGTCAAGGCGCAATAAGCTCCGCATGGAACTGGAGACACTAAAGACCGACATCCAGAAAAAATCCATTGAGCAGAATACGGCAAGGCTGAATATTCGTCAGGCCAGAGAGCGGATGGAAGAGGAAGTTGAAGGCGTTGCTTCCATTAAGCTGGAAGAGAAGGAAATCGAAGGAAAGATTTTCGAGATTAAGAATGACAAGGAAGCTATTCAGAAGGAGCTTTCTGACAGTGAGGCGCTGGAACAGCATACCCAGGAACAGATTGTCCTGTTCCAACAGCAGCTGGAGGAGCAGAGAGCTCTGGAGACAGAGGCGGCAGCCCAGGTGTCCGAGTGGGATTTGAAGGTCGAGAAGATGGTGCAGACCCTTGGCTTCAAACAGGCCAATGTTGACCGTATCAACGGAGAACTGGAGCGCTCCCGGTCAGAGCTTGCGGAAATCCTGCAGGCGCTTGCGGATAATCAGGCTGAGGTAGAGCGTAAGAAGCAGAATATTGAAGAAATTGAGAAGACCATTGCGGCATCCTATGACGCGCAGAATGAGTCTGAGGTAAAATTGAAGGAGACTGTTGCCCACAAGGAGGAACTGTCCGCGAAGCAGAAAAACTTCTTCCGGCGACGGGAGGAATTGTCGGAGAAGATGACGGCTCTGGACAAGGAGGTTTATCGTCTCGGTGCCCAGAAGGAAAAACTGGAGGAATCCCTGGAAGCCCAGATTAATTATATGTGGGATGAATATGAGATTACGCTGAGTGATGCGGCATCTATCCGGGATGAAAGCATGACGGATTTGTCTGCCATGAAAAAGGAGATTTCCTCCCTGAAGGAGCAGATTAAGAAGCTGGGGGACGTCAATGTCAATGCTATCGAGGATTACAAAAACCTCATGGAGAGATTCACCTTCATGAAGACGCAGCATGATGACCTGGTTGAGGCGGAGAAGACGCTGGAGGGCATTATTACAGAGCTTGACACCGCCATGAGAAAGCAGTTTACGGAAAAATTTGCGGAGATTAACCGGGAATTTGACAAGGTGTTTAAGGAGTTGTTTGGTGGAGGTAAGGGAACACTGGAACTGATGGAGGATGAGGATATTCTGGAGGCCGGCATCCGCATTATTGCACAGCCGCCGGGAAAGAAGCTGCAGAACATGATGCAGTTGTCCGGTGGGGAGAAGGCTCTTACGGCAATTTCACTGCTCTTTGCCATTCAGAACCTGAAGCCGTCACCGTTCTGTCTGCTTGACGAGATTGAGGCGGCTCTGGATGATTCCAATGTGGGACGTTTTGCAAAATATCTACATAAACTGACGAAGAATACGCAGTTTATTGTCATTACCCACAGAAGAGGCACGATGGAGCAGGTGGACCGTCTCTACGGCATTACCATGCAGGAGAAGGGTGTCTCCACTCTTGTGAGTGTCAATCTGATTGATAAGGATTTGACGGACTAAATAATGAAGGCAGTTCCGGGCATTTGATGCCGTGCTGAGGGCAGCGTGAAGAAAGGATGGCGTATGAGCGAGGAAAAGAAGGGTTTTTTTGCCAGATTAAAAGCGGGTCTGACTAAGACGAGGGACAATATTGTCCGGGGGATTGACTCCGTATTCAGTGGCTTTTCCGCAATAGATGAGGATTTTTATGAGGAACTGGAAGAAATTCTGATTATGGGAGACATCGGTGTAAACGCCACCACGGAAATCATTGAACGGCTGAAAAATCAGGTGAAGGAGCAGCATTTAAAGGAACCGCAGGAGTGCAGGCAGCTTTTGATTGACGGCATTCGGGAACAGATGAAGGTTGATGAGGCAGCCTACGATTTTGAGAAGGAGCAGTCCGTCATTATGGTGATTGGTGTCAACGGCGTGGGAAAAACCACGTCCGTCGGAAAGCTTGCCGGCAAGCTGAAAAGCGAGGGGAGAAAGGTCCTTATTGCCGCA
This sequence comes from Acetatifactor sp., assembly GCA_051877795.1. Taxonomy (GTDB): domain Bacteria; phylum Bacillota; class Clostridia; order Lachnospirales; family Lachnospiraceae; genus Acetatifactor. Next base: position 6,411 of record JBJEJG010000168.1, read on the forward strand.
GCAGATACCTTCCGTGCAGCGGCAGGCGACCAGTTGGCGGAATGGGCAAAACGTGCAGATGTCCCCATGATTGGCGGAAACGAGGGCGCTGACCCTGCAAGCGTGGTGTATGATGCCGTTTCGGCTGCAAAGGCGAGAGGCGTGGATGTGCTGCTGATAGATACCGCAGGCCGGCTTCACAATAAGAAAAATCTGATGGAGGAGCTTCGGAAGATGAACCGCATTATCGACAGGGAGTTTCCGGACGCACACAGGGAAAATCTCATTGTGTTGGATGGAACAACCGGTCAGAACGCTCTGGTACAGGCGAGAGAATTTGGTGAAGTGGCGGATTTGACAGGAATTGTGCTCACTAAGATGGATGGCACTGCGAAAGGTGGTATCGCTGTAGCAATTCAGTCGGAACTAAAGATTCCCGTAAAGTATATCGGCGTGGGGGAGACCATAGACGATTTGCAGAAGTTTGATTCTGATGAATTCGTGAACGCTCTGTTTGATGTAAGAACTGAGGAAAAACAGGCTGAAGACGAAAGCGAGGAAGTGTAATATCCGGCGGTATAGAGGATATGGTACGGAATCCGCAGTGCAGAACAAGCAGCATAAAAATTATAGAAAGAAGGATGCGAAGATGGAAGAACAGATGCTGACACTGGAAAAGTTTGAAGAAGCATCGGAGGTGGTAAAAAGGGTAACCCTGGAGACCAAGTTGGTATTCAGTGATTTTCTGAGCAACCAGACGGGTAATAAGGTTTACCTGAAGCCCGAGAATATGCAGTTTACGGGGGCATATAAGCTGAGAGGGGCTTATTATAAAATGAGTACCCTGACGGAAGAGGAGCGTGCGAAGGGGCTGATTACCGCCTCCGCGGGCAACCATGCACAAGGTGTTGCTTATGCGGCAAAATGCTATGGTGCAAAGGCAACCATTGTCATGCCTACTACAACTCCGCTCATCAAGGTCAACCGCACCAAGGGCTATGGAGCCGAGGTGGTGCTTTACGGCGATGTGTATGATGAGGCATGTGCAAAGGCATATGAACTGGCAGAGGAGCACGGCTATACTTTTATACATCCTTTTGACGATTTGGCAGTGGCAACCGGACAGGGAACTATTGCAATGGAAATCGTGAAGGAGCTTCCGTTGGTAGATTATATTCTCGTTCCTATCGGAGGCGGCGGACTTGCCACAGGCGTATCCACGCTGGCAAAACTTTTAAATCCGAAAATTAAAGTGATTGGAGTGGAGCCTGCCGGGGCAAACTGTATGCAGGCGTCCTTAAATAACGGTAAAGTGACAACACTGCCAAAGGTTAACACCATTGCGGACGGCACTGCGGTGAAAACTCCCGGCAGCAAGCTGTTTCCATATATTCAGAAAAATCTGGACGGCATTATTACCGTAGAGGATGAGGAACTGGTAGTGGCCTTCCTGGATATGGTGGAAAACCATAAGATGGTAGTGGAAAATTCCGGCTTGCTGACTGTGGCGGCTCTGAAGCATCTGGATGTGAAGGACAAGAAAATCGTTTCCATTTTAAGCGGCGGTAATATGGATGTTATCACCATGTCTTCCGTAGTGCAGCAGGGCCTGATTATGAGAGACAGAATCTTTACTGTTTCCGTACTTCTGCCTGATAAGCCGGGGGAACTGTGCAGGGTTTCCGGCATCATTGCAGGTGTGAACGGCAATGTCATCAAACTGGAGCACAACCAGTTTGTGTCCATCAACAGAAGTGCAGCCGTGGAATTGCGGATTACGCTGGAGGCCTTTGGCACAAACCACAAGCAGCAGATTATGGAGGCACTGGAAAAAGAGGGCTACCAGCCGAAAGTGGTGCGTACCAATATATAGGTAAAGGATGTGTTTGTACATGAGTATGAGCAAAGAGCAGCAACAGGAGATTCAGAGCGAAAGTAAAAAGACGCTGCAGCGCCGCGTTTGGGATTATATCGTTATCACCGTGGCATCCGGTATTTATGCAGTGGCGGTCAGCCTGTTTCTCGACCCGAATTCCCTGGCTCCCGGTGGCGTTACCGGTATTGCTATTATTTTGAACCGGTTGACCGGACTGGAGACAGGTACCTGGGTGTTGCTCATCAATATTCCTATTATTGCAGTGGGAACCTGGAAGTTTGGGCTGCGGTTTATTTTGTCTACTATGTACTGTACAGCAGTGACCTCCCTGTTTATTAATCTGCTTGCTCCCTTCGGGGCACTCACTACAGACCCTTTTCTGGCGGCGCTGGTAGGTGGCGCTCTGATGGCGGTGGGCATCGGTTTTGTGTTTAAATCGGGGGCAACCACCGGCGGAACGGACATTATTATTAAGCTGCTGCGGCTGAAGTTCCCGCATCTGAAAACGGGCTCTTTATTTCTGATGACGGATGCGGTTATTGTTACAGCATCTGCCTTTGTATTTAAAGATGTGGATGTAGCCTTGTATGCAGGACTGGTTGTGGTGATTAATTCGGTTCTTCTGGATGTGGTGCTTTACGGCCGCGATGGGGCGAAACTGATTTTTATCATCAGTGACAACCATGAACAGATTACAAAACGTATTCTGGAGGAAATGGACATCGGCGTTACGTATATTACAGGGAGCGGCGCATACAGCGGCAAGGGGAAAAATGTCATTATGTGCGTTATGAAGAAGCAGCTTTCTCCCAAGGCGGAAGAAATCGTCCGGGAGGAGGATCCGCTGGCCTTTATGATTGTCACCAGTGCAACGGAGATTTTCGGTGAAGGCTATAAGAGTATTTTCAGTGAGAAGCTATAGAACAAGAACGGGTGTCATTGCCACCAAGAACGGGTGTCAAGAAAAAATACTGTCAAGCATTTTTGATAATGTCTCAAATTTTTTAAAACATTTGCACCGGTT
>JBJEJG010000169.1:0-1873 GCA_051877795.1 Acetatifactor sp.
GATTATATATCAAAATCCTTGAGAATAGGGTGTCAACTTTTATGATACAACATCAAAGGAACGGGTCGGATGCGCCCGGAAGGGGGCGGGGTCGTATGCGCCCGGAGTGGAAGCCGCCAATTGCTACCCTGAGAGATGAGCGTGATTACAGAAGAAAACTTGAGTTGGAAATAATGAATTTGCGGTAGGAGTATCTATAGAGAAACATATATTTTTTTTTAGAATAAATGGATTCTAATAGAACAGTATATATAGATACATTTTAGACAGCTTATAGGCGGAAATCGGCATTAATTTGCAAACTAAAGGATTTCATAATGCAAAATTTTCTCTATAGATCAGAGAATGTGACAGCTGTTACAGAGGTGTATGTACAGTTTGATGATACAAAAGATTTGGACAGGGTATTCTTGTATTTGGATAACGGAAATGCCAAAGAGGATTTATCGGATGAAAAACTGGCACAAGCGGATAGGGCGTTGTTGGATGAGGGACGCATTACGGATGGCAGACTGGTGATTGCCTACGACAGGCTGAAGGGCCTGGCAGAACAGGGGTATAAATGTTTGTACCATCGTTCACCGGATGGACATAATGGGAAAGCATTTGTGCGATACATGAAGGCTTTCGGCGATAACAGGACAATGCTTCCTTTTCAGATGTGGGATAGTAAAGCAGTTTTTATAGGTAACGGACTGAACCATGCGCTTTCCGTGGCAACAGAGTTAGAAAGCCTGTTTGTAATGCCGGACATTCATACTGTGCAGGAGAGTATCCGCGTGTCCCGGGCAGAAAATGTCATAAGAGAAAAATATGACATTGATTTCCGGATTGGGAGAATCCGGGAGACATTGCATTGCTGTATGATTTCAGAGAAGAAGAACCTTTGCTGGCGTTAATCAGAAAGGTATCGGACGATGGATATGAAACGCTCTGTACGGAGAAAATTGATTTTCCGGAAGATTCTCTCTATGAGGAAGGTGAAGATTTTTCAGCGGTATATGAAGATACTTTTCAGGATGTTTTTGAAGATGAATTCGGGGAATTATATAATCCCGGGTTGAGAGAGGTATTATGGAGTGATGCGGACCACTTTATGCTGGACGCCGGGCTGAGAGCACTTGGAATCAGTGATGGAGGGGAGACAGACCGCAAGGCGTGGGAGAACATACATATTTCTGCGGTATTGCTGGCGGGAGCGGAAAGTGAGTATCCCTTTGTTATGGAGCATCTTAAGGAAATTACCGGTGCGGAGATTTGCAGGATAAATGCTCTGGAAACCGTTGGGGCAAGAGGTGCGATACAATAGCACTTTGATGAAAAGGCTTCCCGTCTGTTTTTAAAAGCAGACGGGAAGCCTTTTGTTTATTTGCGGATTGCAGCACGTTTTCTCATAAGCGGGTCAAGAATCTTTTTGCGGATTCTTAAATTGGAAGGGGTTACCTCCAGAAGCTCATCCGTATCAATGAAATCCAGAGCCTGCTCCAGGGAGAGGATTCTGGGAGGGACAAGACGCAGCGCCTCGTCCGCACTGGAGGAACGTGTATTTGTCAGCTGCTTTTTCTTGCAGACATTAACTTCAATGTCTTCACTTTTTCCCGTCTGACCGATTACCATGCCGGCATATACCTTTTCACCGGGACTGATGAAGAGTGCACCGCGTTCCTGAGCATTGAACAGACCGTAGGTAACAGCTTCGCCGGCCTCGAAGGCAATCAGGGAGCCCTGCTTGCGGTACTGAATATCTCCCTTGTAAGGAGCATAGCCGTCAAAAACGGTATTCATGATGCCGTTACCCTTGGTGTCGGTCATGAACTCGCCCCTGTAGCCGATTAAGCCCCTTGCCGGAATAGAGAATTCAAGACGGGTGTAG
>JBJEJG010000170.1:0-9136 GCA_051877795.1 Acetatifactor sp.
ACTCTGCCTTTCATGCAGACAACGGGGATTTCATCGATATAACCAAAGATAAATTTTCCGGCATGTCCCGGAACTGTAGATACGGGGAAGCCCTCTATTTCCCCATAGGGAAGTTCATACGCAACCTGAATTGCCTCCGCGTAATCACCAAGACCCGACCCAAGTACAATAGCCACTTTAGGTTCAAAATCTGTCTTTCTTCTGACACACTCATAACAGTTTAACAGCTTTTTATACACTTCACTCATCATTCACGTTTTCCTTTTTGCATTTTTCGAAAGAAACGACAAAAACATTATACCCAAAAGCGCACAAAAAAGCAACGACTCCATTATGAAATCGTTGCTTTTTCCTCAAATGTGTACCGTTCATACGCGCCATTCGAAAAACTCAAATTATAATGCACACCATACCGCCGTTGCTGTCGTTTACAATTTTCTGCATGGTATCCTGAAGCTTCAACTGGCTCTCCTCACCAATGACAGCCACCTTTGCGGTAATACCATCGTTGACAAGCTGCTCTATCGTCTTCCCGAAGATGTTGGTATCCCAAATGCCCTTCTCCATATCTGCCTGATTGATATAGCGAATCAAATCGTCAGCCTGTTCCTGCGTTCCCACAATAGGAGCAATTTCCGTTTCAATGTTTGCACGGATCATATGGATGGAAGGACTGGACGCCTTGATTTTCACTCCGAACTTATTGCCGTGTTTAATCAGTTCCGGCTTCTCCAGCACAATTTCGTCCTTATCGGGTGTCACCACCCCGTAGCCCTTAATTCGTACCATATTCACCGCATCCAGCACCTTCGCGTACTCATGCTTCATAGCAGCAAAGCTCTTCAGCTTGCTGATGAGCTGATATTCGTCTGAAATAGTTTCTCCTACCATCTCTGTCAGCATCTCATAGTAATAAGAATCTTCCACATCCAGCTGGATTCTTACCACACCATCCGAAAGTCTTATGGTGTCCGTCTTACAGCGCTTTATGTATTCGCTCTCCATGTTGACAGGCTTATCCAGCGCATCGCGAATGGTATTGTAATCCTTCATAAGCGCCTTGACCTTATCAATAATGTCCTGTTTCATCCTGTTGTCATTGGGCAGCATCTCCACCCACTTCGGCATATAGAATTCGATGGAGGATATGGGAAACTCATAAAGTACATTCTCCAAAATCATATTTATATCTTCTTTTTTCAGTTGTTCACAGTTGACTGTAATGGCAGAAACTCCATATTTCCCGCTGATTTCCGCCGCAATCCTCTTTGCATCCTCAGAGTAAGGCTTCTGGCTGTTTACCAGCACGAGAAAGGGCTTTCTAAGCTTCTTAAGTGCAAGAATGGTCTTCTCCTCCGGCTCCTGATAGACGTTCCGCGGCAGTTCTCCGAAGCTGCCGTCCGTAGTAATTACAAGACCGATGGTGGAATGGTCGTTCATCACCTTGTCCGTGCCGATTTCCGCCGCCTGAGTGAATGGAATCTCGTAGTCAAACCATGGCGTTTTTACCATGCGTTCCGCATCCTCCTCCATGTGACCCGCTGCACCCTCTACCATATATCCCACACAGTCAATCAGACGCACCGACACGGCAATGTCCCCGTTTAAAACCACCTGTGCTGCCTCATTGGGAATGAACTTCGGTTCCGTTGTGGTGATGGTCTTTCCACCGGCGCTCTGAGGCAATTCGTCCTGTGCGCGGGTTTTCGCATGCTCATCCTCCATATATGGGAGTACCATCTCCTCCATAAACCGCTTAATAAAGGTAGATTTTCCCGTGCGCACCGGCCCCAGCACGCCTATGTATATTTCGCCTCCGGTTCTTTGCTGTATATCGCGATAGAGATCGTATGTATTCGACGCATATTCCATAAATTGATCCTCCTGAAAGTATCCTGATTCAGTATATGCACCACCCACCCGACCTATGTTGGTTACGTGATAAACTTTCCTGCAAAACGAAAGCACTCCGCCGAAATTTTTTTCAGCGAAGTGCCTGTAAGACTCCTTTATACCGTTATTTCATTATCACTCTCTTAAAGCTCTTCTTTCCTCTCTTTACTACGATTCCCTCACCGGCGAAAGCCTCGGGCGCATAAACGGTCTTGATGTCCGCAACCTTCTCATTATCCACGGTAACACCGCCCTGTTCCACGGCACGTCTCGCCTCGGAGCGGGATGCGGTAAGTCCTGCCTTCACCAGCACACCGAGAATGTCAATCGTACCGTTAAGGAAATCGCCTTCCTCCAGCTCACAGGTGGGCATCTCGGCAGCACTTCCGCCGCCTGCAAACAAGGCCCTTGCACTTTCCTGCGCCTTTTCTGCCTCCTCGGTTCCGTGCACCATCTGGGTCAGTTCATAAGCCAGAATCTCCTTTGCCCGGTTCAGCTGGCTGCCCTCCCACTTGTCCATCTCATCAATCTGCTCCAGAGGCAGGAAGGTCAACATACGGATACACTTCATAACATCTGCATCCGATACGTTTCTCCAGTACTGGTAGAATTCGAAGGGAGAGGTCTTGTTCGGGTCAAGCCACACGGCATTTCCTGCCGTCTTTCCCATTTTCTTGCCCTGGGAATCGGTAAGCAGGGTAATTGTCATACAATGCGCATCCTTGCCCAGCTTTTTCCGAATCAGCTCCGTACCACCCAGCATATTGCTCCACTGATCGTCTCCTCCGAACTGAAGATTACAGTTGTAATGCTGGAACATGTGATAGAAATCATAGCTCTGCATAATCATGTAGTTAAATTCCAGGAAACTCAAGCCCTTCTCCATACGCTGCTTGTAGCACTCGGCGCGAAGCATGTTGTTGACAGAAAAGCAGGCGCCTACCTCACGAAGCAGTTCCACATAATTCAGCTTTAGCAGCCAGTCCGCATTGTTTACCATCAGCGCCTTTCCCTCTGAAAAATCGATAAAATTCTCCATCTGACGCTTGAAGCAGTCCGCATTATGCTGAATATCCTCAATGGTCAGCATCTTTCGCATATCGGTTCTGCCGGAAGGGTCGCCAATCATGGTAGTTCCGCCGCCGATTAAGGCGATGGGCTTATTTCCCGCCATCTGAAGTCTCTTCATCAAAGTAAGCGCCATGAAATGCCCCGCTGTCAGGCTGTCTGCGGTACAGTCAAACCCGATATAAAAGGTTGCCTTTCCGTTGTTTACCAGCTCACGGATTTCCTCCTCATTTGTTACCTGTGCAAGAAGCCCTCTTGCCTTCAATTCTTCATAAATCTGCATCTCTTTCTCCTCCTTCAACCTATTTACCTACCGGGTAATAAATCTGTGCAGTTCTTTTTGTATTTTTATTTTAAGATTAACATATCTTGCATGTCATTTGGCTTTGCATGACATTCTCTCAACACTTAATTGGTAAACAGCAACTGTCTCCAGCATTCTATCCTGATAAGTCCAATCTGACTTATTTGAACACTGTTTCATGATTGCGTTCAGTCCTCTCCTCTTTTCTTCCCTGTCTTCCACAAGATGAAGGACTCCGGTACCAATCACACTTTGAAAAGCAGCTGAAAAGCCACAGGCATTTTCACTCTCTAACAGTTTGTATTCCCCGTCTATCTCAAAACCTACCGCGGGTCCGGATTTACTAAGCTCATATTTCCGCCCTGCTTTTGCTCCATGAAAATAGAATGAATATTTATTATTTTCGAACAAATAGCCATAATTAACAGGCACAATATAAATATCTCCATTATCATGGAAAGCGACCCGCAAAATCTGTTCTTTCGCAATAAATTCCTCTATCCTGTTCTTATCTGTTATTTCTCTGTCACTTCTTCTCATCACATATCAGCTCCATGAAATTTAAGTTTGCGCGTTTCTACGAGCGGTGCACAGACAGGACGGAATACAGCCGTGGAGAGCTTGCTCACCAAAGGCTGTGTTACGGACTGGATGCCCGAATATCCCAGATTATCCTCGCCTCTTTACGTGCAAATTTCGTCTTTTCTTATTTTAGGAGGTATTTTTCGCTTTCTTTTACGTGCAAATTCTTCCTTTTCTCATTTTGGGTGGTAATTTTCGCTTCCTTTTACGTGCAAATTTCGCTTTTTCCCATTTGGGGTGGTAATTTTCGCTTCCTTTTACGTGCAAATTTCGCTTTTCCCCATTTGGGGTGGTAATTTTCGCTTTTCTTTACGTGCAAATTCTTCCTTTTCTCATTTTGGGAGGTAATTATGGTCTAACCTCCTAAATTTTATACTTCAGCTATTCTCAACAATTATCAGAAGAAACCTCTGGGTTTGACAGTAATCATGTTAACTCCCATATATAGCAAAATTTCAATTTTGTCGCATTACTTATCGTTTGAATACATTACCTGCATCAACCTCTTATCATTTTTGATTACTCTTCGTAAAACCATGTTTTTCGCGATACCATTATTAAACCTGACAAAAAGGACTCGTCCTTTTCAAAAGGACGAGCCCTGACTCGCGTTACCACCTAATGTTCCCATAAAGCTCACACTTTATGGCTTAACAGGTATCTATCAATACCTTCGGCCGATATCGGTGCCTGCCGTCAAAGCCTACTCTGCTTCTCTCACCGCATTTGGGTTTGCTGCTCCAAGATGTATTCCCATTAAGCTTTTCGCGCCTCTCACCATCCGGCTGCTCTCTGTGAAAAGTAGATTAACAGTACTCTTTCTCTTCATCGCATTGTTCTATAAATCACTTTCTGAAACATGAGGATATTATACAGAAGTCCCCTGATATTGTCAACCCTAAAGATGGTCTATTTATTCGTCATCAGCTTCACCATAGCCTGATTCAGGCCTGCCACGGTCAGTTTGTACATGGGAAACATTTCCTTTATCGCAGTTTCCGCTTCACGCCAGGGTGCCGGTTTCGGAGCCATCTTGGGGTTCAGCCACACTACCTTTTTGTACTTCTTCTTTACCAGCTTCAGCCACTCATAGCCGGACAATCCGCCATTAGGGCCTCTGTAATTTCCTGTGTCAGAATACAGTTCCTCAGGGGCCATAGCCGCATCGCCCACAATAATCACCTTATAATCGCTGTCCACATTGCGGAACATCCACTCCGTATCAATCCAGTCGCCGTTCTCACACTCCGGGGTTTTGTAGAGCTTGCTGTAAATACAGTTATGAAAATAATATGTTTTTACATCCTTATAGTGATTTGACTTGTGTACTGCCTGAAATAAATCATTCAAAAGTGTGCTGTAGGGAATCATGGTTCCGCCGGAATCCATCAACAGCAGCAGCTTGACTGCATTCTTTCTGGGCTTCTGCATGACAATCTGGAGACAGCCGCCGTTATTGCAGGTTTTATTCACCGTGCCGTCAATGTCAAGCTCCGTTTCCGGTATATCCAGCTTGCTGGAAAACTGGCGCAGCTTGCGGAAAGCCAGCTGGAACTGCCTGTTGTCCAGCACCCTGTCATCGCGGAAATCGCGGTATTTTCTGGCGCCAACCACCGAAAATGCGGACTGATAACCGGTCTGACCGCCCACACGCACGCCGCCTACATTTCCTCCCATATTACCGAAGGAGGTCTTTCCCATGGTGCCTATCCAGAAGCTTCCGCCGTTGTGCTCCTCATTCTGGTCCCGCAGCCTCTGTTTAAAGGTCTCCTCTACCTGCTCCTTATCCACCTGGATATCTTCTACCTGGTTTAAGTGGGCACGTGCCTCCTCATGGGCAAGCTCCAGCATTTCCGACTTGTCCAGCCAGCGAAGCATTTCCTTTCCCACTTCTGTCTCCTTCTGTGCAGGCTTGAAACATTCCTCAAACGCCATATCAAATTTGTCGAAATCCGTTTCACTCTTCACGAGTATCATCCGTGCCACATAATAGAATTGTGTCAAAGAACTGCCGCACAAGTCCTTATCCAATGCCTCCTGCAGCGTCAGCCACTCTCCCAGCGTCACGGGCAGTCCCTTTTCACGCAATGTCTGAAAAAATTTAATAAACATAGCACCTCTCAACCGCACAGCATTCCTTCATTTTCCCTGTGCACATGTAACTATATCTGCCTTTGTCACATAATCGGATTCTGTTTCACAATTTCCAAATCTTCATCCTTCTTCACCACGACACCGATAAAGGGAAGCGCTTTCTTGATGGTATCTGCAGAAATGCCGCCAATCTGAAGCGCATTCACCCAGTCAATGAGTTCAGAGGTACTTGGTTTCTTTCGGATGTCACGGATAGCTCTGATATTGTAAAACACCTCCATGGCACTCTTCAACAGATTTTCCTCCACGTCAGGAAAATGAACTCTGACAATCTGCTCCATCAGCTCCTGGTTAGGAAACTCAATATAATGGAAAATGCAGCGACGCAGGAATGCATCGGGCAATTCCTTTTCCGCGTTTGAGGTAATGATAACAATGGGACGCTGCTTTGCCTTTACGGTACGCTTTGTCTCATTGATATAAAACTCCATCTGGTCAAGCTCCCACAGAAGGTCATTGGGAAATTCCAAATCTGCCTTATCAATTTCATCAATCAAAAGAACAACCTGCTCGTCACTGTCAAACGCTTCACCGAGCTTTCCCAATTTGATATAACGCGCAATGTCATTGACGCCCTCCTCACCAAACTGTCCGTCATAGAGACGCTGAATGGTATCGTAAACATACAGGCCCTCCTGCGCCTTGGTGGTGGACTTAATATTCCAGATAATCAGTTTCTTACCCAGGGCCTTCGCCACTGCCTCCGCCAGCATCGTCTTGCCTGTGCCGGGTTCCCCCTTAATCAATAGCGGTTTTTTCAATGCAATTGCAATATTTACACTGGCCATCAGTTCTTCGCTCGCCACATATTCGCCCGTTCCCTGAAAATTCTGTGTTTCCATATTTTCCTCACATTCTGCCGTTTTGGCGGTTTAATATACACTTTATCATCAACTAAAGACAGCGCGGGCGTACCCAAGCAGTGCCGACGCTGCTCCTGTGGAAATATGCTTTTATGTTACACTATCCGAAAAAGAAAAGCAAGAAAAAGAGCCCTGATGTACCCAAGCTGTCTATATATTCCACAATCATTTTCACCTTTTCTTTTTCCTTGAAAAAATATTCCCACCATGGTACTATGTTTTTAATGTCGATTCTTATCTGAAATTACTTTTTGATGAAAGGAAGGCTTTTATGATACAGAATATGTTTGAAAACAAGCGTACTATCTCTTTTGAGGTTTTTCCTCCCAAAAAGGACGGAGAATTTGAAGCCGCCTTTGAGATTCTGGATGCCATGGGAAAACTCTCTCCTGACTTTATCAGTGTCACCTACGGTGCGGGTGGAAGCCGCTCCGGAAAAACAGTGGAAATTGCATCCTATATTCAGAATAAATTAGGCATTGATGCCATGGCACATGTGACCTGCGTAGGCAGCAAGAAGGAACAGCTTCTTGAGGTATATAAGGCGCTGAAAACCCATGGTGTAAACCATGTGCTGGCACTCCGTGGTGACCGTCCCAAAGACATGAGCGATGAACAGTTTGAAGCCAGGGATTTTGCCCATGCCAGTGATATGATGGCCTTTTTAAAGAAAAACACAGACTTACATATGGCTGGTGCGTGCTATCCTGAAAAGCACTATGAATCTTTCAGCATGGAATCCGACTTAAATAATTTAAAGAAAAAGCAGGACGCAGGAGCAGAATTTTTAATTAGCCAATTATTTTTTGATAACGATTTTTATTACAGCTTTTTAGAGCGTGCCGCCAAAAAGGGAATTACTATCCCTATCTGCGCCGGCATCATGCCCATCACCGCTGCAAAACAAATTGGTACTACTATTACATTGGCAGGTTCCAGTGTACCAAAGGCTCTGGCTGACATCATTGCTACCTACGGCGAAAACCCGGAAGATATGCGCAAGGCCGGTATCGACTACGCCATCCGTCAGATTCGCGACCTTCAGGAAAACGGCGTGAATGATATTCATATTTACACTATGAACAAACCAAAAATGGCAAAGGAAATCGTAGATGCCATCTATCGATAAAATAATGACCCCATATTGCCGAATGTCATTTAGCTCTTCATTTTCCAATGCTTCATAGTAAAAGCGGCAGGAAACCGTTTCATACCGCCTCCTGCCGCCAATGTATCGCTTTCTAATTACCCTATCCTATTCCTCCGGCCAGGGAAATGCCGGAACTTCAATCTTTTTGTCCCGAAGCATCAGATCCTTCACCGCCTGATCAGCACTCTTTCCTTCAAACAACACAGCGTTTACCTGTTCAATGATGGGAAGCTGAACATTGTATTTCTTCGCCAGTTCCATGGCTGCCTTTGCGGAATAAACACCTTCCACAACCATCTGTACCTCATCCATGGCCTCCTGCATTGTCTTACCCTGTCCAATCAGAATACCTGCACGACGGTTTCTGGAATGCATGCTGGCGCAGGTCACAATCAGATCTCCGATGCCCGTCAGCCCGCAAAAGGTCTCAAACCTTCCGCCCATAGCAGTACCCAGTCTGGCTATTTCCGTGATACCTCTGGTAATAAGTGCCGCCTTGGTATTATCTCCATAACCCAGCCCATCCGCAATTCCTGCAGCAAGAGCTACCACATTTTTTAACGAGCCGCCCAGTTCCATGCCCAGCACATCAGGGCTGATATAAACGCGGAACACCTCATTCATAAACAGATTCTGAATATATTCGGCGGTTGCCTTTGTCTTTGCACCCACAACAATAGTAGTAGGAAGCCCTCTTCCGACCTCCTCTGCATGGGAAGGACCGGACATCACCGCCACGTCCGCCTGCGGAATCTCCTGCTCAATAATTTCGGAAAGGGTCATAACGGTATGCTCCTCAATTCCCTTTGCCACATTTAAAATTTTCTGCCCCGGTGCCACGAGCGCACTCAGACGCTGAGCCGTGCTTCTGGTATAGGAGCTTGCCACAGCCATGACAAGCAAATCCTTTCCCTCTACTGCCTCGCGGTCATCCGTAGTGAAAACTGTATCTTCCGGCAGCTTCACTCCCGGCAGCATCTTGTGCTCATGCTTCTCCCGAAGCATCTGTATCTCTGACTCCAAAGCTGACCAGACAGTAATTTCATGTCCGTTCTTATGTGATAAAACTGCAAGAGCAATTCCCCAGCTTCCTCCGCCGACAATGCTTATCTTGGCCATATT
>JBJEJG010000171.1:0-9121 GCA_051877795.1 Acetatifactor sp.
AAAGAGATAAATCAACAGCTTTTGACAGGAGAGAGAGCGTTGTACGGAACCCATGACGCTAAAATCAGTTATTGTACCTTTGCGGACGGAGAGTCTCCCTTAAAGGAGAGCAGCAATCTTGAAATTGATACCTGTCTGTTCAGGTGGAAATATCCTCTCTGGTATACAAAAAATGTTGTGGTAAAAAATTCGACCTTATTTGATATGGCAAGGGCGGGAATCTGGTACGTGGATAATATTTCCGTATCTGACACGGTTATTGAAGCACCAAAGAATTTCAGGCGCGTGCGGGGCATGAAGCTTTACAATGTGGACATGCCTAATGCAGCGGAAACCATGTGGAACTGCAGTGATATTGAAATGGAGCATGTGACGGCAAGGGGAGATTACTTTGCCATGAACAGTAAAAATATTGTGGCGAGGGACTTTACGCTGGTAGGTAACTACAGCTTTGACGGCGGTGCAAACATTGAAATCCATAATTCCAGAATGCTTTCGAAGGATTCCTTCTGGAATGCAGAAAATGTTACGGTATATGATTCCTTCATCTCAGGTGAATATCTGGGCTGGAATTCCAGGAATATCACGCTGATTAATTGCACAATTGAGAGTCTGCAGGGTATGTGCTACATTGATAATCTGGTAATGAAGAACTGCCGCCTGATTAATACAACTCTGGCATTTGAGTATTCTCAGGGGGATGTGGAAATTATCGGAAATGTGGACAGTGTGTTCAATCCGAAGGGCGGAATTATCCGTGCAGACAGAATAGGCGAACTGATTATGGATGGAAGCAGGGTAAAAATCGACCAGACGAAGATAGAGGCAGGAGAAATTGTGAAAACCTCGGATAAACCGGAATGGGAAAGATAAGTATTCACATGGAGACAGTCTGTGCGGAGGAAGAGGAAAGGAGTTTGCGCAATGTATGATTTTGATAAACTGACTCAGAGACGCGGGACAGGTTCTTTGAAGTGGGATGTGTCGGAAAGAGAACTGCCCATGTGGGTGGCGGATATGGATTTTGAGACAGCCCCTGAAATTGTGGAAGCTATCAAAAATCGTGCAGAGCAGGGGATTTTCGGATACAGCGTGGTGACAGACGACTGGTATGAAGCGTATCGGAACTGGTGGGAACGCAGACATCATCTGAAGTCGGAAAAGGACTGGTACATTTTCTGTACCGGCGTGGTGCCTGCTATTTCCAGTATTGTGCGTAAACTGACGACTCCGGGAGAAAATGTTCTCGTGCAGACGCCGGTCTACAATATCTTCTTTAATTCCATCCGTAACAATGGGCGCAACATCCTGGAAAGTCCGCTTGTCTATGACGGGGAGGAATATCGGATTGATTTTGCGGATCTGGAGGAGAAACTGAAAAATCCTCAGACCACGCTGATGCTTCTCTGTAACCCACACAATCCTGTGGGAAAAATCTGGGACAGGGAGACACTGGAGAAAATTGGTGAACTTTGCGCCAGACATCATGTACTGGTAGTGTCTGACGAAATTCATTGCGATTTGACAGACCCGGGGTATGAGTATGTTCCTTTTGCGTCCGTATCAGAGAACTGCAGGGATAACAGTATTACCTGCATGGCACCTACGAAGACCTTCAGCATTCCGGGAATTCAGACGGCTGCCGTTATGGTACCGAATCCTGTGATTCGCCATAAAGTGAACAGAGGGCTGAATACGGATGAGGTGGCGGAGCCGAATGTATTTGCCGTTGGTGCTACTGTGGCGGCCTTTGAAAAAGGAGAGCCATGGCTGGAGGAATTGCGGGTGTACCTTCATGAGAATAAGCAGTGTGTCCGGAATTTCATAAAAAAGGAAGTGCCGGAAATCAAAGTAGTGCCTTCCCGGGCAACTTATCTTCTGTGGCTGGACTGCAGTGCCCTGACAGAGGATGCAGCGGAGCTGGTGCAGTTTATCCGAAGCCACAGTGGCCTTTATCTCACGGAGGGAGAGGAGTACGGTGCCTGTGGCAGGCAGTTCATCCGTATGAATACTGCCTGTCCCAGAGAGCGGCTCATGGATGGCTTGCAGCGCTTCAGAGAAAGTGTAGAAGCCTATAAGGCAAAGGCCTGATACAAAGACCTGAGGCAAAGGGCTGATACAAAGACTTGATATAAACGCAGATATCTGCAGGCAGCAAAACGAAGACGAAAGAGTAAGAATTATGGGCTGGGAGCAAAAAAAGCTTCCAGTCTTTTTAATTGTTCATAGCGTACCCTGGCTCTTTCAGCGGCCTCTGTAAACAGCTTTTCTGCTTCTTTCGGACATTCTCTTGCCAGTACATCATAACGAATCTCCCCATTCAGAAATTCCCGGTAATTGAGAACAGGCTCTTTGCTGTCCAGACAAAAGGGGTTTTTTCCCTGCTCCCGTAATCCGGGATGAAAGCGGAACAGATGGAAATACCCGGCATCAACAGCCTTTTTCTGCTCATGGGGCGTAGAACCCAGACCCGATTGTATGCCGTGGGCAATGCAGGTGGCGTAGGCGATTATCAGAGACGGCCCGGAGTAAGCTGCAGCCTCTGTCAGTGCCTTTACGGTCTGGTTCAGGTCAGCGCCCATAGCTATCTGGGCAACATACACATTTCCATAGGTCATGGCCATGGCGGCGAGGTCTTTCTTGGGTGTGTGTTTTCCTCCGGAGACGAACTTTGCAGTGGAGCCGAGAGGAGTTGCCTTGGATGCCTGACCGCCTGTGTTGGAATAAACCTCTGTGTCAAGCACCAGAATATTGATATTTTTACCGCTGGCAAGCACATGATCCAGACCGCCGAAGCCGATGTCATAAGCCCAGCCGTCTCCGCCGATAACCCATTGAATAGCAGTGCTGCGGGAACAGGAACATGCAGCTGCCTCCTGTGCCATGAGCATTCCATAGCCGAATTCAGCGGCATCTTCAAACAGAGAATTTGACCAGGCTGGTCCATGACCGTTTCCGTCCACCGCATAAGCACAGGAGGGAGCGGAGTTTCCCCAGATAGAACTGCAGCCCGTTGCATTGGCAATATACATTCTCGGCCCAAAGAGCTGCGTGAGGAGCTTTACATAGGGCGTTTCTCCGCAGCCTGCGCAGGCACCGGAAAATTCCATGAGAGGACGCAGAAATTGACTTCCCTTCACGGTGTGCGCTCCAAATTTCTCCACAGCCCCCCGGTTGGGCAGAAGGGGTTTTGCAAAGTCAAAGCACTGCTGTGCCAATGAGTCGTAACGGATTCCTGCAGCAGGCGCATCGTTTGACACCGGATGCATCTCCAACGCCTTTTTTCCCTGTTTTCCCGGACAGATTCCCACACAGGCGCCGCAGCCGGTGCAGTCTGCCTCGGATATGACGATGGAGAAATTTTGTTCTTCCAGCCCGACAGCCGGTATACCCGGCATTCCTCTGGGGGCGTCCGCCTGCTGCTTCTGATTCAAAAGAACAGGTCGGATTACAGCATGAGGGCAGACAAAAGAACAGCGGTTACACTGGATGCAGTTTTCGGGAATCCATTCCGGCACTTCTGTTGCAACATTTCGCCGCTCATGAGCGGTGGTGCCGGGAGGCGTGTGCCCGTCTGCATAGGGAAGAAAAGCGGAAACAGGGAGTTCATTACCACGTTGGTCAGTGGTGGGCTGCTGAATGCTTTTGACATAGTCCGTCACCTGGGGAAAATCGGGAAGGACAACGTTATCTAATTCTGCGTTTGGATAAGCGTTTTTACAATCAATGTCGGATTGACTGCTTAGGTCCATCCAGCTTTTCGGAACCGGATATTCTGTTACCTCTGAAAACCCTCTGTCAATGGCTTCTTCATTCATACGCAGAATATTGCTGCCATTTTTTCCGTAGCTTTTTGCGGCAGCTGCTTTCATCAGACGCTTTGCGTCTTCAGGTGCAAGCAGACCGGAGACGGCAAAAAATGCAGCCTGCAGAATGGTACTGATTTTATTGTTCAGACCGATTTCTTTTCCTATTTTGAGGGCATCAATCAAAAAAATCCTGATGTGATGTCGAGAGGCGTAAATTTTGAAAGAAGAGGGCAGGTAGTTTTCCAGTTCTTTCCCCTGATATGGGCAGTTTAGCAGGAAAATACCACCATCTTTTAATTCTTGAATCATTTCATACTTGTGAAGGTAGACCGGATTGTGGCAGGCAACAAAGTTGGCCCGGTGAATCAGATAGGTGCTTCGGATGGGAGATTTGCCAAACCGCAGATGGGAGATGGTAAGTCCCCTGGATTTTTTAGAGTCGTATTCGAAATATCCCTGTGCAGTCATGTCCGTGTTATCTCCGATAATACGGATGGCGTTTTTGGTGGCACTGACCGTTCCGTCGCCACCCAGTCCCCAGAACTTGCAGGAAACCACATCAGCAGGAATGGTTTCTGATATCTCGGGGATATCGAGAGACAGATGTGTCACGTCATCTGTGATTCCCAGAGTGAAGAATTTTTTCTCACGGTTGGCATATGCAGCAGCAATCTGAGCCGGTGTGGTGTCCTTTGAACTCAGTCCGTAACGACCGGAGAAGACGCGAAGGCTGCCGCGTGGGGGCCGCTCAGAATTTTCCGCCAAAAGACCTGTCTGCTCCAGAGCAGCCGTCACATCCAGATAAAGAGGCTCTCCCGGCGCGCCGGGTTCTTTGGTGCGGCTTAAAACAGTGATTTGCTTTGTGGTCTCTGGCAGCTTCTCCACAAAATGTTTTACGCTGAAGGGGCGGTACAGGTGGATGCAGATGACTCCGTATTTTCGGTCAGGTTCACTGGCCAGATATTCTTTTATTGTTTCACAGATGCTGCCCATGGCAACAATGACATGCTCTGCCTGCGGATGACCATAATAGTCAAAAAGACCGTAGTCGGCAGAAAGCAGAGAATTGATGCGGCGCAAGTGATTTTCGACGATTTCAGGAAGGGCCAGATAAAAAGGATTGGCAGCCTCTCTGTTCTGAAAAAAAATGTCGGGATTCTGGGCAGAACCATAAATTTTGGCGTGATGTGGGTGCAGAGCTTCTTTACGGAAATGTTCCAAAGCGGCAGGGTCAGACAGTGCTTTCAGGTCTGCATAGTCCCATACACGTATTTTCTGAAGCTCGTGGGAGGTGCGGAAGCCATCAAAGAAGTTGAGAAAGGGAATTCTTCCTTCCAGGGCTGCCAGATGAGGGACAGGAGAGAGGTCCATGACCTCCTGAACACTGCCGGTGGCAAAGATGGCGCAGCCGGTCTGTCTGCAGGCATAGATATCCGAGTGATCGCCGAAGATGGAGAGCGCATGGGTTGCAATGGAACGGGCTGCCACATGGATGACGCCGGGAAGCAGTTCGCCCGCCATGCGGTACAGGTTTGGCAGCATCAGGAGAAGTCCCTGGGAAGAGGTGAAGGTGGTGGCGAGAGCGCCCGCAAGGAGCGCACCGTGAACGGCTGCCGCAGCGCCTGCTTCGGACTGAAGTTCGGAGATGACAAGAGGTCTGCCATATATATTTTTTTTGCCCATCCCGGCCCATTTGTCGCAGGCTTCTGCCATGGGAGAGGAAGGGGTGATGGGATAAATGGCGGCAGCTTCGCTGTAGGCGTATGCGACGTGGGCAGCGGCCTGATTGCCGTCCATAGTTTCTGTTCTGGACATAAAAAACCTCCGGTAACAATAAATTGATTGCATTTATTGTTACCGGAGGTTTCTGGGTTTATGCGCCTGCTATTTCAGGAAGCCGTTTACAATCTGCGCCTCGGCCTCTGCCTCGGTCAGACCGAGTGTCATCAGCTTTGTAATCTGTTCCCCCGCAATCTTGCCGATGGCCGCCTCATGAATCAGCTCCGCATCCAGATGATTGGCAGTAATCTCAGGAATGGCGCTGATTTTTGCGTTGTCCATAATGATGCCGTCGCACTCTGAGTGGCCCGCACAGCGGTTGTTCCCGTTGATTTTGGAGAGGAATACCTGTCTGGATTCCTCCCTTGCCACAGAGCGGGAGATAATATTTGCGCTGGAGCCTGCTCCGTCCAGGTCTACCCGGAAGGAGGTTTCCGCTGTCTGTGTGCCATGGGTCATCAGCTTCTCGGTGACGACTATCCTTGCCCCGTCAGCCAGCCTTGCGCTGGTCAGACGCTTGGTGGAATCAACCCCCTTAATCTGCACGGTTTCCATCTCCATGAAGCTGTTTTCGCCAACTTCTACATTTGTCTCGGGATTCATAATACGGGAGCCCTTTCCGTCGCCGCTGCCGTAATGCTTTTCCACATATTTTACATGAGAATTTTTCCCTATGTAGAAAGAGTGTACTCCGTCATGGCGGCTGTCGCTGTCGCCGCCGTTGTGTATGCCACAGCCCGCAACAATCGTTACATCACAGTCGTCTCCCACATAGAAATCATTGTAGACCATTTCGGTCAACCCGCTCTGGCTTAAGACAACGGGGATGTGCACGCTCTCGTTTCTGGTGCCAGGTTTGATGATGATATCAATTCCCTGCTTGTCTGTTTTTGTCACAATATCAATATGAGCGGTGGTTGCCCGGTCTACGCTTTTACCGTTAGCCCGGATATTGTAGGCGCCGGAAGGCATTTCATGAAGTCCGGCTACTTGCTCCAATAGGTTTTTCTGTATTTCATCCATAATAATTTCCTCGTTCCCCTAGCCCTGTTTATAGAATTTGCAGCTCTCGGTGCCCTTCAGAAGCTCGGGAAGGATATCCTCGCGTTTTCCCTTAGCCTGTATGGAACCGTCAGCCAGTACGACAATTTCGTCCGCGATGTTCAGAATACGTTCCTGATGGGAAATGATAATCAGGGAGCTTTCACCGGACTGGTGCATTTCCTCAAATACCTTAATCAGGTTGTTGAAGCTCCATAAATCAATTCCCGCTTCCGGTTCGTCAAACACGGACAAGGGAGTGTTGCGGGCAATGATGGTGGCAATTTCAATTCGTTTTAATTCGCCGCCGGAAAGACTGGCATCTACGTCACGGTTAATGTAATCTCTTGCACACAATCCAACTCTGGAAAGATAGTCGCAGGCATCAGCCAGCTTGAGATTACTGCCGGCAGCCAGTGTAATCAAATCCTTCACCTTGATACCCTTGAAACGCACAGGCTGTTGAAATGCAAAGCTGATACCCAGGTTTGCACGCTCAGTGATGCTCATGTGGGTGATGTCGGTACCGTTGAACAGAATTCTGCCGGAGGTAGGCTGCTCAATTCCCATGATGAGCTTGGCAAGTGTGGATTTTCCACCGCCGTTGGGACCGGTAATTGCAATAAAGGTATGGTCCTCAAAGGTCAGGTTTAAATCTTTGATAATCTCTTTTTGTCCGTCTGAATTGTCGGACACCTGAAAGGAGAGATTTTGTAATTCAAGCATATGTTTCCTCCAAAAGCCGCCATATGCGGTTTATGTATTTTGCAGGCCGGTATATGCCGACACTGTTCTTAACAGTATAACACAGAACAGGAAAAAACTATACTGTTTTTCCTGAAAATGAGAAAAATGTATATGTGTATTGTGACTTGTTAAGAAAAGGAATATGTGATAAAATGTTAATATTACAGCAGAAAAGCGAAAAACGGAGGTACTGGCGATGAAATTCTCTGAAAAATTGTATGTTAATAAGGTGGCAATTACGGGGCATACCATCATTGATACGGTGCTTGTGCTTGCTTATGCGTTGGAAGTGGTAAAGGGCTCCAGAACACTGGGATATTATGCCATATTCGCCCTGCTCTGCGTGGCGCCGGTTGTTGCCGAAATAGTAATCTATCGCAAGGATAGCGAGAGCAGTCTGATTCAGCATATCATCAGTATCAGCTACGGAATTCTATATTTGTTTGCAATTTTTACCACTACCAGCCTATTGACCTGTACCTATGCATTTCCTATGTTTATGGTGATTATCCTGTATATGGATGTTCGCTGCTGTGCCTTGATTTTCGCAGGTGCTTTTGGGGGTAATGTGGTTTATGTTATTTATCATTTCCTGACGGTTGGATATGCTTCGACGGAGATACCTGATGTAGAGATACGTGTTGCGTGCATGCTGCTGACCGGTATTTTTATGATTATGACGTCCAAGGCAGTGAAGAAGGTAAATGAGGAGAAGCTGAAACAGATTCAGGAGCAGACGAGTGCTGCAGAGGCTCTGACGGAAAATATACTTAAGACTTCTGAGGGCATGATTACCGAGATTGCGGAGGTTTCGGATAAGGTGACGGCTATGGGCAATTCTATGGGCAGAATGCATGATTCCATGGCCGAGGTGTCTACAGGCAGTTCTGAAACGGCGGAATCTGTACAAAAGCAGCTTACACGTACAGAGCAGATACAGTCTCATATTGGTAAAGTAAAGGAGACTGCCGCACTGATTGAAAGGAGTATGGAGAACACGGCAGAAAAAGTGTCGGAAGGCAGAACAAGAATGGATGAGCTTTCCGGTCAGGTTGACAAATCCATGCTGGCAAACAATCAGGTTTTGGAACAGATGAAGGTTCTGAGTGAATATACAAGCCAGATGAATACCATTATTGAGACGATTACCAGCATTGCAAACAGCACCGGAATGCTTGCCCTGAACGCCAGCATTGAGGCTGCGCGTGCAGGAGAGACGGGAAGGGGATTCGCGGTGGTTGCAAGCCAGATTTCGGGTCTTGCAAACCAGACCAAATCTGCTACTGTGAATATCACGGAGCTGATTGAGCATATTAACAGAGAGCTGTCATCTGTGGAAAAAGCAGTTGATGCGGTGACGGAAGGCAACCGGGAAAATACAGAGAGCGCACGGGTGGTTACTGAGAATTTTTCGGGAATTATGGAAGGAACGGACAGTGTCGGCCGTCAGGCAGGCGAACTGCTTCGTATCGTGGAAGAGCTGGAGGCTGCCAACAGGGATATCGTCGAGAATATTCAGACGATATCGGCAATTACGGAAGAGGTTTCCGCTCATGCAAATGAAACCTATGATGCCTGCGAGGAGAATGCTTCTCTGGTGGATGCAGTTTCGGGAATTGTGTCAAATCTGAACGAAGGAGCACAGAGGCTTCGGAGCGTCAGATAAGGATGTGATAAAAATTAAAAAAACTACTGTCAAGCATTTTTGATAATGTCTCAAATTTTTTAAAACATTTGCACCGGTT
>JBJEJG010000172.1:0-41626 GCA_051877795.1 Acetatifactor sp.
TCGCATGTATGAGCTTTTATCCCATCCTCTTCTGCAAGTTGTCTCATTCCACTGCCGAAAAGGAAATGATGCTCTCCGTTGATGTTTGGACTACCACAAAAGAAACAATATCTTGCATATTCAGGCTGCTCCACTGTAGATTTCGTTTTTTTCATATTGCATGCCTCTTAATTAATTTTTGAGATACTTATCAATATCAATTTGAAAATCTGTAGCTTTACTTCCGTTTTTCCACTCATCCCAGAAATCAATAGTCCTCGAAAGAGGTCTTTCTGAAGACAACGAGACTTTGATTTTAATCGGAATGGGACTTGCATCACCGATGACTAAAGCATCACCAGGAGTAAACATCGTAGTCGAATCCACAATGCTGTCATTTCCATCCGGTAACATTGATTTGATAATCGCTTTGTCATTTTCGTTATTCAGTTTCATGACAATAAAATTGCCGCACTGTGCAAGAATAGTCTTGTTCAGTTCTGAAGGTCTTTGTGTTGCAGGAAATAAAGTGATTCCAAATTTTCTACCTTCCTTTGCGATTTCCTCGAACACTGCTACCATTCTCTGTTGAGATGCCGACAGCTGAAAGTTATTTGGAATGTAAACATGCGCCTCATCACAGAAAAGTACAAGCGGTCTAATCTTATCTCTGTCGTACATCCTCTGAATGTCATATACCAATCGCACCAGAACGCCGATAACAGAGATTGCAATGTCATGAGGTATTTCCGATAAATCAATATTCTTTACCGGTTTATCCGATGTCAAAAGGGCATTAATTACTACGTTTATGTAATCCTGTCCTTCATCAACGAATAGGAACTGGTACCTGCTATCATTGAATTTATCTTCAAGTTGATTTATGACACTTGACAGCTTTCCGTTATAATCTCCCTTAGTCAGTTTTTCCTCTCCTGCCCTGTCACCACTCTTATAAAATTCACCCGTCCCAACCATTTCAGTGTTGAGGTATTCCAATGCTGCAATAAATGCTCTGTAATCAAAATACACAGGTTTGTTTTCAGATCCTTCCGGGCATACCTTGTAATATGCCTTTCTCAGTGCTGTCATAATAACAGTTGCTGATTCCTCTTTGATTTTCAGAATATCAGTGATTATACTGTTGAATCCGAATAACCATATGGGAATCGGAAACTCTTTACCTACCTTAATGCTGTTGGCATATGATATTTGGCTGTATTCTCCATGAATATCAAACACGATAACATTCGAACCAGGCAGTTTCGATACTTCCTCCAAAATCTTGGAAACAGTCTCTGATTTACCGGAACCGGTATTACCTACAATACAAGCGTGCCTCTGAAACAGTTTGTTTCCGTTTACAAATGCGCTGCATTCATAGTCCGTATATTTTCCAATGCGGAATCCGCTGTTCTCATACTTTGCAAGCATTCCCGAAAACTCTTCCGAGCAAATCTGATGTATTTTTACATCTGTGGTCGGGTATCTTTCGATAGTGGAAGAAAATAGGCCATTCGTTACGCTTCCGATGATTGAGCAGTCAATTTCCTTCATACAGATTATGTTTCCGAACGGAAGCCCTTCAAATCCATCTTCCTCTGTTTCCGTATTCTTGATATCCGTCACCATTGCAACAACCACAATTTCATTGTCAGACACGCTGAGAAGGTCGTTGATTCTGATATTTGAAAATTCATTGTCATTGGAACGGATTTGAATGCTGTTTGATGATATTTTCACAAGTTTCATTTCTTAGTCTAATCCTCCAGTACATAAAATTCATCCATCGTCCATATATGGTCGTTTGGCAAAACATCATGGCAGTATGAGCAATGTTTGCAGAAGATAGGTTCTATTTCACCGTCCTTAATCATTTTTATCTTTTTCGCATTCTGCTCCACTTCTTTCAACCTATCGTCCATGATGCTCTGCGGCATCTCTATTGTGGCAACCATAGGATGAAAAGAACCATCTATTGGGTCAGTATCTTTCGATATGCAGTTAAAATAAAATGGCAATTTTCTTCCTTCGTTCTGATAACGAATCTCCTGGTAAATGGCTGACTGAATGTCATACCCAAGCCCATATAAAAATGGAACCAAGTCACCCTCAATGCTCTTCAACAGAACACGACCGTTTAATGTATCAAGAGTTCTACAGGTCTTTAGGTCAACCGTTCTGTCAGGATGAACAACATCCATGCGACACTTAAACATCACACCGCCAATCTCTCCGACATATATTTTCTGTGTTTCTCCCTGCATATACTCCATAAACAGCGGATCTTTTCTTGCCCTATTAATCATCTGGACAGCTTTCTGGTACGCAACCTTCAAATTGTCCTTATTCTTACCGGATTGTGCAATAACCTCTTTGTGATGCTCAAAAATGAACTTTTCAAATTCACCGGAGAAATAAGCATCTACAAAAGCCCCTATCATCATTGAAAGGCTTGTTTTATGCTGGATTTCGTGCTTTGCTTCTGCCAACGCCCTTGCTTCACACCCATTATCTGTAGCGGTACCGCAAAAGCATTTATACTGGCTGTAGCTGATATATTCCATATCAGCTTCTTTGCTGTAATAATTGTCCGCAGTTAAATCCATTACTTACCCTCCAAGGTGGCAGAAATAATATCCTCAGGAGAAACCGTATCAGATACTTCAGCTTTGATTTTTTCCAATTCCTCCTTGGACAATTTTTTTGTCTCTTCTTTCGGAAAATAGCTTTCAACAGTAGCCTGTCCATCCTTAATTGCTTTGTACACTCCCTGAAGGAGATATATTTCCTCATTACCGAAACTTCCGAGAGGTCTTCCGCAGTATTCTTCAAGCTGCTCCTTCGACACTTTGAATTCCTTTTTGAACACATCAAGCATCTTGCAGATTCTGTCCTGCATTGGTTCTTTACTTCCGGCAGTAACTGCTGTTTTCTTACACTCATTTACAGCCATATCAACAACATCACCAGGTATAACGCCAAGTATGCAAGACCTCATTCTCCTGGCTCCGAAGTTTGCTGTTGCTTCATAAATATCCCGGCTGTCAGTAAGCTGTTTAGAACCATTTCTTGTATCTCTTTTATGTTCCACGGTGAAAATCTTTGTGACACGGGTATTTGTTTCCAAATCCCATGCATAAGCCATCATCTCAGACTCTCCATTCTTCTGTTCCAACTCAATCACACCATAATCAATATTTCCCCAATTCTGGGCGATTGCTTCCGCAAGTCTGATTGATGGTCCCACAACCTGCTGTCCACCTCTGGGATAAGAATAAATAGCCTGTTCCGCAAGAGTAGTGCGCTGACATGCTCTCTTAATCTTCTCAATAGCCTCAAATTCGTCCCGAGGGAATTTTTTTGCAACAACCATAGCCGCCTGAACTTCCTGCGCCTGTCTACTGATCATCATCTGATTACTTCCTGCTCTTGCTTCCATAGGAACACTATTATTCATTGCAACCTCATTCGCCATTAACAACCAACCTCCTGTAATTTGTTTTCAAATAATCTTCGATGCATTCCGGGCAGATGCATTCGCCCATGTCGAAATACTCATCACCCACAAACAATTCACCTTTGCAGGCATCACATTTCTTTACCGGCTTGCGCATTGGCTGCCACTCTGCATCAACAACCATTCTGTTCTCAACCTGCTCCATAAAACATCACCATCTGCCCGTCAGGCTGCTGCGCATACCTCGCGTGAATTGCCTGATTGAGCTCCCTTCTGATTCTCAGCTGCCTTGCCTCCTCCGCTTTCACAGCTGCGTCACGGCAATCATCACATACACCGTTCACGAGTTCTCCGGCGTCGCAGTTGCATCCGCAGATGTGGCACACATATCTGTACATACCGTATTCTCCTTTACTCCAAGCAAAACCATAATTGTTGGCGAACAATACTCTTTCCCTGATTCAACCATCAGCTTTAAGGCATCCAACTTAGATTTAGCAGATACCATTTCTACAAAATCATCGTAAGGCACCGTAACATTGGTATTTCCCATTTGACAATCTCCTTTCCGGTATGCTACAATATGCACATAAATAGCATACCAAGTGTTATTTGATAGACCCTGTTACTTCCTACGGTGCGAGGGTCTATTTTTTTATCTGTCCGTCCTCTTTCAGAGACAGATACACTGATAATGCAAAAATACCAGTCAGCACAACAGCTGTAATGTACATCTCAGATTCCACGGATCCAGGTGCACATATCAGTGACAAAAAAGCCACGGTACCGTATATGTTACTGAGATTTAATATCCTATGTAGCATCCTGCACCTCCTTTGTCTTAATCGTAATTACAGGATTCTCAATGCCAATCTGGTCTGCGTACAGCCTTGCGAGCAGCTCCATTGCGTTCATAATCTGTTTGTCTGTCATTTGAATTGATACTTCCTGCATAGTACCGCCTCCTTCCTACTTCAAGAAATATCCGACATCCATACCAAAGTGCCATCTGTTAGCATTTAGTTGGCACACACACTACTCTGCAATCACGCTCTTCGATAATGTCCTCATCCGTGATACTCGCTAAAAGATTCCCTTCTGCATCTGTCACAAGGACTTCTGAATACTCTTTTTCACCTATCTTCACTTACTTCACCTTCTTTCTTATACAACTCATTTACTGAAACACCCAATGCAGAATAATTTTCTTCCGCCACTCTTTTTTTGTGATACAATCTACTTAGCAAAAGAAAAGAGGTAAAACCATGATAGAATTACTCAATGAAGAGGTAAAAATCCTAAGATATATCAATCGCCATCCAAACAGAACATTTACTGAAATTTATAAGAGATTTCCAGAATTTAGTTCGTGCTGGTATAGTCTTGAACGAGACGGTTTGATAAAATGCAAAGACCCTAACGAATGTCTTATGGGAAACACTTATGATAACTTAAATAATCCAACCGTAATCAATATTGCTCGTGCTGGAATTAAGTATTTAGAATCACATAGGCTTTTTACCATGCCGTACATTGTAAGTAACTTAATCATTCCTATCATTGTCGGTGTTGCTTCCGCCGTTATTGCTGCCATTATACTTGCTGCGTAAACGCCATATTGCCTCGTCTGCAAAATCTCTTATATGCTCAAAATTGACAATTACAAGAGATATTGCTGTAGAGATTGCAGCGCTTAATAATATTTGTTCTATCTCTACTCACCTTCTTTCTTCATCTCCAGCAGCTTGTCTACCTTGACATGAAGAACATCTGCAACTGATTTAACGCTATCAATTTTAGGGATTGATACTTTCCACTTGAAAATTGCACCGTTGCTTAGCCCAGCCGCTCTTTCCAATTCACCAATACTCATGCCTCTTTTATCAGCAAGCGCTTTTACATTATCAAATAACAATAACAATTTTTATCCTCCTTTCTCAGAAACTATTCGGTTTTATATTGACTTTTCACTGAAAGTATTCTATTATAGTTTTACCGAAACAATATAGAGATTTTACCGAAAGTTTTCTGTGTTTATGTCTTTATTATACAGAATCTTTTCTATTTGTCAAGCACTTTTCACAGAATTTTTTCGGTGAAGTAGAAAGGAAATTTATGACACTATTTGAGAGAATTGAAGAATTGCGCAATTCAAGAGGAATATCACAGGGAAAACTTGAAAAGGAACTTGGATTTTCAAATGGTTCAATTTCAAAATGGAAAAATAGTACTCCTAATCCAGAACGATTGAAAAAGTTAGCTGATTACTTTGGAGTGTCCGTGGAGTATCTTATGACTGGAGAAAATCAAAAAGGCTACTACCTTAATGAGGAAACTGCTAAACTGGCTCAGGAAATGTTTGAGGATGAAGATATGCGCTCTTTATTTGATATGAAGCGTAAAATGCCACCAGAACGCTTCAAGGCACATATGGAATTTATGAAAAATCTTTATAAACAAGAAACAGGAAAAGATATTTAAGTCCTTATTATTGTACATATAAACTGCTATTTTTACATAGGGTGATGAAGATTGGATATAAACACACAACTTATTGACATGGATGTACTCGTCGGCGAACAAATAATAAAGAATAATGATGATAGCTATACAATATTTTTAAACGCAAGGCTTTCTCACGAGAGACAACTAGAGTGTTATCGACACGCATTATTACACATACATAACGAAGATTTTGAAAAAAATTTTGCCGATGAAATTGAGTACCAGACACATAAAGAACAGTGACTATAAAAATGTTCTGCTATATATAAAGAGAGGGAAAATGGAAGATAATAACACAAAATACAAAATACGGATGATAAAAAAGTTTCTGATTAATTTTGCATATTTCATAAACTGCATATTGTTTCCACCAGCGAAAGTAATGTTCGTTTTGTGGACAATTTCTTGGATATCAACATTTCCATCAGGTACAGGAATGTCTCCTGTGAAAAAAATTATTATTGTGCTGTTTGGATATTTTGCTCTGTGTGGAATCGCTGACTTATTATTTTATAAAAACAAAATTAAATACTTGAACTATAAAACAAAAATAATACAAAATAAGATACAGCGTCTTAAGAAACTACTGAAAGAGATTGACCCTGTAGAATTTAAATTGCAGCACGAAGGTGGATATGGTTCTTTATCAGTAGCTAAAATACAGAGAAGATATTGTTTGGACTTCAACAAAGCTAATGAAATTATAAATATGCTCGAATCAAAAAATTATGTCGGAAAGGAAAATGGTTGCAATCCAAGGGAATTGCTATGCGAAGAAAGCATTGTATGGAAATATATAGAAACTGTTTTTCCTGATTACATAAATTCTCAAGATAAAGCAAACATACATGACGATGTTGAAAATTCATTTGATTTTGATTCAATGGAAGGTCACCATTTTGAATACTTCTGCGCTGACATACTTAGACAAAATGGTTTTATTAATGTTGAGGTCACACAAGGAAGTGGAGATCATGGAATAGACATTCTGGCCGAAAAGGATGATATATCATATGCCATACAATGCAAGTGTTACACTTCAAATATAGGAAACGCCGCCGTTCAACAGGCTCACACAGGTAAATCTCTATACAAAAAAGATGTAGCTGTAGTTATGACAAACCGGTATTTCACGCAACAAGCAAAGGATGAAGCTGAACAAATTGGCGTTAAATTGTGGGATAGAGATAAACTGAACGATCTTATTGATAAAGCAAAACAATAGAATAAAAATAAAAACCGCCCCTGCGCCAACAGGAACGGTCTTTATGATACACCCGTAGATGCACCAAAACTTCAAGAAATATTGTATCATCTACGGAGCAGCTTCGCAAGCGGAACGCACGTTCAGCAGGCTGTTATTTTTATACCCAATTTTAAGGAGGATGATACTATGATTAATTGCGGAATTTATCCAAGAAAATCAAAACGAGCAGACAACTCAGACAGCATGGATTTACAAATTGATATGGGCATCCGTTATCTAAACGACAAATACGGAACTGGGAACTATAATCTGACAATATACGATGGAGATTATGCACTTACAGGACACAGCACAGCAAAAAGAAAAGACTTCCAGCGGATGATGAATGATGTACGTTCTGGAAAAATAAACCTAGTAGTTATCATGAGATATGACAGAATAGCTCGTAATATGCGTGATTTCTGCAATCTTTATCATGATATGGAGGAAGCCGGATGCAACCTGGTTTCCATCAGCCAACAAATTGATACATCAACTCCGTACGGAAAGAATTTTATGTATCAAATGGCAGCTATGGCAGAGCTTGAATGGGCAATTATATCAGAAAGATATAAAGATACAGCCAAATACAAAAGAGAACACGGTTATGCCTACACCGGAAGAGTTCCTTATGGCTACAAAATTGAAATGCAGCAGGATGGACATAAAAGAGTTGTGAAGGATCCTGAGCATGATGCAAGAGTTGTATTTGATTTTTATAAAAAACACAAAAGCAAGATAGAAACCGTTCGATTTGTAAAAGAAAACTACAAGGAAAACTTTACCTATGATATGCTACGAAAAATGTTAGAAACGGAAATGTACCTTGGTAAGGTAAATGGAAATCCTAATTTCTGTGAAAAATACTTTACAGAGGAAGAATGGAAAGAAATTAAAAGCGTAAAAATATGCAAATTCACTCCATCAAATAGGATTTATCTATTTGCCGGTCTCGTAAAATGTCCTTACTGCGGAAACAATATGGCTTCTACCACATCCGGCACAAATCATTTACAATACTATAGGTGCGGATATTATAAGCATGAAAAAATACATGATGGACTACTGGTAAGAGAAAGTAGCATTGAGGATTCTCTTCTGATGCATTTAGAGCCAATATTAGATAAAAAAATATCAGAGGTTAAGATTTCATCAAGTGACCGCATAAAAGCCGTAAATAAGCAAATAAACAACTTGGAAAAGCAGAAAGAACGCTTGAACTATATGTTTGAAAAAGGTAGAATCGACATTGAGCAATATGAGAAGAAATATTCCGAATTGGAAAAACTGATTGAAGGTTATTCCCCCAAAAAAGAGGTAAACTACGAAACAATAAAGGGTAAATTGAGCTCTGATTGGAAGGATATGTATAAATCGCTCGATGCAAATCATAAAAAGGTTTTCTGGCATAATATCATCAGGAATATAGTAATTAATGAGCAAAAAGAAATAGTTGATTTGGATTTTTGCAATTGATTTGTGTAACATGTGCTATACCGAGGAGTTTCCCCCACATATCAGAGTTGAGCCCTCCCGGAACCGCCTGACAAGCAGTTCAGCCGTCTCTTTGTCCATCATTTCCTGCTCAATCAGGTCTTTGACCTGAGGAAAAAATCTCGGCACCTTTCTGATACAGAGATAGGGTTCGCTATAGGTATTTACAAGCGGCATGGAAAGCGTAAAACGAAGGATAAAATCGGGATGGCTCTCATTGTCCGTGAATCGTTGAATTGCATTGAGATTTGAAATGTTGACTTGATTTCTTGTGGCAATGTAATCGATAAACTGTCTGTATTCCCTGGGTGAAGAAAAGGCGATTCCCGATGCCATTCTCTTCCCTCTTCGTTTGATGCGGATATTGTCATAGCTCACTACCCGGATATCCGAAACTGTTCTGTCATCAATCAGTTCTGAAAGCCGGGAATAGCCGAAGATATATCTCTCAAACTCCTTCAGCAGCCGTTCTTCCCGCTCCTTTTCCATCGGATAATAGGTGGCTATGTGGCATGCCGCTTCTGCCAGAAAGGCCTCTTTCGCAAGCTGCCCCTTCTTCATCTGCATCAAAGACTGCTGCTTTTGCGTAGTGTAGTCATTCACCAGCTGTTCCAGCAGTTCCTCTTCTGCGGCACTGTATTCTGTTTTTATGTTGTCATCCCTCCCTGTTCAAAATTTAAAAAGTGAATATCGGCGAAAATGCCTGAAAAAAGAAAGCTTTCTAAAATGATACCCAAAGAATTTTCCGGGTAAGTGATTGTTAATTTACACCAGCAGCCGAAAAATGTCAATACCTGAAAGAATATTTTTTTACTGTTGTAGATTTTCCCTGAAAATGATATAATCAATTTATGCTTCAGGAAAAGAGGTAAGATTATGTTTATTGTGTTAGCAGGCGGACTTGTCATTATACTGATAGCAGTCATCATTGCAGTAGTATCTTCTGTTACTGCAGCTGTCGCTGCAGATTCAGACGAAAGCGACGAATAAAAAGAGGAGGTTGTCACACCTCCTCTCCATTCTCTATTCTGGCTGCCAAATCTTCCAGATACATCCAGCGTTCCATTTTTTCTTCCAGCTGTTTTTCAGCCGCTTCCTTTTCTTTTGCGATTTCTCCCAGCTTTACAAAATCATGTGCACACTGTAGGGAATCTGTTTCACACTGCACTATTTTTTCTTCCAGAGAAGCAATATCTGACTCTATCGTCTCGTAATCCTTCTGCTCCTGATAAGTAAATTTCAGTTTTTTCTTTCGTCCTGCCTTCCAGTCCTTCGCCGTATCAACGATGGAGTTATTCTTGTTTGCCATTCCACCAGAGGATTTTCCCTGCTTTGCCGCGCCAGAAGGAGCCTTCTCTTCGTTCTCCCACTTTTTCCGGTTCGCATAATCCGTATAGCCGCCCTCGTACTGTACCAGCTTGCCGCCTTCCTCCAGTGCAAAAATACGCCGCACCGTTCTGTCCAGGAAATATCTGTCATGGGAAACCACAATCACAATTCCGTGAAAACTGTCCAGATAATCCTCCAGAATACGCAGTGTGGCAATGTCCAGGTCATTGGTAGGCTCGTCCAAAATCAGTACATTGGGTGCCCCCATCAGCACTTTTAAAAAATACAGTCGCCTTCTTTCGCCACCGGAAAGTTTACCCAACAGTCCATACTGGTCTTCCCCCGCAAACAGAAAACGCTCCAACATCCTCGCTGCACTGACCTTGCCCTCATCCGTGTCCACAAATTCTGCCACATCCCGAATATAATCAATGACGCGTTGACGCGGATTCATTTCCTCTGTACTGATTTCCTGTGCATAATAGCCTATTTTTACCGTCTGTCCCAGTTCTATTGTCCCACTGTCCGGCAAAACCTCTCCGGTAATCAGCTTCATCAGCGTAGACTTGCCGCTACCATTCGGGCCGATGAAGCCGACCCTGTCATCCTTGCCAAACAGATAAGTGAAATCATCAATCAGTAGGTTATTTCCATAGGACTTGCTTACAGACGTAAGCTCCACCGTTGTCCGACCCAGCCTGGTGGATGCAGATGCCATCTCCACACGTCCGTCCTGTACGGGTCCCTTGATGTCCTTCATCTCCTCATATCGCTCCAGACGCGCCTTCTGCTTGGTTGAACGCGCTCTTGCGCCTCGCTGTACCCAGGCAAGCTCATTGCGCAGTATGCTCTCACGCTTTCTCTGGCTGGCAAGCTCCATTTCCTCCCGCTGCATTTTCAGACTTAGATACCCCTCATAATTGGCCGCATAGGAATAAATGCTTCCCTTGTCAATCTCAATGATTCGCGTTGTTACACTGTCCAGGAAATATCTGTCATGGGTTACCATAATCACTGCACCCTTGCGTTTTTTCAGAGTTTCCTCCAGCCAGTCACTCATCTCATTGTCCAAATGGTTTGTAGGCTCGTCCAGAACAAGAATTTCCGCCGGGGAAAGAAGCACGGATACCAGTGCCAGACGCTTCTTCTGCCCGCCGGAAAGATGTCCCACTTTTTCCGCAAAATCCGTCACTCCCAACCTTGTCAGCATTGCCTTGGCATCCGCCTCCGGAAAACTTTCGTTGACCTCTGTCAGATTGCCCTTTGTCACCGCCTCCAGCACTGTCTCCTCTTCCGCAAACTGCGGATTCTGCGGAAGAAAACGTACTACACAATGATTCGCCGTGATGATTCTTCCCTCATCCGGCTCTTCCACACCTGCTATCATTTTGAGCAGGGTGGACTTTCCCGTTCCATTGATACCGATAATTCCCGCCTTTTCGCCTTCCTCCAGAAAAAAACTGGCATTGTGAAACAGCTTCCGTTCGCCATAGGACTTTGTAATATTGTCTACTGTCAGAATGTTCATGCAGTTACTCCTCTAACGCCGCATAGGTGACCATACGCAGCTTCCTCACCGCCGGAGTCGTACCTGCACCGCACCTCTGAATAAAATATAAAAACACCAAATCCTCACTGGAATCCATCGTCACGTAGTTCCCCGTCCAGCCGTCCCAGCCAAACTCTCCAGGCGATGCATTGCTGCCTGCTGCTCCCTGATCAATCAGCACACGCATCAGACAACCATAGCCATAGCCCTGAACGCTCTCCCAGATTAGTGTGCGGCGCTGATGCTCCGTCAGCCTGTTCTGCGTCATGAATTCCACCGTTTTCCTACCGAGAATCTGTTTGCCGTTATACACGCCCTTATGTGCCAGCATAGAAGCAAAATGGCTGTAATCATCCAGCGTGGATACCAGACCTGCCCCGCCGGATTCAAATGCCACATCCTCTTTATAATATTCTCCCAGATGGCTGCCGATATGAGGAACCAACTGTCCGTCTTCTGCAGGCTCATAGGACTGTGCAAAACGTCCCAGTTTCTCCGCCGGCACATAAAAACCTGTGTCCTTCATCTCAAGAGGCTCAAACAACTCCTCCTGCAGGAAAACCCCATATGGTTTGCCTGCCACCACCTCAATCACGCCACCCAGCACATCTGCCGAGAAACCGTACATCCACCTGTCACCGGGCTGGAATACCAGTGGAACCGAAGCAATGCCGCACATATACTCCTGGGTGTCCACCCTTTCTCCCGCATCTCTGCGTGCAACAAATGTTTCCACCACTGTCTGCATTCTCCTGCCGGGTTCTGTCTCCGCATCCGGGTAGGTAATACCGGAAGTCATATTCAGCAAATCAAAAATAGTAACCTCTCTCTCTGACTCTATCTCACCCTTCTCATCATCCCAGACTTTCTGGTTCTTGAAGCAGGGCAGGTATTTCGATACCGGATCCCATAAATCCAGTTCACCTCGCTCAACGAGAATCATGGTTGCTGCCGCTGTCACAGGTTTACTCATGGAGTACAGCCGAATGATGGTATCACGCTGCATGGGAATACCTTTCTCAGCATCCGCATATCCAAACTGATTGTAATAAATTTCCTTTCCCTTATGCAACACCAGTGCGCTGACCCCTTTTACCCGGCCTTCTGCAACCTCCTGCTGTAAAATTCTGTCCATTGTCTCCCGATAATCAAACATAACCGCACCTCCGATATCGCTCAAATTGCTTTTATTTTATCCGATTACAGGGAGAAATGCAAGAACCGCCCGTTGCTCCGGAATGAACTGCTCTTCCAAAAACAGAATGATGTACTCTGCAAACAGAATGAAGTACTCTGCAAAAATGCGCTTGCAAATATGGTATATTTATGGTATTATTATCCCACATTTAAGAAGGAGAGCCTATGCCGCAAATAATACCAATCAAACAACTGAAAAACACATCGGTCATTTCGGATTTATGTCATCAATCCAAAGAACCGATATTTATCACCAAAAATGGATATGGAGATATGGTAATCATGAGTATGGAAATTTATGAAGAAACCATGGAGCAATTGCAAATGTACCGTGATTTACAGATTTCCGAGCAACAAATACAAGACGGCAAAACCAAAAATGCTCATGCTGCTCTGAATAATATGAGGGAAAAATATGGCATATAACTTAATCATTACGGAGCGAGCAGATGAACTGCTTGATCATCTTGCCCGCCACTTAATCCTTCGCCTGAACAATCCTCAGGCTGCTTCTCATTTGTTTCAATCTATCGAAAACATCTATCATCTCTTAGCTGAAAACCCTTATCTTTTTAAAGAATGTTGTGACCCAATATTAAAATCAAAGCACTATCACGAAGCTCCCGTTTCCAATATGCATTATCGAATTATCTACCGTATTGATAAAAATACTGTCTATGTTCTCGGGATTTTTCATCAATTAGAAGATTTCCAAAATAAGCTATAGCTTTAAGCAACGATCTGTTTCCACACCAACGCAGCTCCCGATAATATCAAAAGCAAAATAACTGCTTTTCTGACCGTCTCTTCTCTGAGTCGCCTGCTACTCTGCACCCCCAGAAAGAGCCCTATTACCATGGCCGGCACCAGCATAACTGCGGTCTGCAACACCTCTGCCGTCAGAAGCCCCGTGACACTGTACATAACAATACGGAAGGTATTCTCTATAAGAAATACGACACAAAGGTTTCCCTTAAAAGAACTGCTGTTTTCCGTTACCCGGCTCATATATGCAGCCAGCAGAGCGCCAATCCCATAGAGTCCGCAGAGCAGTCCCGACAGAATGCCGATTATCGCAAGAGCTCCTTTGGAAACCTGCCGTCCTTTTACCGCAGTTCTTTCTCTAATCAACATTTCAACTCCCAAGCCCATAATCACCAGTCCAAAAAAGAACTTAACCCATTCCGCTCCTGCATTTTTTAAAAGGAAAATACCCGGAAGATTTCCAAGCAGAACAAGCAGCGCCAAAGGCAGACAAACCCTCAATCTGACAGCTTTTCTTTCCCGCCATGCCAGAATCACATTACTGGGATACCCCAAAAGCAGTTCTACGGGAGAAATGTTGACATTGTCAAACTGAAAACTCAGTATTGAGGAAAAAATCAAGGTATTCGCAAAACCGCATAATCCCTTGATAAGATAAGCGCATACCGCCGCAAACATCATCCATGCCATAACCAAAAGCCCCCTTCCTATGTTCTTAAGCATAGCAGTCGGGGGCTTTCTCCTACAATATCATTTTGTTTTCATCACCTGTTAAAATGTTAAATTTCCACCTCCAGATGCAGCACGCTGCATGCAGGTATGGTAAAGAGCACCTTGTTATCCTTCACGGTAACTGCGGTAAACTCTGTTGTATGTACCTCGTCCGGCTTGTCAAAGGTATTGTGAGCCTTCATGTCTCCTGTCAGGATGGTTCCCTTCACGGATTTGACGGGTGTCTCCGCAAAGATTGCCTCGATTTCCGTATTATCTGTCAGAGAGGCATTTGTCAGGGTCACATGAAGCTTTCCGTCTTTTCCGAGAGATACGGATTCAGACAAATCAGGAATCCGGTATTCGTCCTCAACACCCACTTCCTTCGTCTCCACGGAAGACTCGACCAGTTCTGCATCCTGATGATATTTATACAAATTAAATGTATGCCAGGTAGGTGTTTTCAGCATCCTGTCGCCCTCGGTGAGGATAACTGCCTGTAATACATTTACCATCTGGGCAATATTCGCCATCTTCACGCGATCACAATGCTTATTGAACAGATTCAGGTTGATACCTGCCACCAAAGCATCCCTCATCGTACTCTGCTGATAGAGAAAACCGGGATTCGTACCGGGCTCCACATCATACCAGGTACCCCACTCATCAATCATCATACCGATTTTCTTTTCGGGGTCATACTGATCCATGATGGCGCCATGGCCCTTAATCAGCTCCTCCATCTTTAAAGTAGCCTTCAGCGTGCGGTACCAGCCTTTTTCGTCAAACTCCAGAGCAGAACCCTTTTTTCCCCAGTCTCCGGAAGGCAGCGTATAATAGTGCAGGGACATGCCGCCCATAAACCCATTGCCATGGTCGAAGGTGGTTTCCAGCACCTTGTCCGTCCAGTGATAGTCCCCTGCATTGGCTCCACAGGCAATCTTACAGATAGGTTTCTTCGGATTATAATTTCTCACATAGGTCTGATATCTGCGGTACATATCACCGTAAAACTCAGGGCGCATATTGCCGCCGCAGCCCCAGTTCTCATTACCCACACCAAAATAGTCCACGGTCCAGGGAGCTTCATGTCCGTTTTCTTTTCGCAAATCAGCCATGGGAGAAACGCCCTCAAAGGTCATGTACTCCACCCATTCGCTCATCTCCTGTACAGTGCCGCTGCCCACATTTCCGTTCACATAGGTCTTACAACCCAGCTGGCGGCACAGTTCCATGAACTCATGCGTTCCAAAACTGTTGTCCTCCACAACGCCGCCCCAGTGAGTGTTAATCATCTTCTTGCGCCCCGCCTTAGGGCCGATGCCATCCTTCCAGTGATACTCGTCTGCAAAGCATCCTCCGGGCCAGCGCAGCACGGGAACTCTGATTTCCTTCAACGCCTCCACCACATCGGTACGCATACCGTTTACGTTGGGAATATCGGAATTTTCTCCCACATAGATTCCCTCATAGATACATCTTCCCAGATGCTCTGAAAAATGTCCCTGCAATTCGGGATTGATATGTCCCCTTTTCACATTGGGATTTACATACAGTTTTGCCATCTTCTGCTATCCTTTCTTTTATTTCACTAAATAATGAAATATTAAACTTTTTTCTTTACATTTCCAGTCTATTCCATTATAGTAAAATTGTCAAATAAAAAGGTGGCGGCATATTACACAAACAATTGCTTTCCATTTTGTCACAATTCATGAGATATTTGTTTGGTTCATTATTTAGTAAACCAATACTCAGGAAATGAGGTACCATGCTTTATTTATCAACTCTGGAAGAGGCTCAGGCTGTCATCAAAGCGTTGAGCGCGCCCATGCGTATGGAAATCATGAAAATCCTTTATAAAACTCCCGGTGTCAGTATGAATTATCTTGCACAGACACTGGGGCTTACCAACAGTGCTGTCACAATGCATATTGGCAAGCTGACCGAAGCAGGACTGGTTGAAATACAGACAGCCTCCGGAAAGCGGGGAACCATGAAACTGATCAGCCCCCGTCACGACAGAATTGTCATTGATATGCTTCCCGAAAAAAAATGCGCAACACAGGACTTCTATTTGGATGATATCCGAATCGGTTATTTTACCTCCTGCAGCATCAGCCCCACATGCGGTCTGGCTACCCCCGATAAACTGATTGGCGCTTTGGATGACATTAAGGCTTTCACATTTCCCGAGCATTTCGATGCCGGTATCCTCTGGTTTACCAGCGGATATGTGGAGTACGGTCTGCCCAATCACCTACAGGCCGGGCAGCATTTGAAGGAATTACAGATTTCCTTTGAAATTTCCTCCGAGTACCCCGGGTTCAACAAAGATTATCCCTCAGACATTCATTTTTCCTTAAATGGTATCCCTCTGGGAGTATGGGTAAGCCCCGGTGACTACGGTGACCGAAAGGGTCACATATCTCCCTCCTGGTGGCCGGAAAGTCTGAATCAGTATGGGCTTCTGAAAACCCTGATTATCAATGGTTCCGGCACTTTTATGGACGGCGGGCAAAAGCTGTCCAATGTTACAATTGACAAGCTTCAGATTGATTACAACAGCCTCCTTTCCTTCCGTATTGAAGTGCCGGAGGACACCGCAAACTGTGGCGGCTGTACCCTGTTCGGGGAACAGTTTGGCGACTACAATCAGGCAATCCGGGTAAAAGCTTTTTACGAGTAAACCTCCCTGTTCATTTCCACAATTCTCGTAGCCACCTTTTCTCCAAACACCGCATCATGCTCCACCAAAAGCATGGTAGGCTGATATTTCAAAATCAGCTTTTCCAGCTGCATTCGCGAGAATACATCAATAAAATTCAGGGGTTCATCCCAGATATATAGGTGCGCAGGCGTCAGCAGGCTGGCTGCCAACAGCACCTTTTTCTTTTGTCCCTCCGAATATTCCTCCATCCTTTTGTCAAACTGTACCCTCTCAAAGTCGAGCTGCCTCAGCAGTGCTTTCAGCAGACTCTCATCCAGCCCTCTGCGGACAGCAAAATCAGTCAGACTCCCCTTCAGAAAAGAGGTATCCTGATTTACATAGGAAATTTTCAGTCCGGCGGGAACCTCCAGAATACCGGAAAGAAAAGATTGCGTTTCCGTCTTCCATGCATCTCCCGTATCCTGCAACCCAGCCATATTCAGTACCGCCTTCAGAAAGCTTGATTTACCGCAGCCGTTGGCACCCTTCATCAGAATACGCTCACCCCGGTGCAGCGTAAAGCTAAAGTCCTTCAAAACCGACAGAGATGCTTCCGTATCATACACGGTTCCGGCTGTTTCAGCAGTGCCGCTGCAATACCTCAGGCTGAAATTTCTCGCCAGCACATAGACTTCCTTGTGAAACTCCATGGGCATCAGCTTCAAATCCACAGGATTTTCGATGTCCTTTAAAAGCCCTTCTTTCTCTGTAATCTCCTCCTCTATTCGGCGTTCTGTACTCTTCACACGACTCTGGAGTTTTTTGGTCTTGGCTCCGATATAGGCCCGGGTATTCTTAAATCTGTCATGCTCCTCAATGGGGTCAAAGCCAATCTTCGTTCTCTCATTCTTATCTGCCCACCGAGCCGTCCTTTCTGCAACTTCTTTCAGCTTTCCGATTTCCCGCAGATGTTTCTCATTCTCCGCCCGGCTAAAATTATCCCCCCGTTCCTTATTTTCCCACCAACTGCTGAAATTTCCCTTCTCAACACGGATAGAAGCACGGTTCAGCACCAGCACATGATCTATGCAGGCATCCAAAAGCTCCCTGTCATGGGAAACCAGAATAAAGCCCTTCTTCCGTTTCAGGTAGTCTCCCACCACCTGTCTCGCTTCCGCATCCAGGTGGTTCGTAGGCTCATCAATCAGCAGGAAAAAATTCTCCTGTGAAAACAGCAACGCCAGCATCGCCTTGGTACGTTCCCCATGACTCAGCGTATCAAAAGGACGATACAGACATTCCGGCTCAAGCGCCAGCTGTTCTAATTCACAAAACACCCTCCACAATTCAAGTTCCGGGCGAAGCTGCTCAAAAAGTTCCACCACGGACAAGGTCTCCTGCTCCTTCGTCACTGTATATGGAAAATAGTCAAAAACAGCAGAGGTACTGATGCTGCCCCGATATTCATGCTCTCCCAGCAAAAGGCGCAGAAGGGTAGTCTTTCCCTTTCCGTTCCTTCCGATAAAGCCCAGTTTCCAGTCGGTGTCCAGCACAAAAGAAACATTGTCAAAAATATTGTCATAGCTGCCTTCATAACAGAAGGTCAGATTTGATACGGTAATCTGTGACATAAAATTCCCCCTTTACTCTGTTCACGCAGATATACAGATACCTGCCCGCGAATCTGCCTCTGCCCATTCGCGCAAAAAAGACGGCATCCCGCTGCCATGCAGAGAGCTACCGTCCCATATACCGTCCTTTTGAATTTTATGCACAAAGAAAGAGCGGATACGAGAAAGTAATCCACTTTTGGCAACATGAAAAATACAGCACTCCCTGTTTCTCCGGGACGCTATAC
Source organism: Acetatifactor sp. (assembly GCA_051877795.1). Classification (GTDB taxonomy): domain Bacteria; phylum Bacillota; class Clostridia; order Lachnospirales; family Lachnospiraceae; genus Acetatifactor. The sequence continues at coordinate 18,744 of JBJEJG010000172.1, forward strand.
CGCAAGGCTTGATGCCTTTCACCGTCAACACAGTTTCATGTTCTCAAAAGCCGATTAGATTCTCATTCTCCCGCTCCTTTCACATACACACAATGACCTCCCGGCCACCTGTTTTCATATAGGTCAGTATAGCACATAATCTAACTTTGTGCTATACTTATTTTAACAATAACTGTTACTGGCTTTAATATAAATTTTCAACCCTACGTATTCAAACCTGTTTCCAGAAAATACAGTTCCTGCGGAAAGGCACGGTACAAATTTATGAAGATAAAAGATGCCGCAAAGAGCATACAGAAAAAGCACCCTGAGGACACCCTGGCTCCTCTGTACACTCCCTGGGGCGAGGAAATACTGAAAAACAATACGGAAGATGTCTGGCAGGAATATCCCCGTCCGCAGCTTCGCCGGAAAAACTACCGGATACTGAACGGCAAGTGGAATTACGCGATTACCTCTTCTGAAGTGACGCTTCTGCCCGGAAATCCCATCCCCGCTGACGGCCGGATTCTTGTGCCCTTCTCTCCCGAGAGTCTGCTATCCGGGGTATGCAGACAGCTTCAGCCTGATGAACAGCTCTGGTATGAACGAAAAATCTCCTTTTCAGAAGAGGATTTGACTCGCAAGGCAAGCGGTATGCACTGCATTCTCCATTTTGAAGCAGTGGATCAGCAGGCGGTCGTCTATGCAGACGGACATGAAATTGCCTCACACATTGGCGGTTATCTGCCCTTTGAAGCAGATATTACAGAGTATGCAGGCTGTAGCCCTCTGCTGCTGCAGATTCGCGTCCGCGATGAAAGCGATACCTCCTGGTATTCCCGCGGGAAGCAGACCCTGAAGCGCGGCGGCATGTTCTACACCGCCCAGAGCGGCATCTGGCAGAGCGTCTGGTACGAGTGGGTGCCCGAAAACTACATACGCAGTCTGAAAATCACTCCCGACCCAGACACAGCTTCCGTTACCATAGAGTTAAACTCACCACGGGAATTTTCCTCTGTCTCCTGCACAGTTTATAAGGCTGATGCCTCCTTCACCACAGACCTCCTCCCCGGCAAGAGCACCATGGCTCTGGTGGGCGTTTCGGTCAGACGTGAGTCTGCTGCCCCCAATACACTGTGCCTGACCCTGCCCGATGATGCTGTCTGTCCCTGGTCACCCGAGACGCCCTTCCTCTACAGCTTTACCATCATGGCTGACAAGGATATTATTCACGGATATTTTGCCCTGCGCTCCTTTACCGTCGAACCGGACGAAAAGGGTGTGATGCGGTTCTGCCTGAATCACAAACCCTATTTTCTGCATGGTCTGCTGGATCAGGGCTACTGGTCGGACGGCCTTATGACTGCGCCCTGTGACGAGGCGTTCCTTTACGACATCAGGCTGGCAAAAGACGCCGGCTTTAATATGCTGCGCAAGCATATCAAAATAGAACCCCTGCGCTGGTACTATCACTGTGACCGCATGGGGCTGATTGTCTGGCAGGATATGGTAAACGGCGGAACGTCCTACCATATGCCGCTTGTCTGCTATCTTCCCACGGCATTTCCCTGTCTTTTTGTCCGCAAAAGTGATTCTCATTACAGGCTTCTCTCCCGCACCTCCGAGGAAGGCCGGCTTGCCTGGGAAAAGGAATGTCTGGAAACCGTGGCGCATCTGTACAGCATACCCTCTCTGGCCGTCTGGGTGCCCTTCAATGAAGGCTGGGGACAGTTTGATGCCGCCCGCATCACGAATCTGATAAAAGAAAAAGACTCCACCCGTCCGGTGGACCATGCCAGCGGCTGGTTCGACCAGAAGGGCGGAGATTTTAAGAGTGTACATAACTATTTCCGAAAATTAAAGGTACGATGTGACAGCAGACGCGCTTTTGTCTTAAGCGAATACGGCGGCTATGCCTGCCACATTGACGGACATTCTTCGGTAGAACGCATTTACGGCTACCGGAAATATGATTCCGCGGAACATCTGAATACTGCCTACAGACAGCTTGTGGAAAAACAGCTGCTTCCGCTTGTAGAAAAGGGCTTATGCGGTGCCGTATACACTCAGCTGTCCGATGTGGAAGAGGAGGTCAACGGACTGGTAACCTACGACAGAAGAGTCGTGAAAATCAATTTGTAAAACAGATTATCAGTGCGGGGATAACACCTTGGCCAACGTAGCAAACAGTACATTGATATTCAGGGGCTTTGCGATGTGTCCGTTCATTCCCGCGTTCATGCATTTCTTCCTGTCTTCATCAAATGCATTCGCTGTCATCGCTACAATCGGGATGCCCGCATGTTCCGGATTCTTCAGACGGCGGATTTCCTCGGTTGCCCGATAACCGTCCATCACCGGCATCTGAATATCCATCAAAACAAGGTCATAATGACCGGGTACCGACCGACAAACCATATCAACCGCTACCGCACCATTTTCCGCCTCTTCCACAACAAACCCTGCTTCCTTCAGTATTTCAAAGGCAATCTCCCGATTGAGGTCATTGTCCTCCACCAGAAGAATCCTTTTTCCCGCAAAATCAGTTTTTCTGAAGGGCTCCTCCTTTTCGCTTCCTGCCTCTTCTTCCTTAATTATCGGGAAACTGAAACGCACGGTAAACTCTGTCCCTACACCGGGCTTACTTTTCACCTCCACAGTACCATCCATCATCTCAACAAGCTTTTTGACAATGCTCAAGCCAAGGCCGGTTCCCTGAACACCGGTAGTCGTCGATGTTCTTTCTCTTTCAAAGGCCTCGAAAATATGCGGCAGAAACTCCTCCTCTATACCGATTCCGCTGTCTTTTACCTCGATCTGGTAACCGGCTCTGCCGTTCTTTTCGTCACTGACCTGTGTAAGACGCAAAGTAACCTGACCGCCTGCCGGTGTAAATTTCAATGCATTGCTTAAAAGGTTGACAGAAATCTGACTCATTCGTAACTCATCGCACATAACAACCGGTGCCTGTAAATCCGTTTCCACAGAAAATGCGACTCCCGCCTCCTGCATTGCTTCCGTGAACATATCTCCGATGCTGTCCGTAAGCAAACGGAGATCTGTCGGAGCAGGCTCCAGCTTTGTTTTTCCGCTCTCAATCTGTGCCATATCCAGAACATCATTGATAATTCTCAGCAGTACATCACTGGAACGTCTGATTTTGCCGATATAGCTTTTGACAGCTTCCGGATTATCAGGTTGCTTATCCGCCAGATTCGCGAAACCGATGATGGCATTCATTGGTGTGCGGATATCGTGAGACATATTGAACAAAAAAGTGCTCTTTGCCTGATTAGCCTTCTCCGCAGACAAAAGTGCCTGTTCCAGAGCCCTCTTATTCTGATGCTCCTTATTTATCATATCCGTTACGTCTGCCCGCACCATGCAGACCGTCTTGTGGGCATAATCTCCCCACATCACAATAATCTGCTTAAACCGCAGCACATTTCCCTCATGAAAAGGCAACAGAAACTCGTATCCGGCAGGTTTTTCTCCCAGTTTCTCCAGCATCGTTTCCATTGCAAGCTTCCGCTCAATGGTTTCACCTTCCTCATCAGCATCATAAAACACAGCAATCTGGCTCAGCAATTCCTCGTAATTATCCATTTCTGTCGGAGGCAGATTTTCCAGAATTGTCTGGCGGGTATACTCTGTCAGATGTCTTGTTGTCACATCGGCAAAAATCAATTTTTCAAAGGTATAGGCAATGACATTCAACAGCCTCTGCAGCTCCCATCTGGAGTCGGTAATATCCTTGCGCGCCAGGCACACCCGCCCAAGGCGCAAGTCAGCAGCCGAGACAAGCAGCGTTTTTGTCAGAACCTCTCCCTTTTCTCCCATCGTAGAATAGGGGACAAAATAGGCCTGTTCCCTTTTCAGCCGTTCCAGAATATATTCCGGCATCAGTTCCTGCTTTACCCGTTCCCGGTCTTTCGGAATCACCCTTTTCTGCAGAACCTCAGTTAAATACCATGAATAACAGCTCAACTGCTCCTGCCCATACTTTATGTCCTTACCGGCCACCAGCTTCTGCCTGTCCGCATACAAATCCACATCAGATACCACATCATAGCCTGCCATGGCCAACTGTTGCATCAGTCTTTCCCTGATGACCTTCTCTGTCACATCCGATATGGTCAAAATGCCCATGACATCACCCGTGTCCGGCTCCTCCACCAGATTCACTTCAAACCGCGCATAACGTCCATGGGTATCCTGAGGCAGCCGGATAAAAAAGCTGTGTGCCAGTTCCCTTCGCCCCTCCGCATACGCAGCAAGTGCAGGTTTATTCAGAAAGGTATCTAAAAATAGCTGCCTCTCCTCTTCGTCCACCACAAGGTCTGCCAGTCCTCTGTAAAAGTTGTCCCTGACATTACCAAAGGAATCCAGAAGCCCGGAGTTCATATAATCCATTATATCCAGAATTCTGTTTTGATTCACGTTACAGTGCCCCGCCGCCAGCACATCATCCCCGGGCGCACGATAATGCTGTATTAGCAGATCATTGTATTTCTGTCTCAGCAGCTTCCGTTCCTCCAGCTGTCTGGTCATATCCTGATAGACGCAGTAAACTCTTCTGACGCCTCCCTCACTGTCAATCTTTGTCAGGGTATTTTTCACCCATATCCAGTCACTGGTGCCCTTTCTCAGTCGGTAGACAAACTCAGCAATTCCCTCTTCTCCGGCAAAGTAATCCTCCAGTTCCTGTTCCAGTCTGCCCTGATCTTCAGGATGAACGCCCGCCATTCCACCCGCGCGGTACAATTCCCACGCTTCCTCGTGCGTCATACCGGTCATATCCGCAAAACCTCTGGATAAAAATTCCGGCACTGCGAACTCATCCCGACTATAACGCATGACAGCAATACCACCGGGAATTAAATTGAGAATATTCTGCAGGCGCTCATTTTCCTTTTTCAGCTCCTGCAGTATCACGTCATCCGTCTGTGACATGACTTTTCCTCCTTGCTGCATATATATGCTTTTCCTGTCAGACAGGCAAAATATGTTCCAGGGTCAGTAGCAATTTTGCAACGTTCAGCGGTTTTGCAATATGGGCATTCATGCCGTTTTGAAGCGCGCGTTCCTTATCCTCTTCAAAGGCATTTGCCGTCATGGCAATAATCGGGAGCTGCGTCACATCCTGACGCGGCAGATACCGAATCAGTCTGGTAGCCTCATATCCGTCCATAACCGGCATCTGGATATCCATCAGAATCAGGTCATAGTAATTTTCTTCCGATTCCTTCACCTTTTCTACTGCAATGGAACCGTCTGAAGCAGATTCAACCTCAAAACCGTTTGTCTCCAAAATTTCCGTTATAATTTCCCTGTTCAACTCATTGTCTTCCACCACCAGAACTCGTTTGTGAACAAAGCTTCTCTCTGGCTTTTTAACCAAATCTTCGCATTTTCCACCCGGTTGACTCACTTCCAGCAAAGCATTACACAAATCAGACATAAACAGTGGTTTATTGCAGAAAGCAGTAACTCCGGCGGCACGCGCCTCCTCCTCTATCTCCGTCCAGTCATAAGCAGTCAGAACAATAATAGGCGCCTCATCGCCGATAACCTTGCGGATTCGCCGTACCGTTTCTATACCATCCATCTGAGGCATAAGCCAGTCAATAATGTAGCTGTGGAAAGGATCTCCGTCGCCATGCGCCTTCTGGGCCCGATATATTGCCTCCTGCCCGGAGGTAGTCCACTCAGAACGCATGCCAATCTGCTCAAGCATTTTTGTGACGCTGTCACAAATATTAAAATCGTCATCCACCACCAGAGCGCGCAGCCCTTCCAATTCCCCAATCTGCTTCTCCCTGCGTGATACATCCTGCCTCCTGAAATCAAAGCTCACGATAAATGTGCTTCCCTTCGCAAGCTGGCTCTCGATTTCAATGGTTCCACCCATAATGTCCACAGTATTCTTCGTAATTGCCATACCCAGGCCGCTTCCCTCTATGCCGCTGATGGTAGAGGTTTTTTCCCGCTCAAACGGGTCAAAGATATGTTTCAGGAATTCCTCGGACATCCCTATGCCCGTGTCTTTTATAATAAACTCATAATGTCCGCAGCCCGGCACGGCTGACTCACTTTGCCGGATAATAAAGGAAACAACACCGCCCGGAGGAGTAAACTTCACCGCATTCCCCAGAATATTAATGAGCACCTGATCCAACCGCAGAGGGTCAAAAATTAAATCCTCATCCTGCACATCGATGGTATCCACAAAGAATTCGAGCCGCTTGGCGCGCATCTGAGGACGAATCATATTCACCAGATTGTGGATACGCTCCGAAAGATTACAGTTTTTCTCCTGAAGTGTCAGCTTTCCGCTCTCAATGCGGCTCATATCCAAAATATCATTTATCAGATTCAGAAGATGATTGCTGGAGGACATGATTTTCTCCAGGCAGTCCTGTACCCGTTCTTTATTATCAAGGTGACTGGCAGCAATACCGGTAAAACCGATAATGGCATTCATGGGTGTACGGATATCGTGGCTCATATTAGACAGGAAAGTTGTCTTCGCCCGGTTTGCATGCTCCGCCTGAGCCAGCGCATCCTTCAGCAGCGACTGCCTTCTGGCCTCCTGAAGTACGTCACCGTCAATGTCTTTCACGGCAATGAGCGCCTTCTGTGATTCAGCACTGTCCGACAGATGAACAAAACGCCACTCAACGTATCCGTAGGCATTCTTTCCGTGATCCCACCTGCGCAGACGGATGGAAAAAGCCTCCTCCGTTTTCAGCCGTTCCCGAATACAATCTAAATTTGCCTCCTTCAGAAACATTTCCCTGTCATCCGGATAAACATACTTCTCCGCGAAAACCTTCAGGCTCTCGGAGTAGGAACTCGGCACCTGCTGCCCCCTGTCCGGCATGGCGACAGTTCGCAGATTCTCCTGGCGGCGCAGAAAAACCAGGTCATTTTTTAAATCCAGCCTCCACAGAGTGTAGTAATCACGGCTTAAGGCATAAATCATATCCAGCTGTTCCCGGCTCTCCTCACGCATTTTTTCTTTTGTAGTGAGAAGCTCCTGCTTAGACTGTTCCAGTTCCCGAACCTGCTGGTACCGCTCAGTGACGTCCCTGTAGACGCCAACCGCCAAATCAGAGGGCTGACCGTCATCGTCAAAAATTGTCTGAAGCTTTAATTCAAAGATATGCTCCCGTCCTAAGGTATCATTCAGCTTGATGATGCCATCCGCCTCTTTTTCTCCTCTGAGAATGGCTTCATGTGCCATGATGTAAGTGTCTGCTGTATCCGCTGACACGAGGTTTCCCCGTTCTACAATTCCGTAAGGGACGCCGGGCTGGTCCATGCTCAATCCGAAATACTCGGCAATCTCCTCATCACAGTACATAATCTGCTCTTTCCGATTATAGGTAAACACAAGACTTCCTGCTTCTTTGGCTGCAATCTGGAATGCTTTCATGCTGGCGTCAACCTGCTCCTGCAGCTGTATCCGCTCTGTAATATCCATAATCGTCCCCTGGAAAAAAGGAGCACCCAGATTCGTCACGTAATCTGTATGGACCTCCACCCAAATATATCCATTTCTGGCTTTCATGCGGTACTTGAAGCATAAATCCGTCAGTTGGTCAATAGAGATGCTCTTCTCACCACCGAAATTTTTTTCCCAGTCAGCCGGATGAACCATATTTCTAAATTTATCATCAAACAAGTCCTTGATTTCCTGACGTGTATAGCCCAGCATTTTCAAAAACTTATTGCTGACAAACAAAAAGTCGTAATCGGGAGTATCCGCACAGCAGTGATAGCCTACGGGAATGGTATTATTCAGGTACTGAAGCTCCCGGTTCTGCTGCTTTAACAGAGTGCTCCGGGAGGACTCAAGCTCCTGAAGGTTTTGAATCTGCTCTGTCACATCACGCAGAATGCCGCAGTAAAGCGATACCTCATCCTTTTTTTCCAACAGAAAAAATTCCACATCCAGCCAGATGCGACAGCCATCAGACATACAATGGCGAAACCGGCAGGTCTTTCGTTCCGCTTCTGTATCCGAAAGTGTTTGTCTGACTATCTCCCTGTCCTCTTCACAGATATCATCCAGAATGTTCTTGTTTTGGAATTCTTCCGAGGGAACACTCTTTCCATACATCAATTTCAGGTAAGAATCACTGGCTCTTTTGCGGAAGCATTTTCCGTCTCGATATTCAAAAATGGTATAGGCTCCAAGCATCTTATCAATGACTTCTGCCTGAAGGCCTCCCGTTTCCATCAAATTCTTTAAAAAAACTGCGTTATCAATTATAGATTTTTGCTCCATCTGGATTATCCCCGCCTCTGTAATAAAAAAAACGTATACTACTTTATATAATAATATACCATGTTTTCAAACAGTTCAAGGGATTCCGCCGAATTGTCACAAATAACGACATCAGCCTTGCAGTCTTCTGTCGAGTACCTTTCTGACATGAAAGTAAGCGGGAATCAAAAATGCATCCGCAAAGATCCACGCAATAGGGCTGCCCAGGCAGACGCCGGTAAAACCGATTAACGGCACCAGCACGAAGCCCGCCAGCGATCTGGCAATCATCTCAAATACCCCCGCCAGAATTGCAAAAGTAGGGAATCCCATTCCCTGTATCAGGAAACGGATAATGTTTACCAGTGCCAGAGGGAAATAAAATGCTGTATTAAAAATCAGAAACATTCTCACATCGTCAATGATTGCCGCCTCCGATGCATCCAGAAACAGCGTCGCCAACGGTCTGCCCAGGAAAACAGCAATCAAAAGCGCAATAACGGAGTAGACCGCTCCCAACAGAACACAGGACTTCAGACCCTGTCCTAACCGTTCCAGTCTGCCTGCGCCCACATTCTGTCCGCCGTAGGTAGCCATGGTGGAACCGAAAGCATCAAAGGGGCAGGCAAGAAAACCGCTGACTCGTCCCGCTGCCGTCACCGCCGCTACTGCATCGGAGCCAAGTGTATTGGTAGCGCTTTGCAGTATGACGCTGCCGATTGCCGTAATGGAATACTGCAGTCCCATAGGCACACCCATTCCGCAGAGAGAGCCGCAAAGATGCCTGTCAAAAGCCCACTCATCTCCTTTAATTCTCAGGATTTCAAACTTCTTCATCATAAACAGCAGACAGCACAATCCCGAAACGCCCTGAGAGATAACGGTTGCCCATGCCGCCCCCTGTACGCCCCAGTGCAGATTCAGTATAAAGAATAAATCCAGTCCGATATTCAAAAACGAGGACATCACCAGAAAGATGACCGGAGTCTTACTGTCGCCCAGTGCGCGAATGACCCCTGAGGTCATATTATAGAGAAAAGTTACCGGAATCCCCAGAAAGATAACCCAGATGTAGGCATAGGCTGCATCCAGAATATTGTCCGGCGTCTTCATCAACAGCAGAATATATTTACAAAGAACGGTAGTCGCCAAAGTCAGCAAAACTGCAAAGGCAATCGACAGCCAGATACAGTTTGCCACGACTCTGCGAAGCCCCGAGTAGTCGCCTGCGCCGAATTTATGAGACACAGGTATGGAAAAACCGCTGCAAACACCCATGCAGAAGCCAATAATCAGAAAATTGATAGAGCCGGTTGCTCCCACTGCCGCCAGGTTCTCCGTTCCCAGAAAACGTCCTACGATTACAGTGTCTACCAAGCTGTAAAACTGCTGAAACAAAAATCCAAACAGAAGCGGTATGGAAAATCCCAAAATCAATTTCATGGGCGAACCCTTCGTCATATCCTTTGTCATTGCAGTATCTCCCTTTCCTAAAAACATTCTTCGTTTAAGGAGTATATCCACATTCCGCCCGAAGCGCAATGTACATTTTTGTTCAAAAATCATATTTTATGTACTATTTTGTTCAATAACGCATGGCCTTTCCACACGCTGTTCGCCAGATTCACGCAAAAAGAGAGCAGAGACTCCCGCCTCTGCTCTCTCTGTTTTTTCTGTGTATCCGCCCTATCAGCAGAAAGGATTCTCTGTGGGATAAGGCAGGGACTTGGGCTGATTGTAGTTCAAATCCTCTACAGGCACGCCGATGTACTTGAATACCTCAAACAGAGCCTTGCCGAAGTGACCGAATGCCACTGCACCATGATGAGGATAATTCTTCTCAATCAATACATGGCGATAGAAGCGTCCCATTTCAGGAATAGCAAATACGCCGATACCGCCGAAGGACTTGGTTGCTACATTCAGCACCTCACCTTCAGCAATGTAAGCACGAAGCTTATTGTCTGCGGTAGACTGCAGACGATAGAAGGTGATATCGCCGGGTGCGATGTCTCCCTCCAGAGTTCCGTTTGTAACCTCTACAGGAAGATTTCTCGCCATAATCTTCTGATACTTCATCTCGCAGAATGCCAGCTTCTTAGAGCAGGTATTTCCGCAGTGGAAGCCCATGAAGGTATCCTTATGCGTATAAGGGAACTTACCTTCGATTGCTTCCTTATACATATCTGCAGGTACGGAATTGTTAATGTCAAGCAGAGTAACAGCATCTGCGCTGACGCAGGTACCGATAAACTCGCTCAGGCAGCCGTAGATATCAACCTCGCAGGATACAGGAATACCCATACCGGTAAGACGGCTGTTTACATAACAGGGAACGAAGCCAAACTGCGTCTGGAAAGCAGGCCAGCATTTTCCGGCAATCGCAACGTACTTGCGGTAACCCTTGTGCGCTTCTACCCAGTCAAGCAGAGTCAACTCGTACTGAGCCAGTTTAGCCAGAACCTCGGGCTTCTTGTTGCCTGCGCCCAGTTCTTCCTCCATCTCCTTTACCTTTGCCGGAATTCTCTCATCTCCGTCATGCTTCTTAAACGCCTCAAAGAGATCAAGTTCGGAATTTTCCTCAATTTCAACGCCAAGATTGTAAAGCTGTTTAATGGGAGCATTACATGCCAGGAAGTTTAAGGGTCTGGGGCCAAAGGAGATAATCTTTAAATCGCTTAAGCCAATGATTGCCCTTGCAATAGGAACAAACTCGTTAATCATATCGGCACATTCCTCTGCGGTACCTACGGGGTACTCGGGGATATATGCCTTGATGTTGCGAAGCTTCAGGTTGTAGCTCGCATTCAGCATGCCACAGTATGCATCTCCACGCCCATCCAACAAATCACCCTGACTTTCTTCAGCTGCCGCAACAAAGATGGAAGGACCGTCAAAGTGCTTTGCAAGCAACGTCTCCGAAATCTCGGGACCAAAGTTTCCGAGATATACGCAGAGTGCGTTACAGCCTGCCTTTTTGATATCCTCCAGTGCCTGTACCATATGGATTTCACTTTCAACGATACAGATGGGGCACTCGTAGATATCTGCTGCACCGTACTTATCTGTATAAGCCTTCACCAGCGCCTTTCTTCTGTTTACGGACAAGCTCTCGGGGAAGCAGTCACGGCTTACAGCAACGATACCGATTTTTACCTGTGGTAAATTGTTCATTTTTAAACCCTCCTAAATATATTTTGCTAAAAAATACCATACTGAGATTATAACTGTTTTTATGACTTCTTTCTACTCCTTTTTACACATTGGAGCCCATCTCGAAGAATCTCCGTCTAAGATTATCTCTCCGGTTCTGAGATGTCCAGATTCTTACCCTTAAGGCCCAGGAAACTGCCCTCGTCCAGTCCTCCCTCGGCATGACCGATAAGCCACTTGTTCACCGCTGTAATCAGACAGTCTTCATTATCGGTTGTGGTACCGGTTGCTCTGGGATGAGCCGTTTTCAAAGGATAATTGGTGCCTCTGGGAAGTACAACTGTCACCTGAAAGCCCTTGCCGTCCACACCACAGGGCGCATAATGCAGAGTCGTTGCATATACTTCAACCGCAGTGCCCGCAGGAACCAGAAATGCTTCTACTTTGGAGGTATCATATGTATGGTCAGCCTCCACATCCTGAAGCAGCCCGAGCATAAGAATGGCATCGGTTGCGGCCACGTTAATCTCGGAATCCCTGTGATATTCCAGTGCATTCAGCTTTGTGTTATGTCCATTGCAGTAGCCAATCTGTATGGGCATTTCGCCATAGGCCGTCTCAGATAATTGCTGCATTACAGGCAGAGCCTCCAGTTCAGGAACACTGGGTTCATAGACAACGCCCTCGGGAATGGGAGTTTTTTTCATGGCTTCCACAAGACCTGTAAAATCCACATTTGTCACCACACGGCCGTATTTTCTAAATGCAGGGTCGTTTACAGATAAAATCTTCATCTTCTTCATCCTTTCTTACTTTATTCACCGGTTTTCCGGCTTGGATTTACGAAATTTCCATCACATTACAGCAGCTTCTCAAACAAAGGCTTGCACGTGGGATAAATCTCCCTGAATTGCGCGTAACGTGCTTCGTATTTTGCCACCAGTTCAGGTTCAGGTTCCACAGTATCCACAATCTTTACAACCTTTGCTGCAATCTCTTCCACGCTTGCATACTCACCGCAGGCTACAGCTGCCAGCATGGCACCTCCCATAGCGGGGCCTTCCTCACTCTCGATGACATCCACCTTCAGATTCAGGACATTTGCAATAATTTTCTTCCACAAAGGACTCTTCGCACCGCCACCGCAGATTTTAGTGCGCTTTAAGTCAATACCGAGAGATTTTGCAACCTCCAGAGAATCTCTGAGAGCGAAGGCAACACCCTCCAGAACAGCCTGAGTCATATCTGCCCTGGTGGTATCCATGGTCATGCCGATAAAGGTCGCTCTGGCATTCGGATTATTGTGGGGAGAACGCTCGCCCATCAGATAAGGCAGGAAATACACATGGTTCTCACCCAGTTTTGCAATGTTCTTCTGCTCCGCAGCATAATCCTTTGTGCCGATGATTTCATCCATCCACCACTTATTGCAGCTTGCCGCACTGAGCATACAGCCCATAAGGTGATAGCTTCCGTCAGCATGTGCGAAGGAATGAAGCGCATTATATTTATCTACACCGAATTTTTGGGAGGAGATAAAAATAGTTCCGCTGGTGCCCAGGGAAATGTTGCACATATTGTCTCCGACCGTGCCCGTTCCCACTGCCGCTGCGGCATTGTCTCCCGCACCTGCCGCCACCTTACAGGTTGTGGGAATGCCAAGCTCCTCTGCTATTTCAGGGAGCACAGTACCCACTGCCTCATAGCTTTCATAACATTTTGCAAGCTGGGATACACTGATGCCGCAAATATCGCACATCTCCTGCGACCACTTACGGTTTTTCACATCAAACAACAGCATACCGGATGCATCGGACACATCCGTGCAATGCACGCCTGTCAATTTATATGCGATATAATCCTTGGGAAGCATGATTTTTGCAATTTTTGCAAAATTCTCAGGCTCCTTGTTCTTCACCCAGAGAATCTTCGGTGCAGTAAATCCGGCAAACGCGATATTTGCAGTATACTCAGACAGTTTTTCCTTGCCGATTACATTGTTGAGATAATCCGTCTCCTCCGTGGTTCTCCCATCATTCCAAAGTATGGCAGGGCGAATCACATTATCATCCTTATCCAGAATTACCAGACCGTGCATCTGTCCGCCAAAGCTGATACCTGCCACCTGACTTCTGTCTGCATCTTTCAGAAGCTCCCTTATTCCCTCGATTGTCTGTGCATACCAGTCCTCCGGCTTCTGCTCCGACCAGCCGGGATGAGGAAAATACAGCGGATATTCCCTGGATACGATGTTTACAATCTTCCCCTCACTGTCCATCAGCAGCAGTTTCACGGCCGATGTCCCCAAATCGATACCTATGTACAGCATTTGTAACCTCCCGTTTCTTTTTTACCCTTCCACTGTGAAAGAATCGATGCAATCGATTCTTTCCTGATGCGACATAGATAATCTTATCCTGCGTCTTTTTCAGGACTAGATTATCTTCACATCATGTGCACGGGCACGCTCTATATTTATCATACTGGGTAACAGACAAAAAATCAAGCAAATTCTCACTTATTTTTTCTTTCCCGTCTTTTCCTGATTTCATCCCGCGTCATTCTGACAAGTACTTTTCCCACAGATTTCACTGCAAAAAAAGCAATCAGCAGAACCAGAATAAAGATACCGATATGTGTCACATAATCAATTCCTGTCCACCCTGTCCCCCTGAAATAGACTGTCATCTGGTCTACGAATCCAAATCCGTCCGAAAAACCGGAAATGATTGCGAGAAGTGACAGCACACCGAGCGCTGTGGAAAGCTTTTCCTCCTGTTCCTCATCCCGCTTACGCTGGCGCATCTGCTGCAATTCGTCCAGAGACCGCAGCCCCAGTGTCAGGCTGTCAATATCCTCCCGGATGCGCAGCTGCTTCGATACATATTCATAAAAGCCGTTCTGGTGCTGGATATGACTCACTGAGGCATAAACACTCTTTATCAGAAACACATTGATTTCCGTCTCAAATTCCTCCAGCCACTCTGCCACACCGGGAGCCGCATCCTTATAAACGCGAAAATCCGCAGACATATCCTTCTCGATTTTATTTGCATAGTGCAGCAGGCTGTACGACTGGTACAATAGCAGAATATACAGCACAAAATAATCACTCGCAATCTTATTCGGCATATAATTCGAAAAGAAGAATTCATTAACAGAGTGATTCTGCACATAATAGCCACACCCTTCCTTTGTGGCATACCAGTAGGCTCCTCTGAAAGGACGGAACATCTTTTCGCGGATGTCCTCCGGCATAAGATAAGTGCGGTTATATCCGCTGGAAAGGTAATAGGCCGCCTCCTCTATGTCCTCTTCGTTTTCTGCTTCCCCGACCAGATAACTGAACAGAATCGCCTTATCGGGGACAAGAATTTCCGGATTTTTACAATATTTCCTGTTCGGATAAAAATTTATCTCACAGCCAAGGCCGTCTAAAAGCTCTTTTATCCAATAGCCCAGTGTACAGCCTGCTTCCTTCTGTTCCAAAAGGAATTCCGCCACGTAATTCGGCTTTTTGCTGCCGTCCTCACTATATTTCGGATTCTTATCGTCATACCAAAAAAATACGGAACTGTTCAATTCCTTAAAACGGTTCTGAAACAGAATCAGTTCTTCCATGTCAAGACTTGTTTCCTGCTCCGCATTTTCCTGAATTTCATACCAGAACAGTCCAATTCCTGTCCGAAACAGATAAAGTCCGGCCTCCGAAATATGGAATCCGTATTCCGGCAGTTCGTCCCCTCTTCTATACCTTATGCGCAGAATTTCACCGGTTGCATCCTGCCCTGTAAGCTTCAGACTGAAACCAATGTTCTCATGATTCCTTCTATTCGGCCGGAAGGTATCTTCAAACAGCTGATAAATATCCTGCTCCTTTTCTTTCGGCGGTTCATATACCCAATTGACCTCGCCGCTGTTCCCTGTCAGTTTCTCGCAAAGCCCTGCAACCTCCTGTTCTCCCGCCTCAAAGGCAAAGGGGACAATATATCTCAGTCTTTTCTTCTTGATTTCTTTTATCATTCTGTATGCTCCTGTTGCTTTATTGTCTTATGTCATTTTCCCGTGCTCGCAAACACGCACCTTCGGCATCGCTTCATTTTCTACTCGAGTACAGTTTATCATTGACGCGCTCCAAACGCAAGAAAACCCGGTGCTAAAGCACCAGGTTCTTTCGTTCGGTCTGTTTCTCTCCGTAGCGCAGGCTTCTGTAATTGTCCAGATTAAAGTTCCGGGCATTGACAGGCTCCTGTCCCCTTCGGAAAATCCAGTTGGTTCCGACCGGCATATTCAGTATTTTTTTCAGAGGCAAATCGCAGCGCATCGACACAGCTTTTGCCGTTTTGACATCATTGCCGCCCAGGTATACATAGGTATCACAGTTGCCGATGATAGTGTCTCCATCCCGCCCATACGCCGCCTCCAGCTGAGCTTCCGCCTGAATCATCAGCATGGTGGAGATTCCTCTGGAACGGATGGAGGAAATCATCCTGGGGAACTCAGCAATCATGCAGTTGGTGGCAAAATCATCCATAATGAATCTGACCGGTACCGGAAGGCAACTGTCACAGCATTTGTCATCCGCATAGCTGCACAGTTCATTCATTGCCTGCGTAAAAAAGATATTTGCCAACGTATCCATGGAACGGTCTGTATCGCTGACGACCACAAACAAGGCTGTCTTTCTTTTTCCAATGTTGGTAATTTCCAGGTCATCATCCTCCAGCATTCTGCATAGTTCCCGGCTCTCATACATGCCGAGTCTGGAGGTTGCCGTGGACAGCGTGCACAGCAAAGTTCTTGACGGTACCATACGAAATTTCTTGTATTGACGCACCGTAAAGGCATTGGGATTCTCCAATTCGACACTCGCCATAATGTCATCATAAGCTGTTCTGCTCTTGATTTCATCATCCTGCGGCTGGCAGGCAAGGACCAGCTTCATCAGATTCGATATATTCCGGTACCGCACCGAGCTGTACTCCATCAGGTATGAAATCACGGAAGTAAGCAGTGTCTCCGCCGTCTGCTTCCAATAGGGGTCTTCCTTTGTTCCCTCCCGTACATCCCCAATCATCAGATGTGCTATCTTGATAATGTCCTGCTCCGAGTGGATATAATGAAAGGGATTGTAGTGTATCGATTTCTCAGGATGGACGAAATCCAGCTTCTTTACCACATACCCACGCTCCCGCAGGTATCCGCCGTATTTTTTATAGAGATTTCCCTTCGGGTCGGAAACAACATAGCTGCCTGTCGCCTGCAACAGATTCGGCGTCACAATACTCCGTGTCTTACCGCTCCCCGAAGCTCCCACCACCAGCACATTGTTGTTCAGCTGTGTTTTATGACAATCCATGCTGTAATACTGTCCATCAGCCAGAATCAAATCATTCTCTCTTATCATGTTGTTTCCTCCCGTTCTAGTTTAATGAAGTTGTCACTTTGTCGCAAAGTCCAAACGCCACACTCTCCTCCGCGTTCATGTAATGATCAAACGCGGTTGCCTCGTCAATTTCTTCCGGTGTTCTGCCCGTGTGCTTTGCCAGAATTCCATTCAGAATCCTCTTTGTTTCCAAAATAGAGTCTGAAATGTTTTTTATGGAAGTTGCCGACCCTCCCATTCCCCGCGAAATCAGCGGTTCATGTATCATGGTCTTTGAGTGGGGCAGTATATATCTTCTGCCCTTCTGTCCGCCCGCCAGAATAATTGCAGCCATACTTGCTGCCATTCCCATGCAGTAGATATGAACCGGCGACTTCATAAATTGCAAAGTGTCATAAATCAGCAAACCGCTGTTTACCTCGCCGCCGCAGCTATTGATGTACAATCTGATATCCTCATTGTTTTCCTCATCCAGATACATCAGCTGCATCACAACCGCATTCGCTGTCTCGTCATTGATTTCCCCGTTCAGAAATACATTACGCTTGCTTAATGCTCTGGTAGTCAAAGAAATCTCTCTGATTCCCTGACTGCTCTCTACTTCCACACCCGGAATCCATACCATTTTACCTACCTGCCTTTCTCGTGATGAAATCTCTATAAAGTTGTCAAGGTGCTGACTGTCTTTTGTTTACAATAGAAATTATAGTCCGAAACGGCATTCGAGGAAATAAACCGCTGGTTTACTCCGGTTTTTGATAAAACGAGAGGACATCTCGTCGTCTCCGATCAAGATGTCCTCTATAGATGTGTGGAATATTCTGCTCAGTGCCAACAGGTTGTCTACCGTGGGAAGGCATTGCCCTCTCTGCCACTTGTAAACCGCCTGAGGTTCTGTAAAGCCCATGTATTCGCTGACTTCACGGACAGTAAAGCCATTCTGTTCTCTAAGCTCCCGAATGCGCTCTCCCGTAGCCTGCAGGTTAATTACCGGATATTCAGTTGTAATCATTTTTATGCCTCCTTGTTTTCCGAGGGAAGATGCGAGTGCTCTGGCGAGCAGAGGCATTTCCTCCCAGCGTAAATGCTAACAATATGCAAAGGTCAACAGTTACGATATTCTCCGGCTTCTGCCGCTCCCGATACCGCTATCGGTCCAAAGAATATAAGGATGATTGGTTGGTATATAAACATAACACCTTTTTGTCCAAAAATCAAGTGCTCTCTTTCTGTTTTTCACACTTTTCTGAATTATTTCTGCACTTTTTTCTCTTTATGGTCATTTTCCTGCGATTCTCATCCTGCGGCCCTAATTGATTTTTGCACGCGTTTATGGTACTGTTTAAATAATTTATTTCAGGAGAAAGATTATGGCAACCATCAAAGAAATCGCGGCGCTGGCAGGTGTGTCCCGCGGAACTGTAGACCGTGTCTTAAATCACAGGGGCAGCGTAAATCCCGCCACAGCGGAAAAAATCGAAAGGATTGCGAAAGAGTTAGACTACAAGCCCAATGTAGCCGGACTTGTTCTGGCTGCACAAAAAAAGAGATTGAAGCTTGGCGTAATTTTGTTTTCCCCGGAAAATCCTTTCTATATTGATGTTCTGGAGGGAGTCAACGAAAAAGCTGAAGAGCTTGCCGGCTACAACTGCACCGTACTCATCAAGCAGATTTCCTTCGGCGTGGAGGCACAATTAGACGCCATAAACGAACTGGTTGCAGCGGAAGTAAACGGAATTGCTTTTGCCCCTTACAATGATGAAAGAATACGCCGCCGCATCAACGAACTCTACACCTGCGGTATCCCCGTAGTAACTCTGAATACAGATATTGAAAATTCCAAACGTATCGCTTATGTAGGAAGCCACTACAATAAAAGCGGTGCCACTGCCGCCGGACTTCTGCACCTCATGACCCACGGGCAGGTAAATGTCGGAATTATTACCGGTTCCTCCAACATCCTCTGTCACACTGAACGAATTGCCGGTTTTACGGAAACGCTGAAGCCTTACCGGGACTCCATTCATATTACGGATATTATTGAAGTGCATGATGATGAAATTGAAAGTTACGAGAAAACGACGCAGCTTCTGACTGCTCATCCGGAAATCAACGCACTTTACTTTGCTGCAGGCGGTGTATACGGTGGCTGTCGAAGTATCACAGCCCTGGGCCTTCAGGGCAAAATACGTGTTGTTGCCTATGACATGGTTCCCACCACAAAAGAACTGATGCGTAAAGGTACGATTGCCGCCGTGATATGCCAGCAGCCCAAGGTGCAGGGCAGCAAGCCGCTTTCTCTGCTGTTCACCTATCTGACTACAGGAGAACTGCCCGAAAAAGAACATAATTATGTTGCGGTGGATATTCGAATTCGGGAGAATTTATAAATTCCCTGCTTTTGTTTTTAAATGGAAAAAGCATAGAATTAATACTATTTTTTGTACTATATTACAAAAAAATTATATTGACATTTAGTGTGTAATGAAATATCATAATTTTATCAAGAGTAATCGATGAAACGTGCATTCAGCACATTCAGGCACTTTCTGCCACTTTACTCAACAACATATTATAGTGGCAGGATTTGTAACCATGTGCGGCTCCTGTCAAAAGGAGGTTTGCATGGGGAAAATCAACACTGCAATGTGCAGCTTTCTAAGCAATAAAGGAAGATTTGCAGATTTATTCAACGGAGCACTTTTTCAGGGGCGAAACATTATCAAAGCGGAAGATTTAAAAGCAGCATCAGAACAATACCCTGTAATGGATGGCAAAACACTTCATCGCTTCCGCGACATCAAAATGTACCTAAACAGCGGCGAAGCCTTAAGAATTTTAGCATTAGAAAACCAGAATCTGGTCGATTACACCCTGCCTTACCGTTGTATGCAATATGACACCTTCGAATATGGCAGACAGCTTGACGAGCTGAAGCAGCATAATAAGGATAATCATTGCTTACACGAACCTGCGGAACGCCTGAGCGGTATCACTCAAAATGACCGTCTGACCCCCGTATATACGTTATGCTTATATCATGGCGAGGAACCCTGGAACGGGCCGCATACACTGCGGGATATGATGAACTTCGGTAACGACTGCGATAATCTGAGTCATTTCTTTGCAGACTATCCCATGCGGTTGTTCTGTATCAATGAGCATTCCGATTTCAGCTGTTTTCATACGGAATTACGGGAACTTTTTACTGCTTTGGCTTATCGAAAAAATAAAAATCAACTTTATGTTGCTATGACGGAGAATGCAGCTTTTCGAAAACTAAACAGCGAAACTGTCAGGGTTATGTCCATCTTATTAAATGCACCTGTATTATGGAAAGAAAGGGAAAGATACATGAATATAAACCAGGAAGAAGAGGAGGAATATAATATGTGTCAGGCTCTGCAAGAATTATTTGAAGATGCAAAAAACGCGGGATTCGGTCAAGGAATTAGTGAGGGAATCAGTCAGGGCATCAGTCAGGGAATTAGTCAGGGAGTAGATTTAATGAGTCTTCTGTCTCAGAAGCTTTTTACAGATAATCGATTGGAGGATTTAAAAAAAGCTGTCTTTGACCCCGAGTTTCGGGAACAGCTGCTAAAAGAATATAAGCTGAAGAACTAGGAACATACGATAATACATAAATTATTTTCTTACATCACTTTCATTCTTAATTGACATAGCGGGCGCGCCGGAAGGCGCACCCGCTCGGTATTACACATCTCGTTTTGCAATGAATTTTTTGTTCAGCTTACAATTAGCCAAGTAAGGACAGAACGCCCTGGTTGGACTGGTTTGCCTGAGCCAGCATTGCCTGACCTGCCTGAGACAGGATATTGTTGTTGGAGTACTTAACCATCTCTGAAGCCATATCGGTATCACGGATAGCGGACTCTGCACTGGTGGTATTCTCTACAACATTATCCAGGTTGTTGATAGTATGCTCCAGTCTGTTCTGAACTGCGCCAAGTGCAGAGCGCTGAGTGGAAACCTTCTGGATTGCTGCAGCGATAGTATCGATAGCATTGTCAGCATTCTTGCTGTCCTTGCCATCAACCTTCAAGCCGTCAATGCCAAGTCCCTTCGCATTCATGGACTCAATATCTACAGAAATCTTGTTTTCTTCAGTAGAATCAGCTCCTACATGAAGGCTCAGAGTCATGGTATCAGACATCTCTACGGAAGCTTTGCGGGCAATATTAAGAGTGATACCCTTGAGAGCTGTTCCCACTGTTAGCGCTGTATCTTCTGTATCAGATGTATGGGTTACATCTGAAAGAGCAAAAGTAAAATCAGCAACTTCTAATTCGTCTAACGCATCTGTACTTGCGGTTAGGGCTCCAGAAGCTTCCATCTGTTTAACTGGAGTTCCTGCAACAGTGTCGTCACCTGTTGTTGAGTCTTTATCTTTTCCATCCGGAAAAGCATATGATGTATAAGTGTTTTCACGTGTCGCACTAACAGTTACCTGATAATCATCTCCCAGTAACTTCTGCAGATCATCTAATGATGCAAAAGTATTTCCAGCATTAGCAGCTGCTTTATCACTGTCAAAGGTAAAGGTTTTTCCATCAATTGTAATGGAATTACCATCAACTAACTGCATAGCTCCGTTTACATCTGTCAGAGTAAATGACACAGATTCTCCAATTGCATCAGATGTTACAGGAGTTTCTGCGAAGGACGTCTTCAATGTGCCATCCTTGGTTTTAAAGGTAATGTTGTCAATTGCATTCTTAGTAGCGTCCGTCTTATTACCATTCAACTTAGATTCAACAGTAAGCTTTCCATTCTCATCTGCAGAAGCATCGAAAATTCTGCCAAGGTCTTTGTCAGCAGCAATTGCATCAGCCAGATTGGCTGCGGTGGCCTTAGCATCTGCTCCAGTCTTAAAGGTAACGTCTTTTGTTCTTGTATTGCCTTCAGCATCCTTATAAGTAATGGTCGCTGTATCTTCTGTACCAGACGCTAACTTATCTGCTGTTGCAATTGTAGCGCTAAAAATATTACCCTTTGCCTCAGTTACTGTTGCTTCACTTGTTGTATTTCCGATAGTAGCTTCGGCCTTAACGGTTGCGCTCTTATCTCCTGATCCCCTTAACAAATAGGTTTCGTTGAACTTGGTTGTCTCAGCAACACGGTCAATCTCAGTAACCAGCTGATCAATTTCATTCTGAACATAGCTTCTGTCGTTCTCAGACATGGTGCCGTTGGAGGCCTTTACCGCCAGCTCGTTCATTCTCTGCAACATATCATGCACTTCGGTCAGTGCACCTTCTGCTGTCTGTACTGCGGAAATACCGTCCTGTGCGTTTGCGGAAGCCTGTGTCAGACCTCTGATCTGCTTACGCATCTTCTCGGAAATGGAAAGACCTGCTGCATCATCTGCTGCACGGTTAATCTTGTAACCGGAAGAAAGCTTTTCGGTGGACTTTGCCTGGGATGCTGTGGTTAAGCCAAGCATTCTGTTAGAGTTCATTGCTGTTAAGTTGTGTTGTACTACCATAAATTTACCTCCTTGGTTTTACCGGGTGCAAATCCGTTTGCACCGGTTATGAAACGTTTATAGTTGCTTTTGATTCTGTGGAACATCTATGTAGCAACCGAATGTGTCCGCCCTCTGCCGGGCCCTGACGTCCTGCTTCCCCATCCGGCTATTACCGAAATATAACTGTGTTTCCGCTGCCAGTTACTGCTTGACAGCCTTTTCCTGTACTCTTTCTCCTGCAATGACGATATTTGACTTTTTCCTGTACTTCTCCGGATGCTCCGTCTCTGCATAGTACTTAGGCAGCTTCGCTCGGATTTCCGGGTCTGTGAACTGTTTTTCGATGACACTGCTCCTCACAATGTTTACATCCTTCGGTGCATCTATCATGATTCTCATGTGCTTCCCGGTTCCTCCGAGAAACACAATCTTCACATCATCACCAATCATCAAATACTCTTCCTGCGCTACTGTCAGTCGTAACATTTTGCAACCTCCCTGCTGTTTTCCAGCCGTCCCTGCTATTTTGATTTTGAATGCAACAATTTTGTACAGTTTGTTGTATTCCTCTTTACATTATTTATATCGTCATGTCATGAAAA
>JBJEJG010000173.1:0-1822 GCA_051877795.1 Acetatifactor sp.
ATGGCAAATGAATTACCGGAAAAATTTGATGAATTTGTGGAAGCGAGAAAACAGGGTTTCCTGGCAGCGAAGGAATTTAAGGAGAACGGAGGCAGACTGGCAGGATTTTTATGTTCCTACACCCCCATTGAAGTATTGATGGCGGGAGGAATCTCCACGGTTGGTCTGTGTGGAACAAGCAATGAAACTGTGCCGGATGCGGAAAAGGTTCTTCCGAAGAACCTGTGCCCTCTGATTAAAAGTACATATGGATTTGCCTACAGTGAAAAATGTCCCTATACCTATTTTTCGGATATCATTATCGGTGAAACGACCTGTGACGGTAAAAAGAAGATGTATGAGCTGCTCAGTGAACTGAAGGATGTTTATGTTCTGCATCTTCCTCAGGGACAGGGACGTCCCTATTCCAAAGATATCTGGTATCAGGAAGTTAAAATGCTGAAAGAACGGCTGGAGGAGAAATTCGGAATTGAAATTACGGATGAAGCGCTGCGCGAAGCGGTTAAGAAGAGAAATAAACTCCGCAGAGCAATTACGGAGATGTATGAACTGCAGGCCAATGTACCGCCGGCCATGAAAGGAACGCAGATGATGCTGACTCTTATGTCCGGAAGTTTCAAATTTAATGTGGACGAATATATTGACGGCGTACTGAAGGTTGTGGAAAAAGCAAAAGCAGATTATGCTGAAGGAAAGAGTACTGTGAGCCTTAAGGATAAGAGAATCCTTCTTACCGGATGTCCTTCCAGCGGTGTCATTCAGAAAATCGGTATGGTTATTGAAAATAACGGTGGTGTTATTGTCTGTCTGGATGACTGCGGAGGTGAACGTACCAACCGTATGCTGATTGATGAAGACGCTGATGATATTCTCAGTGCTATTTCCGATCGTTACCTGGAAATCAACTGCTCTGTTATGACAACAAATGAGGCAAGGCTTGAAAACACCAGAGCCATGATTGAGAAATATAAGGTTGACGGCGTGATCGAAGTGGTTCTGCAGGCCTGCCATACCTTTAATGTGGAATCAGCTAAAGTCTGCCGCATGGTGGAAGATATGGGAATTCCCTATATGAAACTGGAGACGGATTATTCCACATCAGACAGCGGACAGCTGGAAACCAGAATCAGTGCTTTTCTTGAAATGCTGTAATTAATTGCCGTTAAAAACATGATACTCCGGAGAAAGAAGAGGCTGCCGCTTATTCTGCTTCCGGAGTATTTGTTTTGTTTTGATATGTCAAAAATGAATACATGCTTGACTTTTGTGCATGGATGTTATAAATTCATTCTAAATATGGATTCTGCTCTCATTTTGATTATAACCAGAATGAGTCCATAAATACTTGTTTTCGGATAGAGAGGTACTGTGATGTTGAACGAAAATAATGATTTTACTTACATAGACGGCGGAGTCTGTGCTGCACAGGGATTTTCTGCCAATGGCCTGAACTGTGGTTTGAATGCAGATCCGCAGAAGAATGATCTCGGTCTGGTTTTCAGCCCGACCATGTGCAATGTTGCTGCGGTTTATACGCAGAATAAGGTAAAGGGAGCGCCGATTCTGGTGACCAGAAAGCATCTGGCAGCGACCGGAGGAAAGGCACGCGGTGTGGTTGTGAACAGCAAGAATGCCAATACGTGCAATGCAGATGGTGAAGAGAAGGCAGAACGCATCTGTGAACTGGCGGCAGCTGAACTGGGAATCCCCGCCAATGAGATGATTGTTGCTTCCACCGGCGTGATCGGACAGCCGCTTCCCATTGAGCCTTTTGAAACTCATATGAAAGCTCTGGCAGAAGGGCTTTCCGAAGATGGAAACG
>JBJEJG010000174.1:0-1822 GCA_051877795.1 Acetatifactor sp.
TACCCTGCTGGATGAGAAAACAGAGGTGGAATTCTTTGTGGAAGACGGGGACGCGGTAAAGAAAGGACAACTGATGGGAAAGGTGCGCGGCGATATCCGCACCCTGCTCTGCGGGGAGCGCACGGCGCTTAACTATCTGCAGCGCATGAGCGGCATTGCCACCTATACTCATTCTGTGGCATCACTCCTTTCCGGCACGAAAATCAAGCTGCTGGATACCAGAAAGACCAGCCCCAACAACCGCATTTTTGAAAAATATGCCGTGCGGGTGGGCGGAGGTAATAACCACCGCTATAATCTTTCCGACGGTGTGTTGCTTAAGGACAACCACATCGGTGCAGCAGGCGGTGTCACGGAGGCAGTGACCATGGCAAAGGCATATGCACCCTTTGTGCGCAAGATTGAAGTGGAGGTGGAAAACCTTGCCATGGTAAAAGAGGCGGTTGAGGCAGGAGCCGACATCATCATGCTCGACAATATGAGCCATGGGGATATGGAGGAAGCCATGCGGATTATTGACGGCAGGGCAGAGGTGGAGGTCTCCGGCAATGTGACAAAGGAGAATATAGCAAAGCTTGCCGATCTTGGCGTGGACTATATTTCCAGTGGTGCACTGACCCATTCTGCACCGATTATGGATATTTCCCTGAAGAACCTGCATGCAGTATAAGTGCCGGCAGAAACGGAGAGGACGACAAAAATGACTGGAGAAGACAGGAGAACAGAAATTATTGGAATACTGGAGCGAAGCGGGAGACCGGTCTCCGGGCTGGCGTTGTCGAAGCAGCTTGCTGTCAGTCGTCAGGTGATTGTGCAGGATATTGCTCTGCTTCGCGCTAACGGTTATGAAATTCTTTCCACCAACCGGGGATATCTGATTTCGGCAGGAAAATCAGAGGAACAGCAGCGTATTTTTAAGGTCATTCATTCGGACGAGGAGACGGAAACAGAACTGACTACTATTGTGGATATGGGCGGAAAAATCAAGGATGTGTTTGTATATCATAAGGTGTATGGTGTCCTTCGGGCGGAGATGAACCTGAAATCCCGCATGGACATCGCCCGTTACATGAAGGAGATCAAAAGCGGGAAATCCAGCCTCTTAAAAAATGTGACCTCCGGTTATCATTATCACACGGTTTTAGCGGAGAGCGCCGAGATACTGGATTTAATCCAGCAGAAACTTCAGGAAATGGGCTTTCTGGCGAAGCTGCAGGACTATGAGCCGGTGGACTTCTGGAAAAAGGACTGTGAGACATTACAAAGCTGAATAAGCGGAACTTAGGGGATGTCTATGGCGGCGGATACATCTTTCGCTGTGTATTTCAAGAAAAACACGGAAACTACTTGAAATTCTATACAAATCAGATATAATGTCAAAGATGGTTAAAAAATTAACAGGTAGATGAGCGAGGTAGAATACAATGTATGCAGACGAAAATGTAATCCGCATTAAACATGAAGTATTGTATGAAGTGGCAAAGCTTGCGTTTGCCGGTGAGCTGGAAGAGAAAAGAGATCAGATTGCTTTTGAACTGATTCCGGGACCGACACCGCAGTTCCGCTGCTGTATTTATAAAGAGAGGGAAATCATTCGCCAGAGAGTCCGTCTGGCAGAGGGAAAGGCACCGGGACCGGTGGATGACGGCAATGTGATTCAGGTCATCAGTTCGGCGTGTGAGGACTGCCCGATTTCCAGCTATACCGTAACAGAGAACTGCCAGAATTGTCTGGGCAAGGCATGTATCAATGCCTGCAAATTCGGTGCGATTGAGGCAGGACGTGACCGTTCCCATATCGATGCCTCCAAATGTAAGGAGTG
>JBJEJG010000175.1:0-8739 GCA_051877795.1 Acetatifactor sp.
TATCAGCATTGTTTTCTCTATGTATGGACTGACCGAACTTGTCTGGTTAGCCCGACAGCTGATTTTGTTCCTGTTCCTTTTCGCACTGCACCCGCAGTGTTTGAATGTATCAGACCACAATACTCAACAAAAAGAAAGGAAACAGGGTGCAATACGATGAAAAAAGTAGTGTTATTGACGAATATATTGTCTCCGTATAGAAGTGTTTTTTATCAATGCATGTATGAACATGGGAGGAGCAAAAGTATTGATTTCAGGGTTCTGCTGATGAATGATACGGAGAGTAACCGTCGGTGGAAATATGAAGAATTTGTTGGAGAATATTCCAAACTCCTGAAAAAGAGGGTCTTTTTTGGCAAACAGGATTTTTTATATGTGAATACAGATTTGAAGAAGTGTCTGGATGAAATGCACCCTGATATACTCATATTGTCGGGAAGCTATACCCTTCTGCCGGTCTGGCAGGCTAAAAGATGGGCAAAACACCATAGCGAATGCCAGTTGCTCTTTTGGTCAGAGTCTCATTTGGACGAAGTGAGAGATTATAATAAACTGATATATTTCATCAGAGACTGTGTCAGGAAAGCTTTCTATTCTAAAATGGATGGCTTCTGGTATCCCGGTGAGAAAGCTAAGGAACTGATAAAAAAATATGCCTCTGAAAATGCGCAATATATTTGGGTTCCCAATTTAATAGACAATCAAAAATTTGCTGAAACAGCGGATAAATTTGCGTGTAGGACAGATGAACTGAGGGAAAAGTATGGACTGGCAAATAATAAAAAAGTGTTCTTTTCTCCAATGAGACTAACAAAGGTGAAAGGCTTGCTGCCTTTTCTTGAACTTGTCTCTCAAATTGAAAATAGAGATAATCTGCAGATTGCTATCGCCGGGGAGGGGGAACTGGAACAGGAAATTCGTGCTTTTGCAGCAGAGAAAAGCATAGATTTAAAGCTGCTGGGTTATAGAGACGGGGAGGAGGTAGCAGAACTCCTGAGTTGTGCAGATGTTTTCTTCATGCCTTCTTTGTCGGATCCCAGTCCATTATCGTGTATAGAAGCCTTATGGTGTAGGAAACCTTTACTTGTATCCAGACATGTAGGTAACGCACCGGAGGTGATAGAGAGCGGGAAAAATGGGTTTGTATTTTCTTATGAAAATCCATTGGGAGCAGTAAATATGATAAAAGAATTGTTAGCAAAATCACCGCAATGGTATCAAAATGCAGGGGAAGTATCCCGTGAAATTGCGAGAGAGAAGTTTGACCTGATAGAAAATGCAGACAGAATATTAGAGCAACTTTATATGCTTCGTCAAAGATAAAGTAAAAATGGCACAGTTTATAGAAAGGCTATATAGCGGGGGAAGAACCGGAGAAGGCGGTAAGTGTCATGCTGGAACTGCCGAATTAAGAAATACGCAATAAATAATTAAAGGTTGAAAATTGCTATTTCCGGTATAATATGCTAACATATAGGGCAGTACATGCAATTTTGAAAGCGAGGGTATTTTATGTTAAATAATAAATCCATTTTGGTTACCGGCGGTACGGGCAGCTTTGGCAAGGCGTTTACCAGATATGTGTTGGAGCATTACGACCCCAGAAAGATTATTATCTATTCCCGGGATGAGTTTAAGCAGTTCATCATGCAGAACGAATTCAGGGAATACAAGGATAAGCTGAGATTCTTTATCGGTGATGTGCGCGATAAGGAGCGCCTGACAAGAGCGCTGGAGGGTGTTGATTATGTGATTCATGCGGCTGCCTTAAAGCAGGTGCCTGCGTGCGAATACAATCCGGCAGAGGCAATCAAGACAAACATCAATGGTGCGCAGAATGTGATTGACGCAGCTCTGGATACCGGTGTCAAAAAGGTGGTTGCGCTGTCTACGGACAAGGCGGTTAATCCGGTAAATCTGTACGGCGGTACAAAGCTGGTTTCCGATAAGCTGTTTATTGCGGCTAACGCATACGCCGGGAGCAAGGATATCTGTTTCTCCATTGTGCGTTACGGCAATGTGGCGGGAAGCCGTGGCTCTGTGATTCCTTTCTTCCATAATATCATCAAAAATGGCGGAACGGAGCTTCCGATTACCGATTATCGCATGACCCGTTTCTGGATTAGCCTCCAGCAGGGGGTTGAGCTGGTTATCAAGGCATTGGAGGAAGCAAAGGGCGGCGAGACCTTTATCTCCAAGATTCCTTCCTTTAAAATTACGGATTTGGCGGAAGCAATGCTGCCCGGATGTAAAATGCCTGAGGTGGGCATCCGTGAGGGCGAGAAGCTGCATGAAATCATGGTTACGGTGGAGGATTCTCTGACGACCTATGAGTATGAAAAGCACTTTATCGTATATCCTCAGATGGTCTGGAGTGAGAGCAAAAAGGTTCAGCCTACCGGCAGGAAGGTTCCGGAGGGATTTTCCTACAGCTCCGGCAACAATACAGAGTGGCTTACGGTGGAGCAGATTCGTGAACTGCTGAAAACTGTGGATTTGGAAAAATAGATGTTTCATTGTGGCTGTTATTTTTGCTGTACAATAGCTTGGATGAAATTTGTTTAGGAGTCACAATGGAAGAAAAGGGAAAAAATATCTTTGTTAAAATATCTGAGAAGATTGCTTTTGGCATAGCAGGCCTGTTTATATTGTACCTGTTTTTGTTGAGTATTTTTTCTACCTGCTTTATGTGGTTTGATACGGAAGAGGTTTTTTACGTATCGGATGTACCGATATTGATGATGCTGGGACTTGTTGTGCTTGTCCCGGTTGTATATGCAGCAAGAAATATAATTAAAAGAATGGTGAATGCCCGTTTTTTTCAGCAGATATGCACTGTGATATGGTTTTTCCTGCTGTTGGGATTTGTCGTTAATACCAAAGTTTCACCGGTTTATGATCAGGCGCAGATGTATAACGGCACAATCGCATTTATAAACGGAGATTATTCCATGTGGCAGAGGGGCGGATATTTCGCTTTATATCCGTTTAATAATGGACCTGAGATTATTTATATTCTCCTTGCCGGATTGTTTCCGGAAAATTTGTATTGGGCTGTGCAGGGACTGCATATGATAATCTATTTCTTCATGGCTGTGGGGATGAAGAAATTGGCAAATCTGTTTTTCGGGGAATCAGTGTCAAGGATTGTGTATGCAGGAATTCTTTTTTTCATACCGCTGTGGGGATACGTAAAATACATGTATGGAAACCTGCCCGGATTAGCATTTGGAATTTGGGCAAGTTTTTTTGCCGGCAGATATCTTGCCGACAGACGGCGAAGAGATATGGGATTGACATTGCTGTGCATTTTCGGAGCAACTGCAATGAAAAGCAATTTGCTGATTATAGCGGTTTCTATGTCCATTATACTCATTGTCAGATCCATAGAATTGAAAACCTGGAGGCTGCTGGTACCTGCTGTCTTGGTACCTTTGGTTGCATTTGCGGGAATAAAGGGTCCCGCCTGGGTGATGGGAACGGTTACCGGCGGCGAAATGAATAACGGCATTCCAACCCTGAACTGGATCATGATGGGACTGAAGGAAGGGCCGGCTCCGGGATGGTTTAACGGTGATCCCGTTGTAGAGTTTGAACAGACAGGATATTCTGCTGAGGTGTCCTCGGAAATTGCATGGAACAGCATTCAGCTCTCAGTCCGGAATTTTGCAGAGAATCCGGAGTATGCAGTTTCCTTTTTTGGGAGAAAGCTGGCTTCCATCTGGAATAATCCCACCTTTGAAGGATTTCAGGTGGTGCTGAAAGGAAATGTGGCAGGAACGCTGGATTATTGGATGAAGGATATCCTCTATAACGGCGGTATTGCGAATACCATTTTTACGTTGCTTCTGAATATCGTTCAAAGTATCTTTCTGTTTGGAATCATATTGTTTCTTATATTTTGCAGGGAAGACAAGAAGCTTTCCAAGGCAATCCCGTTGGTTTCTTTTATAGGAGCCTTTCTGTTACATATCTTCTGGGAGGCGAAATGCCAATATACAATTTTGTTTTTTGTGCCGTTGCTGCCCTATGCTCTTAGAGGATATCAGGGAATCTGCAATGAAATAGAAAATTGGAAAAAAGAGGGCAAAGGCTTAAAGAATATAACCGGGAATAGTTACTTTAGAAAATCGGTTGCACTATTGTTGCTGGTTGCCATATTGCTTTTCTTGGATAATCCGGTTGTCAACAGCACAGTCAAGCTTGGCGGAGATGGCGGAGAATACATTTGGATATGCCAGGAAAGGGCGTTTTGGAAAAGTGATACCTTTACAAAAGAAGGAGAACATCAGTGGTAGAGGAAAAAGGAAATGAATAAGCGGAAACGGGTAGAATGTATCATAATTCTTATGCTGACTGTAGCGGCAATGCTGTGCATATGGCCGTTTTGCCTGGTGCGGCGCACTACGGAAATAGCATCCCGGGCGGGAGCTGAATTTATTGGAACAGAGGCAACCCTGCAGAAGGGATGCGACCTGGAACAGATTTTTGTGGCGCAGGAAAAGGTTTTGCATCGTATGTCCTTTTCCGTCGGCTATGAGGGAACGCTTCCTGAGAACGGCAGCCTGCATTTTGTCCTGAAGGAGGCGGAAAGTGGGAAGGCTTTGGTAGAGAAGGACATTCCCTTTGCCGAAGTCGAAAACCTTGGATTGTGCGATGTGGAAGTGGAGAAAAACCTGAAAAAGGGGAAGGAGTATTGCTATGTGGTTACTGTCCCGGATGAATATGCCGGACTCATCAAAGGTGCATATACATCCGAACCGGGTCAGGAACCGGCCGGACACATCCGGCTTTCGCTGAATGGGGAAGTGATTGCGGGACAGGGCGCGGCAAGATATGAGTATGGTTTTCCGCTGAATGCCAAAAATGTTGCCTGTATCTGGGCATTTCTTCTGGTAATCGGGCTGACGCTGCTGCAAAAATGCGGAGTGAAGCTGCCGGAGGGAAAGAAGCTGAATGACTTGCTTGACAGATTTGGTACTGCTTTGCTTGCTGTGACAGTTCTTGGAATAACTGCGCTGATTGTCAGAATCTGCTTTAATGAGGGTGTCCACTGGGATGAGGCGTTTACCTGGCAGCTGATTACCCGGAACGGAATACAGGGCATTATAGAGGGAACAGCGGCAGATGTTCACCCGCCGCTTTACTATCTTGTGGCAAAGGGAGCCATCACGCTCTTTGGTAAAAATATTTTCGTGGTCAAAATGGTTTCTGTAGGAACGGCTGTGGGAAGCATGCTTCTTTGTGCAACCCTGCTTCGAAAGCGTTTTGGAATAAAGCCGGCACTTCTCATGATTCCCATAGTGGGTCTGGGACCACAGTTTATTCATTATAATGTGGATTGCAGAATGTATTCCATGATGATTTTCTTCGTGTTCGGTGCAGCGCTTCTTGCCTATGAAATCGTACAGGATGACAAGGCGGTTCATTGGGTTCTCTTTACCTTGTTTGCGCTTGGAGGGGTGTACACACAATATTTTGCCGTGGTGCCGCTCGTGTTGATTTATTTCTGGCTGTTGGCACAGCTGCTGAAGGAGAACCGTAGAAAGTGGATAAAATGGCTTCTGTGCTGTGTCGCGACGGTGGTTGGGTATCTGCCGTGGCTGGGTGTTGTCATAGGGCTGATGAAGAGTGAAAGCGTAGGAGGAGCAGATCAGATTACCTTTCGGTTTTCGGAATTCCTTCAGGGGCTTTTCCAGACCAATATTGAGTATTCCGCCTATATGCCTTTTATCCTGTTTTTGTTGTGCGTGTTCGTGCTTGCTTTTGACTGGAAGCGCTATGGAAGGAAGGAAAAGGGATTCCTGCTCTTGTCGGGAAGCCTGTTGTGGGCTGTGGAGCTGTTATGTGTATTGCTTGCGCAGCGCATGAATCATTTCTGGACGGAGCGCTATATCGTGGATGCAATTGTTTTTGTCTGGATTTTTATTGCGGTTATACTATCTAGACAGGGTAATGTCATCTGGGTGCTTACCGGCGTCTGGACAATTGTGACGGTGCTTTCCTCCTATACGATAACGAAAGCAACAGAGTTAAATACGATTCCCTGGACGACAAATGCCAGGGAGGTGTTTGCTGAGGCTCAGGAAGAAAGCGTTATTTTATACAATTTTCCGACTTTTGATGTGCTTTATGAATACTATCTGCCAAATGCAGAGTTCGTATGGATGGACGATGTTGATTTTTCCCGGCTGAATCAGGATTATGTTTATATGATTTGCTGGGGTGGGCAGGATTTTTGCGGTGAGATACGGGAACAGTGGGATATTTCGGAGGAATATCTTGGAACTGTCCGGCTCGAAGCAGGGATGGCAGGAATTGATTTTGTAAAGGTGCATTTTGAAAAGAGATAGGGTTCCTATAATCCTATAGGAAACGGACAGATGGAGGTAACTGCAACCGGAAGCAGAAAAACAGCCAGCGGTCGATAATCAGACTGCTGGCTGATATTATTATCCGTATTGCAGATAAATGAGTAGGTTATGCAAACTGCTTGCAAATTACAGGTTCTTCTCGTAGTCGGCCAGAATATCCTTCAGCTTGGAGATTTCAGCCTTTGTTTTTTCCGGATTGTCATCAACGCGAAGAATCGCAGCGCACATATCAGACTTTGAAATCACGTTTTTAAAGCTTGTATAATCTTCGGTAAAGTGCTGTGTAATATAGTCCCGGGAGCTTTCGGTGGGACGATAGGTACGGCTTAATACCTTGCCGCTGTGTGTTACACCGGCTACCTCTACAAAATTATCCTTTGCCAGTTTACGCAGTACTGCGATGACGGTGCTCTGGGTCAGCCCTTTCATTTCGTTGACAATATCAGTGGAAGTCATCTCTTTGTCGGAATTCCACAAAATATTCAGAACATCTAATTCTCTGGGATTTAAGCGTGCCATAGTTATTCCTCCTTAGTTAAAAAAAATTATAGACTTTATGGACACAGAAGTCAATAAAAAGAGTGAGAATTTCCTTGTAACAGGGGTAAATACCTGTTAAACTATAGGGAACGGACGGGAATGCTGTTTTATGGACGAAATTTCCCGGGATGAAGGAGGTAGTATATGGAAAAACCGGCAATTTTAGGCGGTGCGCCTGTGAGAGAAACGCCCGTCTCCTATGGCAGACAATATATTGATGAAGAGGATATAAACGCGGTGGCGGAGGCTCTGAGAGGAGATTATCTTACCGGAGGTCCCACGATTGCTGCACTTGAAAAAAGACTTTGCGACATTACCGGTGCAAAGTATGCAGTAGCAGTGTCAAACGGTACGGCAGCGCTTCATTTGGCTGCCATGGCAGCAGGCTTTGGAGAAGGGGATGAGGTGATTGTCAGCTCCATTACCTTTGCGGCTTCCTCCAACTGTGTGCTGTATTGCGGAGCCAGGCCCGTGTTTGCGGACATCAGGCCGGACACCTACAACATTGACCCGGAATCCATCAAAAGGCTGATTACACCCAAGACCAAGGGAATTGTGGCGGTGGATTTCACCGGGCAGGCGGTGGAGCATGATGCCATTCGGGAAATCTGCAGAGAACACAATCTGGTTCTGATTGAGGATGCCGCTCACGCAATCGGCACAAAATACAAGGGACAGCCGGTGGGAAGTCTCGCTGATATGACCTGCTTCAGCTTCCATCCGGTAAAGACGGTTACCGGCGGAGAGGGCGGAGCGATTACAACCAACGACGAGCAGATATACAGAAGGCTTATGCGCGTGCGCGCTCACGGCATTACCAGAAATCAGGAAGAAATGGTGCATCCCACCGACGCCAGATGGTATAACGAACAGGTGGAGCTTGGCTACAACTACCGTATGACCGATTTTCAGGCAGCGCTTCTTTTGAGCCAGTTAGGCAAGCTGGAAAAATTCTCCGCCCGCAGGAGGGAGATTGTGGAGAAGTACAATGCGGCGTTTGCGGATATGCCGGAAATCTTTGTGCAGAGGGAAATTCCGGAGTCTGACACGACCAGGCATCTCTATATTCTTCGTTTGAATCTGGACAGGCTGACCTGTGACAGGAGGCAGTTCTTTGATGCAATGTATGCGGAGAATATCTGCCCTCAGGTGCATTATCTGCCGGTATATTGGCATTCCTATTATGAAAGGCTGGGCTATGAGAAGGGACTCTGTCCCAATGCAGAAAAGTATTATGAAGAAGTGATGAGTATTCCGCTTTACTATTCCCTGACAGATGCGGATGTAGAGGATGTAATTCATGCGGTCAGAAAGCTTGTGGAGTATTATCGAAGGTAATGATATATGAATAAGAAAGAACCCGTCGTATGACGGGTTCTCTTTGCGTCCGGCATTATCCCGGATAGTCGCAGACGTAAATCCAGTCGCCAATCCAGTTGCAGGTGGAGTAGTTGTAGAGGCGCTTGTACAGCTTGCCGTCTTCAATTTTATAGCGGTATTCAATGCAGTCCTGTCTGGGCTGGACTGTGGCTTCCGTGCCTGTAGCAGCCTGAGCGGGCAGGGATGCCATGGGGCAGATAAAGGCCATCAGAGCCAGACAGAAGGTCCCGGCAAGCAGAGCCAGTTTTTGGGTTATGTTTTGCAGTTTCATAAGAAAACCTCCTTTGTAAATGTTTCTTTTGAAATTATAGTACAATACAATATAATAAGTCAAGAGAGTACGGATAAACAACAGCGCGAAATTATAACGAAGTCAAAACAAGAAGAAAGACGGGTCTTTGACACTTCCTTTTTCTCCATTTTAATACAAATTCCTTATTTAAGC
>JBJEJG010000176.1:0-8735 GCA_051877795.1 Acetatifactor sp.
TCTTTTCCAGACCGCCCTCAATGACAGCCTTCAAATATTTATACTCAATTTCAAACTCCTCGAAGCTTAAGTCATCCATGTAAATAATAAATTTGTAATTCCGCTTTTTAATCTGACTGATTACCTCATTCAAATCCTGAAACTGGTGTTTATATATTTCTATGATGCGTAAGCCTTTTTCATAGTATTCGTTGGCAATGGCTTTGATGCAGGAGGATTTACCGGTGCCCGCATCACCGAACAGCAGGCAGTTATTTGCTTTTCTGCCGGACACAAAAGCCTCCGTGTTATCTGTCAGCTTCTTTTTCGGAATCTCATAGCCCACGAGATCGTTCAGATTTACATGCGCAATATTCAAAATCGGCTCAATATGTACACCCGTATCGTCATGTACCACGCGAAAGGACTTATGCAGTCCGAATTTTCCTACGCCATACTCCTTATAAAACTGGGTAAGTGTTGCCTTCATCTCCTCCGGGGTATTATCACGGCAGAATTTTTCAGCCAGTTCACAGATTCTTGCACAGATTCTGGTATTATAAACCTTGCTCTCCAGCATGCTCGTCTCATAGTTTTCAATCAGGGCGAATTCCGGCACATGCAGCTTCTCCATCATGGGCGCAAAGTCAAAATCATAAAATTCCTTGAAAATGACGATGTCATGAAGTGCTGCCTGATTGATGGTACCTTGAATCTCGCCACGGATTTCACAGCCGCAGCTGTAGCTGTTCTCATTGTTCACCAGAAGGTTTGCCAGATAGCAATGCCACAGATTTCCATGAAAACCGTAATTCCCTGCCAATTCAATCAGGCGATGAATGCAGTCATAAAACAGAGCGGCTTTTTCGTCCTCACTACAGGGATGTCCGCTGCCCGGTTCTCTCTCTGTAGCCTTCTCCTCGTAATGTGACATAAGCCACGCCATGTCGTAGAGGAGGGCGCCATCCTCAAAATTTCGATATACAATCAGTTCCTGTTCCCGCATTTTTCTCTCCTAGTAATTTCCCAGAATTTTCATATTTCTCGCTTCATCGCGGAGTCCTCTGAGTGCATTTTTCACAGCACTGTCAGCCAGATTGCCCTCAAAGTCAATAAAGAAACGGTATTCCCAATTCCTGTCCTCAATAGGTCTGCTCTCAATCTTTGTCATATTCAGATTGTTGTAGATAAAATGGGACAGCATATGATACAGGGAACCGCTCTCATGGGGCACCTCAAAACAGATACTGACCTTCTTTGCATCCTTCCTGAAAATCTTCTGATTGGTAACAATGATAAAGCGGGTGGAATTTGTGCCGGAATGATTGACACCTTTTTGGAGTACCTCCAGCCCGTATATTTTCCCCGCATGCTCTCCTGCTATAGCCGCCTGTGTCTTATCCCCGTCTTCGGCTACCTTCTTTGCCGCAAATGCATTGTTCTGCATACTAATCTGCTGCCAGTCGTGATTCTCCAGAAACTTTGCGCTCTGCATCAGAGACTGGGGATGGGAATAAACCGTTTTGATATCGGAAAGCGTTGCCCCGGGCACCCCCAGCAGGCAATGCTCTATACGGATAATCTGCTCACCCACGATATAGTTTTCATATTCCTGAAGTAAATCATAAATTTCATTCACAATTCCCGCCGTTGAATTTTCGATTGGAAGCACTGCAAAATCCGCACTTCCTTCATCTATTGCGCTCATGGCATCCCGGAAAGTATCCACATGAAAGCTGTTGACCTGTTCTCCAAAATACTGCATCATTGCCGCCTGGGAATAGGCCCCCTCTGCGCCCTGAAATACAACTCTGGCTTTCTTCGTTTCCAGCTCGTCCACGCCTATGAAGGGCAGCTTTCCCAAGCTCCCGTTCTCCGCTAACAGCTGATACTGAAGCTTTCTGCTCATGGACATTATCTGTTCAAACAGCTCCTCAATTCCATGGCTGTTGAACTCATTATGCGTCAGGGATTTTACCTTTGCCAGCTTTTCCGCCTCACGCTGCTTGTCAAAAACCTTTTTACCCGTTCCTATCTTGTACTCTGCCACCTGACGGCTGATATCCATACGTTTTTCATACAAGTCCACGATTTGTTCATCTATAGCGTCTATCTGCTGACGCAGTTCCAATAAATCCATGTGTCCCGCTCCTTTGCAATACTTTCAGTTTATCATGTCTATCTTATACCAAAACGAACTTGATAGCAAGTAAAAAGGGGTGTATAGTTAAGGTAAATAACAGGTAAAATCACGCAGAAGGGAGAACTGTCATGCGCACGGTTCATCGTAATATATTGGTTGTAGTTTTGTTTGTTCTGTTAATTGTTCTTCTCGGCGCCATACTGGTATTTTCCGGTCGAATCCCCATGAATCCCACCGGAACCGTGGGCAATACTGCCGGAAATTTAAACAATGGCGGACTATTCTGCGAACACGACGGTACGGTATACTTTTCCAATGCAAATGACGGCGGCAGCCTTTATGCCATGGACATAAACGAGGGAAATGTCCGCAAGCTGAATTCCTTAAAGGTGAGAAACATTCTGGCAGGCGGTACTTATCTGTATTATTTTCAGACCGGTTCAGCCTCCTCTGACTCCGGCTTCGGTCAGCTTCAGGGCATGAAATCCTTTGACCGCTGCAAGCTCAACGGCAGCGATGTTACCGCCCTGACAAAGGATGTGGTGGTAGCGGGACAGCTGGTAGATAATTATCTGTATCTTCTGGTTTCCAAACTCACCGAAACTTCTTTTTATAAAATGAAGATTGATAAATCCGAAAAAATTGTTCTGGCCGACTATCCCATTAATCCCGCCTGTGCGGTTAACGGCACGATATACTACAACGGTACACAGGACGACCATTACCTGTATGCTTTAAACACCTCGAATGATGTGGTATCCGAGGTTTGGGAAGGAAATCTCTGGTATCCTGTGGTGGAGGGCGACTATGTATACTATATGGATGTCGCCAACAATTACAGACTCTGCCGTTACTCCATGTCACAAAATGTCATACAGATACTGACAGAGGACCGTGTAGACTGCTTTAACGTTGGAAACGGCTACGTCTATTACCAGAAAAACGGCACATCCCCCCAGTTAAAATGCATGTATACCGACGGCACCTATGTTCAGGTCATTGCGGAAGGCAATTTTACCAACATTAATATGACCTCGCAATATGTTTATTTCCGGGAATTCGCCGACGAGACAGCCATGTATCATGCTCCCCTCGGAAGTCCCGGATACAGTGCCTTTGCCCCTGTCGAAGAATAGGATAAGCCAACCCTTGAAAAAAAGGAGCAGATTTTTTTGAAATCTGCTCCTAAAAATATTTCATCAAAATGCCTGAAAGGCGTCGTTCACACGGTGCCTTTTATTCCTCAATATGATCCAGGCCTTGGCTGAGAATCGTTACAATATGGGCATCTGCCAGCGAATAGAAAATAGTCTTTCCCTCGCGTCGGTTTTTTACCAAATCCATCTGCTTTAGGACACGGAGCTGATGGGAAATTGCAGACTGGGACATTCCGAGCACAGAAGCAATATCATATACGCACATTTCTGCACTCAGAAGCACATACAGGATTTTCAGTCTCGTGGAGTCTCCAAACACCTTGAAAAACTCCGCCAAATCCTGCAGTTCCTCCTCCGGGGGCATTTTTTCATCTATAATTTTCAATGTAGACTCATCCACATGAATATAACTGTTCTCTTCCATTCTCTTTCTGCTCTCCTGTCACTGGTATCTGGACTCCCGCGCCTTCGGCGTCGCTTGGGTTTTATTTCTTATCTATTCTATTCTCGCAAGCTCGTGCCTCCGGCACTTCTTTGTCTGCTTCGCAGACCGCTTGCTCGTTATCCGCTCATAAAAACCAAATGCCGCCTTCGGCGTCGCTTGGTTTTTTCCTTATCTATTCTCGCAAGCTCGTGCCTCCGGCACTTCTTTGTCTGCTTCGCAGACCGCTTGCTCGTTATCCGCTCATAAAAACCAAATGCCGCCTTCGGCGTCGCTTGGTTTTTATTTCGCTGTCTACATCATACAACATTTTTTGCGGCGGCGCAAATTTTTTCCCTACCTGGCTTCCGCATAGACTGCCTTCATTCCCTTCGTCATAGAGACGCTTCCATCCTTCTCCACAAAAAGAGCCTCCGCGCCATAGCTTTCCGCCAGTTTCATCCCTTCATCCTTACCAAGTATAAAGCAGGCAGTGGACAGTGCATCGCTTAAGAATCCATCCTTCGTAAGTATCGTCACACCGGCAACCCCACTGTCTGCGGGATACCCGGTGGAGGGGTCGATGATATGATGATATCTGATACCGTCTTTTTCCACATAGCGTTCATAATCTCCTGATGTGGAAACACACCACTGTCCCTCCAGAGAAAGGACTCCGATGTTTTCAGCGGTATCGGAAGGATTTACAATTCCAACCTTCCAGCAGCTTCCATCCGGCTTCTCCCCATAAGTCAGTACACTTCCGCCTACGGATATGATAGCACCTGTTATTTCTTCCTGTTCCTGTAAATATGCAAGAATTCCGTCAAGAGCGATACCTTTTCCCACGGCGCCTAAATCCAGTTGCATCTCTTCCTGCATAACCAGCTGTGTGCCGTTCAGCTGCAGTTTTTCACATCCACAGTGTTTCAGTGCATCACGCAGAAGTTCATCCTCCGGCAGTTCAAAGACCTCCTCCCTTTCTCCCGCGGCCCATCCATCAATATCCCAGAGCTGTACTACCGACCCCAGCGTCACGTCAAAAGCTCCTTCAGACTGTCGCCATACATCCATGCATTTTTCAAGAGTCTCCGCAAGCTCCGGGGAAAGCATACTTCCCTCTGCTTTTCCCGCCGCCTCATTGACCTTCCAGACCTCCGAGGTATCCAGTCTTCTGGAAAGCTCCTGTTCCTCCAGTCTGTGCAGAAGAGACAAAATTTCTTCTGTGGCTCTGCTCTCTTCGCCTGTCGCATAGATATTCTGTTGTATTATCGTTCCCATGGCGGTATCCACACTCTGGCTTTTCACCGTCTGCCCATTCCCACAACTACAGTTTAATATAGTGAAAAGACATACCGTCATCATGACAAAAATCTTCTTCATTTTCTCTGCCCTTTTTGCTATACTTTAAGAAACAAAAACGCTTATCCCGAAGGGAGACATTCTTGAACAAACCCATTCAGCCCAAAGTGATTGCTGCCCTGATTGGCGCAATTCTTTCCATAATGATTATCATCAGCCTGCTATGCATTCTATTTCCCCGCAGACAGGCATCCGGCTATATTGCTGACATTTATCAGGACGGCCAGCTAATCACCAGCATTTCTCTGACAGAGATTCAGGAATCCTACACCTTTACCGTCACAGGGGCTTCCGGCTGTCAAAATGAAGTGGAGGTTCGCCCCGGAAGCATCGGAATTCTCTCCGCCGACTGCCCGGACAAGCTCTGTGTCCATCAGGGCTTCGTCAGCGACTCCCGGCTTCCCATCACCTGTCTGCCCAACCGGCTCGTTATTCAGCTGCGACCTGCCGGGCAGAAAGTGTCAGATTCAATAACAGTCGATATGATAACCTACTGAAACGGAGGAGCAGCATGTCCACAAGAAAACTAACCACCCTTGCTCTGTATACCACACTTTCTCTGGCAATCTATGCAGCGGAAAGTGCCATTCCACCTTTGGTTCCCATTCCGGGAATCAAACTGGGGCTTGCAAACATTATAACACTGCTTCTGCTACAGCACTATTCATGGAAGGATGCCACCCTTGTACTGGCAGCACGCATTCTGTTGTCCACGCTATTATTCGGCCAGTTGCTAAGCCTTTTCTATAGTCTGGCCGGCGGACTTTTTAGTCTGCTCATCATGCTTTTTCTAAACACGCTGTTACAAAAAAAATGGATGTTTCTCACCGGCGCAGCAGGCGGTCTGGCTCACAACATGGGACAGCTTCTGGTTGCTTTTCTCCTGACTGCCACCCCCGGTGTACTGGCTTATCTGCCTTTTCTGGTGCTGAGCGGCATCCTCACCGGTCTTTTTACC
Organism: Acetatifactor sp.; assembly: GCA_051877795.1. Taxonomy (GTDB): domain Bacteria; phylum Bacillota; class Clostridia; order Lachnospirales; family Lachnospiraceae; genus Acetatifactor. The sequence continues at coordinate 6,021 of JBJEJG010000176.1, forward strand.
GGTCTTGCCGCTTCCTTTGCGGGACGCTACCTGCGAAGGTGAGCGAAAAATTGAAGGCAGGTAAAGAGCACTACCATAAGTTCATTGTAAAGCTCCAATTCCTTACATGTTTTATAGTAATCGCCTGTCACTCTTAAGGTCTCCCTAAATCACTTCATTCAAATTATACTTTTTGGCTTTTACGATAACTGCATTTTCCCGGAAAACCTCATTGATAATCCTGTGCTCCAATGCCTTTCGACGCTCCAGATGGGAAATCAGTCCATCCATCCCGCGAAGTCCGTTTTTCTTTCCATACGGAGAATCCTCCAGATACTTTATCATAAGCGGGAACCACAATTCATTTCCCTTATCATCAGAACGTTCCTTCCGAATAATTTCAATGTCCTCACGAACGTTCTCCACATCGAGATAAATGATTTTGAAAGGCTTATCTGCCAGCACTTTTCTGAGCCTTCTGTAAAAATCCACAATTTCATCCTCTGTCATCAGCAGATACAGCAGCTGATTTTCAATGATATTCTGGAAAATAGAGCACTCAAAAATCTGTCCTGTTCCGTTCCAGCTCGCAAAACGGGACAAAATAACCAGTTCAAAGGACTCTCTGTCAAGATTTCCGTTATAAATCTCATACTGCTCCAAATCCTTATGAAACCCCTGCACATCCGTCATAATCCGGGTATAACAGATTACTCTGTGTCCTCCTTCCCGAACGGTCTTTTCCGCAATTTCATCCTTTAAGCCTTCATATCTCGCTAATATTTCTTCATATTGCGATTCGGTAACATAGGCACACCAGGCAAGCTCCACCGGAGAATAGTCCCCTTCCCGAAACACCTCGTAATTCTTCAGGCTGCCGGAAAGCAGCTGCAGCAAAGTGCTTTTCCCTGCTCCCTGAAGCCCCTCTACAAAATAATTGTTTTTTACCATTCTGTTTTCATTCTCCAAAGAATACTCTGTTTTCTTTCTCTATCTACTAAGTTTATCTATTTGTTTCCAAATACTCTCCATATGTCTGTCTCCACTCAGGCTCGACCCAATACTGTGAACCATCCCGTAATCTTCCTATCATCTTGTACTGAAACATTTCTCTTCTGATGAGTTCAATATCGCTGAATGCAAGCTTGCTTTTGATAATCTCGTTCACTTCTTTTTCCGTATACTTTCTGCCATTTTCAAAGCATTCCGCGATTCTCACCAGCGCAATGATTCTCAAAGGTCTTTTCGTCGGATATTGTACAAGCTTTCCCTGCGAATCATAGTAATTCCCCACTTTTTTAAAGTATTCCTGCATATTCTCTGTTTCTGACATAATACCGGTCACCTCATTTTACTTTCATTGTCTTTTGCTTCTATCAATTTTTCTAGTATTTTTTCTCGTTTATTTTTGCCTCTTTTACTTATGTCTCTTTTACTTATGTCCCTTTTACTTATGTCTCTTTTACTTATGTCTCTTTTACTTTTTTGCTTATTCTTTTTGACTCTTTTTTCTGGCTCTTTCATTTTCGTCTTGATGATTTATTTATCTGACAATCCACCCAGACTTATCAAGCAGCTGCAATTTATAACAATGCTCATAGTTTTCAGCGTAATAAAATTCCACCGTCGCAGCTGCAGGATTGTACACACAAGACCACATTGTCTTCTCATAACTGTCTGCGGACTGCGGATAATGAAACTGTGCAACCGACTTCAGCATTTCCCGCACCCCTGCCATGTCCGTCTTCCCTGAATACTGTGCCAACGTGTTCCACCGTTCATGTGACTGTTCCGAACCTATGCCATATTTCTCTCCATCAGTCAGATAATGATTGGTAACGACTGTGGTATCGGTGACAAACATTTCGCCGCCAATATACTCTACAACAACACTTCTCCCACTTGCATCTGCAATCGAAAGGTGGTGTGCAGAACCAATTGACGAATTCATATCGTACTGTTCCAAAAGTGCAATTGCTTCCTCGACATTTGCCGCCCGGTCAAGCAGCAGCCTGATTGCTGTAGTTGTTGTTAAATCGGCCTTTTCCGTATTCTGGTGCGTTTCTTCCATATCTCCCGCCATCAAATCTGCAACCATCAGTCCTTTTTCGTTCATGCCATCCAAAGGAACATAAACCGCTGCCAATGTCATCATGCGGTCCATCATGGAGCCATCCGGAACATAGACATCTCCAAACCCAAGGAAATCCAGACAGCAGGTAGAGACGGATTCATAACCGTTATCCGGCTTTGCATGTACAAGGATTGCACTGCATTCTTCCCAGTCGTAATTGCGGCCGAACAACACATTTCCATCCATATCCTGCGTACAGATTGTGGAGCAGCCAAACTCGGCGGTGCTGGCTTCTGTGTCAGTCTGATAGAAGCCATGCGATAAAAACTCAATCAGGTAGTCAGCTACAGCTGCATCATCAACTGCACCGCCGCGTGCAAGGAATTCGTCAAAGCCGTAATCTCCCGCATATTCCATGGAATACAAACCGTCCTCCTGCTTTTCAATGGTGTTGGCTGCGGTAATGATACTGCCGAACATTGACCATGCCCCAATCAGGAAAACAGCTGCCAGACATAACACTACCCCCAACACGATTGCAATGATTCTTTTCCCTTTTCTTTTCTTCATTTCTGCATAACTTCCTCTCGATAATTTGGAAATTGTTGAGTTCTTTGAGATTTATTAATGCCACTTTCTGACTATCCACAAGCCATTCCGTT
>JBJEJG010000177.1:0-40799 GCA_051877795.1 Acetatifactor sp.
AGTAAATGCAGCCTGAGTATGGGTAAGGGGTTGCATTTACTTTGAAAAATGAAGTATGTGAAAAAAATGTTGGAAAAAGCTAAAGGAAAATAAATTTTTTGACGATAACTGTTTTATAGAAGCACGGACGCACGGAGGAAACGGAAGGAACCGTTTTATTCGTTGCGTCCTTTCTTTTGTGCTAAACGAGAAATTTTATGCCTCTTCTGTGAAAATTCAGGACACAAAAAAAATTCATGAAAGATTATGAAAAAATTTCATGAAGTACTATGAAAAATTTTCATCAAAGACTATGAAAAAATTTCATGAAGTACTATGAAAAATTTTCATCAAAGACTATGAAAATAAAAGATTTTCGGTTATAATGTTTTATGTATGACTATATTCGGAAATATTGCGTTTCATTAGAAAGGGGTATATTTAACATGCAGTGCACAGATATTGGAATTGACTTGGGTACAGCCAGCATTTTAGTATACATCAGAGGAAAGGGCGTCGTGCTAAAGGAGCCTTCTGTTGTAGCATTTGATAGAGATACCAATAAAATTAAAGCAATCGGAGAGGACGCGCGCCTGATGCTGGGAAGAACACCTGGCAATATCGTGGCAGTAAGACCGCTGCGTCAGGGAGTTATCTCTGACTATACCGTGACGGAAAAGATGATGAAGTATTTCATCCAGAAGGCGCTGGGCAGAAGAACCTTCAGAAAGCCCCGCATCGCTGTCTGCGTTCCCAGCGGTGTTACCGAAGTGGAGAAGAAGGCTGTTGAGGATGCAACTTATCAGGCAGGAGCAAGAGAGGTTGCCATCATTGAAGAGCCTATCGCAGCTGCCATTGGTGCCGGAATTGATATATCCAAACCCTGTGGAAATATGATTGTAGACATCGGCGGCGGCACTTCGGATATCGCGGTTATCTCTCTGGGAGGAACTGTTGTCAGTGCTTCTATTAAGATTGCCGGAGATGACTTTGACGAAGCGATTGTCCGCTACATGAGAAAGAAACATAATCTGCTGATTGGAGAGAGAACCGCAGAGGATTTGAAGATAAAGATTGGTTCTGCTTATCCCCGCGCAGAGGTTGATTACATGGATGTGAGAGGCCGTAATCTGGTGACCGGCCTTCCCAAGACAGTGAAGGTTTCTTCTGAGGAAACGGAAGAAGCGCTCCGTGAGACGACGGCTCAGATTGTAGAGACGATTCACAGCGTTCTTGAAAAGACTCCGCCTGAGCTTGCGGCAGATATTGCGGACAGAGGTATTGTACTCACCGGTGGAGGAAGTCTGCTGAGAGGTCTGGAGGAACTGATTTCCGCAAAGACAGGAATCAATACCATGACTGCCGAAGATCCTATGACGGCGGTCGCAATCGGAACAGGAAAGTATGTGGAGTTCCTTTCCGGATACAGAGATAACTAAGGAACTGCCTGCACAGGACAGAAAGGAGGCGCCTTTTGTTAAAGGGTTTATATACCGCATACACGGGTATGATTAATGAACAAAACCGCATGGATACGCTGACGAATAATCTTGCCAATGTATCTACGGTGGGCTTTAAAAAAGAAGGCGCTACCAGTCAGTCTTTTGATGATATTCTTACTGTCAAGATTAAGGATCAGTCGGTGGGTCTTCAGAATGTACAGCGTCTCGGAACCAATAACCCCGGCGTGAAAATTGGTGAGAATTATACGGATTATACCCAGGGCTCTTTCCGGGTGACAGACAATACCTACGATTTGGCTTTGGCAGGTGACGGCTTTTTTGCCATTGAGTTTACGAACAAGGCGGGAGAAACGTCTACCATGTATACCCGTGCCGGTCAGTTTACCCTGAATAAGGACGGCTACCTCGTGAATGAGAACGGTGATTACGTTCTGGATTCCCAGAGCCGCAGAATTCAGTTGAACACTCTGCTTGATTCCGAAATCAGCAGTGACGGCACCATATCGCAAAACGGCAGGGCAGTCGCAAGAATCCAGGTAATGGATTTTGAAGACTATAATTATCTGGAGAAATACGGGGAGACCTATTACCGCCCGGTGGAAGGGGCAAAGACAACAGCATCGGATGCTGTTGTGAATTCCGGCTATCTGGAAATGTCGAATGTTCAGGTCGTTTCCGAAATGGTAAACCTGATTTCTGTTACCAGGGCCTATGAGAGCAACCAGAAAATTATCCAGACCTATGATGACTCTCTGGAAATTGCGGTGTCCCAGTTGGGCAGAATTCAGTAAGCATCAGGTAACAAAAAACGGAGAAATTTGTATTGGTAATGCTGAAACGAGATATATTCAGAAAGGACGAATGATATGGTACGAAGTTTATGGACAGCGGCGACCGGTATGACTGCTCAGCAGACAAATTTGGATACCATAGCCAATAATCTGGCGAATGTAAATACGCAGGGCTATAAAACTCAGGTCAATGAGTTCAAAAGCTTATTGTATCAGACCCTGCAGTCAGAAACGACCTCAGCCAATGGTGCGCAGAAGCCTATAAGTGCACAGGTAGGTCTCGGTACACGTAACTCTGCCATCACAACTGTTTTTAAAGAAGGCAATATGATTGCGTCCGAGAGCGATACCGCATTTGCGCTTGACGGCAAGGGCTTCTTTGCGGTGCGAGGCGAGGATGGTAATACATATTATACCAGAAACGGTAATTTTCAGTTTACTCTTGCGACCAACGGCAACATGCTGTCTACTACGGACGGACTCCCTGTTCTGGACACCAACGGTCAGCCTATTATCCTGAATAACAGTTATATTCTGAGCAGAGTTACGGTCGACAAGGATGGACGGCTCTGTTATCCCGATGCCAACAACAATCCGCAGCTGATAGGAAGAACGATTGGCGTGTTCCAATTTAACAATCCTAACGGTCTGGACAGAATGGCAGACAGTCTTTACGGACAAACTGCCGCCAGCGGCCAGCCGATTAACGAAGCAACTAATCCCAATGTGGAAAAAACCAGCGTCATTCAGGGCTATCTGGAAGGCTCCAATGTTCAGGTTGTGGACGAGATGGTTAATATGATTGTGGCACAGCGTGCCTACGAACTGAACTCCAAGGCAATCACAGCATCCGATGAGATGCTGCAGCAGGCTAATAACTTGCGACGCTAGCGAGTTAAGGTCATGAATTTCATGCTTGCATGATAATTCATGAATTTAACGAGCAGGAACCATGAGCGCAGGGCGTAGCCCGTAGCGAATGTGTCCATGCAGCGCATGGACAGGCGTCGCAAGAATGCGCGCCTTGTGCGAAGCACAAGTCCGTAAGTGCGGGCGTCGCAAAAATGCGTAGCGAATGCGATACAAAGGTCGAAAGCCGCCGGCGCGGCAGAATGCGAGGAACTATGGATATAAGCAATATTACAGCCATGTACAGTGATGTATATGCGAATGCGGCAAACCAGACGGCTTCCAAACTGAAAAATCAGATAGACGGCACAGATTATTCCAAGGCCGAGGATGATAAGCTGATGGATGCCTGCAAGCAGTTTGAGGCGTATTTTGTGGAACAGATGTATAAGGGTATGCTGAAAACTATCCCTGAAAGCGAGAATATGTCAAATTCCACCAGTACCATGCTGGACTACTATAAGGATCAGATGATTCAAAGCATAGCCGAACAGACTACGGAACAAAGCGGTCTTGGACTGGCTCAGATGCTCTATGAGCAGATGAAGCGTAACTATGGTTTGGATACCGTGGAGGCAGCTGATAAGGGAGAGACTGAGACGGTGGCAGAAGCGGATGCGGAATAAAAAGAGACGATAAAAAGGTAGAAAAGGCTGCTTGCAAAAAAGGCAGCCTTTTTGTACGATTGGCAGGAGTATCCACGGATGGAAACAATAAACGGATATGTGGAGCATATCATATTTCAAAACAGTGAAAACGGATATACGGTCCTGAACCTGATGGTTGACGGCGAGGAAGTCACCTGCGTGGGAATGTGCAAGGGGCTGACTCAGGGAGAAAATATTGAAGCCAGCGGTGACTATGTGGAGCATCCCCTGTATGGTACGCAGTTTAAGATATCAGCCTTTCATGTGGAGGCACCGAAGGACAGCGTCAGCATGGAACGCTATCTGGGTTCGGGGGCAGTCAAGGGCGTTGGAGCAGCACTGGCGGCCAGAATTGTGAAAAAATTTGGCGATGACACTTTCCGCATTATTGAGGAGGAGCCTGAGCGTCTGGCAGAAATTAAGGGCATCAGCGAACGGAAGGCCAGAGAGATTGCCGTGCAGATGGAGGAGAAGAAGGATTTGCGGGATGCTCTGGTATACCTGCAGCAATTTGGTATTTCCAATACACTGGCGGTCAAAATTTATGATACATATGGAATGAATCTCTATGGAATCATGAAAGAGAATCCTTATCGTCTGGCAGAGGACATCAGCGGTATTGGCTTTAAAATGGCAGATGAGCTTGCGGCAAAAATAGGGATTCACACAGGTTCGGATTATCGTATCAGAAGCGGTATTTTTTATACACTCCTTCAGGCAGTGGGAGAAGGGCATACTTTTCTCCCGATGAGTCTTCTGCTGGAGAGAGCACATACCCTTTTGCAGGTCCCTGAGGAAGAAATTCGTCCCCAGGTGGATAACCTGATGATGGATAAGAAGCTTGTCATCAAGGGAGACAATGTATTTGCCGCGTCCTACTACTATGCAGAGCTGAATTGTGCCAGAATGCTCTATGAACTGAACATACCTATGGATGAGGCGGAAAATCTGCCTTCTCAGGTGGCGGCAGTGGAAAAGCGGCTGGAGAAGCTGGCAGAGAGTCTCAAAATGGAACTGGATGAATTGCAGCTTGGGGCGGTAAAAGAATGTATCCGAAATGGCATCTTCATCCTTTCGGGAGGTCCGGGAACAGGAAAAACAACCACAATCAATATGATTATCCGCTATTTTGAGGCAGAAGGACTGGACATTTTTCTGGCTGCACCGACAGGACGCGCGGCGAAGCGCATGACGGAGGCAACGGGCTATGAAGCCAGAACCATTCACCGGATGCTTGAACTGAACAGTGCGCTTTCCGATGAAGATACGCGGAAGCTGAACTTTGAGAGAAACGAAGAAAATCCATTAGAAACAGATGTTATTATTATTGATGAAATGTCTATGGTGGATATTCAGCTGTTTCAGGCGCTGCTTCGTGCGGTGATGCCGGGGACGAGGCTGGTACTGGTAGGTGATGTGAATCAGCTGCCGAGCGTAGGACCGGGGCAGGTCCTGAGAGATTTGATTTCCAGCGGCGTGTTCCCCATGATGGAACTGAAGAAGATATTCCGTCAGGCGGAGGAAAGTGACATAGTTGTCAATGCACATCGAATCAATGCGGGACAGCAAATTGCATTGGACAACAAATCAAAAGACTTTTTCCTGCTGGAGAGAAATGACGTTAATGTCATATATAAACACATGATTCAGCTGATTCAGGAAAAGCTCCCGCGCTATGTGAATGCAACACCCTATGATATTCAGGTGCTGACACCGATGCGAAAGGGAAGCCTGGGCTGTGAGACGCTGAATGGAATCCTGCAGAGATACCTGAACCCGCCCGATGCAAAAAAGAGGGAGCATATAAGCGGAAGCACCATCTACCGCGAGGGTGACAAGGTCATGCAGGTGAAGAACAATTATCAGCTGGAGTGGGAAATTGTCAGCAAATACGGCATCCCCATTGACAAAGGGACAGGTGTGTTCAACGGCGACATGGGAAGGATATTGGAAATCAATGAAAATGCTTCCTGTCTGGTGGTGGAATATGATGAACAAAAGCGTGTGACATACCCGTTTTCTCTGTTGGAGGAGCTGGAACTGTCCTATGCCATTACCATTCATAAATCGCAGGGGAGCGAGTATCCGGCGGCAATTTTGCCGTTGCTTTCCGGCCCCAGGATGCTGTTCAACAGGAACCTGCTGTATACGGCGATTACCAGGGCAAGGAGCTGTGTTACTATCTTGGGCAGTAGTGACACGGTGCGGAGCATGATAGAGAACGCCAGTGAAAACAGGCGTTATACAGCTCTTACAGAGAGAATACGGGAGATATACAGAGTCGGAGAAGGGTTCCCGGATTAAGGAGGAGCCTTTGAGAAGGAAAAAGAGAGAAAACGGATTTGGAAACAGAGTGTGGGGAATAATATTACAGATGTTATTTCCACGGCATTGCCCGGTTTGCGATGAAATTGTGCGACCAATGGGAGAAAAAATCTGTGCGGACTGTATGGATAAGCTTCGGCTGATTACCCCGCCCTGGTGTATGCGGTGCGGAAAAAAGCTGGAGGAGGAAGGGGAATACTGTCCGGAGTGCAGGGAGAAAACCCGCACGTATGTAAGGGGACGTGCCCTGTATGAATATACCTCGGCGGCTCAGTCCATTTATCGCTTTAAGTATGGCGGACGTCAGGAATATGCAGATTATTTCGGAGAACAGATTGCGGAATATCTGGGAGAGTTTATTGAGAGAATACACCCGGACGGGCTGGTTCCGGTTCCGCTGCACAGAAGCCGTATGAGAAAACGCGGTTATAACCAGGCAGAGCTTCTTGCAAGGGCGGTAGGAAGCCGAATGGGCATTCCCGTGTATGATAAATTGCTGGTCAGGGTGAAAAATACGAGGCCCTTGAAGCAATTAAATGGCCGGGAACGCCAAAATAATTTGAAAAAGGCTTTCAATGTAGCGCAAAATGATGTAAAATTAAAGGTACTTATCATTATTGATGACATCTACACTACCGGCAGTACGATTGAGGAAGTGTCGCGGGCATTGAAGGCAGCCGGTGCGGAAAACATTTATTTTGTTACATTAGCCGCGGCATAATGGAGGATACTATGAACGTTAGAAATTGCAGGAACTGTGGCAGAATTTTCAACTATGTTGTCGGTCCGATTCTCTGTCCGGCATGCAGAGAAAAGATGGAGGAAAAGTTTCAGGAGGTAAAGGAATACATCCGTGAGCATAAGGGCGTCGGCATTATGGAGGTTTCTGAGGCCTGTGATGTGGATGCGGCACAGATTCGCCAGTGGCTGAGAGAGGAGCGTCTGGAGGTTACGGAGGATTCCGCGATCTATCTGGTCTGCGAGTCCTGCGGCGCGTCAATCCGTACCGGCAGGTTTTGCGAAAAGTGCAAGAATGATGTGACAAGAGGGTTCAGGGATATTGTGGATTCGGCTCGACCGACACCGCAGGATTTAGGGGAGAAACGTGATCGCGATTCTGCCAAGATGCGTTTTTTGTAGGAGAGATTCTCATGCTGAATGAAGAGCGTATTATACTGATGGCGCACATGGCGTCTTATGAGGCCGGAGAGGGAAAAAAGAACGTAAAAATCGGCAACTATTTCCGAAGTGATTATATTGCCGTACAGGTTCTTAAATCCATTGTCTGCGGTACGATTGCATATGCCATTGTGTTTGCCTTGTATATTTTTTATGATTTTGAGACATTTATGCAGAATCTCTATAAGATGGATTTGATCTCTTTTGCAAAGAGTATCCTGATTTATTACGGAGCTTCCGTGGCGGCATACGCAGTGCTGACTTATGTGATTTGCACCTATCGGTATGCGAAGGCGAAAAAGAGCCTGAAGAATTATTATCATAATTTAAAAAAGCTGAATGCTTCCTACAGTGAGCAAAAGTAGAGAGCGTCCGGCCGGAGGAAAGAATGACCGTTTTACTGGAAATAAGAGAAAAAATCAAACTGATTTACAGCAGGTATGAGGCGTTTATTCTGCCTGTTGTAAAGTTTCTGCTGGCGTTTCTCGTGCTGAATACGTTGAATGGCAGGATGGGGTATATGACACAGCTGGACAATATAGCTGTCGTGCTGATTGTTTCGCTGATGTGCTCCTTTCTTCCCACGGGCTGCATTGTCCTGTTTGCCGCTCTGTTCAGCCTGCTGCATATGTATTCCCTGTCCATGGAGGTGCTTCTGGTAGGGTTTTGCGTGTATCTGGTAATGTTTTTGCTGTTTTTCAGATTCAGCCCGAAGGATTCTCTGGTGGTGATTCTGACACCACTGCTTTTCGCACTGAAAATCCCCTATGTTGTACCGATTGCGGTGGGACTGCTGTGCGGACCGGCCTCAGTTGTATCTGTCGGATGCGGCGTTGTTGTACACTATCTGCTCCAGACTGTGTCCTCCAATGCGTCAACCATCAATACCATGGGAGAGGCTGAATCCACGGCAAAAATTCGCCTTATGATTGATGGAATTATCGGAAACAAAGGTATGATTGTTGTGATTGCGGCTTTTGTCATTACTGTGCTTGTGGTCTATCTGATTCGCAGAATGTCTATTGATTATGCGTGGACGATTGCCATGATGGCGGGCGCCATGACGAATGTTGTGATTCTCCTTGTGGGTGATTTGATTTATGATACCAATATCTCCGTCGCGGGAGCTCTGCTTGGTTCGCTTTTGTCGGTTATCATAGCAAAGGTGATTGAATTCTTCAGATTTTGTGTGGATTACAGCCGTACGGAGAAGGTACAGTTTGAGGATGATGAATATTATTATTATGTGAAGGCTGTGCCTAAAATGTCGGTAGCGATGTCCACCAGAACAGTGAAAAAAATCAACACCCAGCGTTCCAGAAACGGAATGCCGGCAGGAAGAGGAGGAACAGCCGCTTCCCAGTACAGAGGACAGTCCGGCAGAAGCACAGGCCGCAGCGTGACAACAGAGCGCACGGCACCCGGGAACAGAAGCACCTATGGCGCGACGGGCAGACCGACAGGCATGGGAAATGGAAAGAGTGTTACAATCGGCAGTACATCGGATGGCAGCGTGACGGGAAATGACGATTATGAGGAACTGTTTTAGAATTTTGATTTCGGAAATATAAACAAGAAGCGAGACAAGTGGACAATGCAGTGGATTGATACGGCGGAGGAGTATTTAAAAAAATTTGGAATTTATACCAGAACAATGGACTGGGGCGATATTCTGGAAATCCTGATTATTGCCTTTCTGGTGTATTACATTTTAGTCTGGATGAAAAATACCAGGGCATGGACGCTGCTGAAGGGATTTATTGTCATCTGCGTATTCCTTCTGACCGCTCATTTCCTGGAGATGAACACAATTATGTGGATGGCCCGGAATGTGCTTAGCTTTGCGGTGATTGCGCTGATTGTTGTTATGCAGCCGGAGCTTCGTCATGCGTTGGAGGCTCTGGGTAAAAAGATGCAGTCGCTGAGCTTTATGGATTCTTCCAGGCGCGAACACGACAATTTTTCCGAAAAGACAATTAACGAAATCACCAAGGCCTGTGTAGAGATGAGCAAAGTGAAAACAGGGGCTTTGATTGTAATTGAACGGAAGGAATCACTGAAGGATTATGAACGTACCGGCATTGAGATAGACGGGATTGTCACCAGCCAGCTTCTGATTAACATATTCGAGCATAATACGCCGCTTCATGACGGAGCGGTTCTTGTGCGTGGAAATCGTGTGACGTCGGCAACCTGTTATCTGCCCCTCTCGGATAATCTGGGTCTGAGCAAGGAGCTTGGCACCAGACATCGTGCGGGTGTCGGAATCTCCGAGGTGACGGATTCACTGACTATCATCGTATCTGAGGAAACCGGAAAAATCAGCGCAGCATACGAGGGTAAGCTGGAGAGAAATCTGAGTGCAGAGGAATTAAAGGCAAAAATGAGGCAGATTCTGAATAATAATGTGGATGAGGATTCCGGCAAAAAGCGCATATGGCGCGGAAAGGGCAGGCAGAAATAATGAAAAAAAGGATATTGCACAACTGGGCTTTGAAGCTTGCCTCCCTTCTGCTCGCTTTTATTTTGTGGTTTCTTGTGGTGCAGATTGACGACCCTTCTGACTCCACTACATTCTATAACATTCCTGTGACACTGAAAAACACGGAGCTGCTGGAGAAAGAAAACAAGGTTTATGAGGTGCTGGATAATACGGACTCAATCCGCGTGACAGTAAGAGCTCCCAGAAGCGTCATCAAGAGCCTGCGTTCCTCCGATATTGTGGCGGAGGCTGATATGAGCAGGCTGACAGAGGTAAACACCATTGCCATCAATCTCGCGGTACCGAACGCGGAGGTGGACTCTGTTACAAGTAATCCCGATGTGCTGCGTCTCAGTGTGGAGGAGAAGGCGAGCAAGTGGATTCGGGTGCAGTACGGCACTGTCGGTGAAGTGGCGGAGGGCTACATGGTGTCAAGCGCATCTGCTGACCAGACTATCATCGAGGTTTCCGGTCCCAAGTCTGCTGTGGAAAGAATTGGCTATGCGGGTATTGAAATCGATGTATCCGGAGCAACTACCAGTCTTTCCGCAAATGTGGAGACATTGCTCTATGATGCAGAGGGCAATCAGCTTGATTTGCCCAGCGTTACAAAGAATGTAAATTATGTGCATATGTCCGTGGAGGTTCTGGCTACGAAGGAGGTTCCCATTGAACTGAATGTCATGGGAGAACCTGCGGAGGGATATCTGGCTACCGGCATAGTGGAGTGCGATCCTTCTACTGTAAAGATAGCAGGTACAGCGGGAACCCTTGCCGGCATCAGCAAGATATCGATTCCTGCGGAGAAACTGGATATAACCGGTGCAAGTGAAGATTTGATAAGCACAATCAATCTTAAGGAGTACCTGTCAGCACTGAATGTAAGGCTTGCAGACAGCAGCTTTAACGGTCGTATTACGGCGACTGTGTATATTGAACCTGAGTATACAAAGACCTTTGAGATACCGGAAAGCAGTATTTCCGTTATCAATGTGCCGGAGGGACTGGAAGCGATATTGCCTGATTCAGAGGAGCCTTATATGTTAGTGGTTTCCGGTCTGGAAACGGTGGTTACGGCCCTGCAGCAGAATGCAATCAGAGGAACTGCCGATGTGACAGCCTGGATGGAGGAAGAAGGGCATACGGAAATAAAGGGAAAGACTTACTCGATTCCCGTGACCTTCCAGCTGGGTGATGACATTACAATAAAAGAAGAGACAGCGATTAAAATTACGTTTAAGGAATTGGAGGAATAATGCGAGATGGCAAGGTTATTCGGAACCGACGGTGTCAGAGGAATTGCCAATGAGGAACTGACGCCTGTTCTGGCAATGCAGCTGGGACAGGCGGGTGCTTATGTACTGACAAAGGAAAAGGAACACAAGCCTACTATTATGGTAGGGTGTGATACCCGTATTTCGGGAGATATGCTGGCAAATGCGCTGATGGCGGGGGCATGCTCGGTAGGCGCGAACTGTGTGTACGTGGGCGTGATTCCTACTCCCGCAGTGGCTTATCTGACACAAAAGTACAGAGTGGATGCGGGGGTTGTTATCTCGGCGTCTCACAATCCGGTGGAATTCAACGGAATTAAATTCTTTGATGGAAACGGCTATAAGCTGCCGGATGAACTGGAGGACGAAATTGAAGCCCTGATAAAAAACAACATGGCAGGAATCAAGTTTCCTATCGGTCCCGGTGTGGGTAAGGTCAAATACCGCACGGATGCAAAGGAGGAATATATCAATCATGCTATCAAGTCGGTTCCCGTGGACCTGACAGGAATGAAGATTGTGGTTGACTGTGCAGAAGGCGCTTCCTACTATACTTCTGTGGAGGCGCTGAAGGAGCTGGGCGGCAATGTTGTGGCAATTCACAACAGTCCCGACGGAACAAATATCAATGCCAACTGTGGTTCCACGCATATGGAGGAATTGCAGGCAAGGGTAGTTTATGAGAAGGCATGCGTAGGCCTTGCCTTTGACGGAGACGCGGACAGACTGCTGGCGGTGGATGAGAACGGCAGGGTAGTGGACGGCGACCAGATTATGGCTATCGTAGGCAACTATATGAAAAGCAAGGGCAGACTTAAGAAGGATACCATTGTTGCAACTATCATGAGCAATCTGGGATTCTTCCTGATGGGTGAAAAGAATCATCTCACTATGGAGCAGACCAAGGTAGGCGACAGATATGTACTCGAGCGGATGAGGGAAATCGGAGCCAGCCTGGGCGGCGAACAGTCGGGACATATTATTTTCCTGGATGAAAACACGACAGGGGACGGCCTGCTCAGCGCACTGCATCTGCTTCAGGTTATGGTGGACACCGGAAAGAGCCTGTCAGAGCTGGCACAGGTTATGGAGGTGCTGCCTCAGGCGCTGGTAAATGCCAAGGTTGCCAATCATAAGAAGGATAAATATCTGGAATACCCTGAAATTGCGGAAGCGATTAAAAAGCTGGAAGAAAAATTTGCAGGAGAAGGACGTGTGCTTATCCGGCCTTCGGGTACAGAACCCCTTGTCCGTGTTATGATTGAGGGTAAAAATCAGCAGGTGATTCAGCAGGAAGCCGAAAAACTGGCCGCCCTGATTCAGGATGTAATGTTCTAAAAATAGCTTGTGATTGTGAAATAAACATGCTATAGTAATAATAAGTCATAGAAGATGGAGGGATGGCCAATGGTAAGCCAGAAAGTTGTTATTAAAAATCCCACCGGCTTGCATCTCAGACCAGCAGGAATCCTCTGCAAGGAGGCAATGCAGTTCAAGTCCTTGATTACATTTTCGTTTAGAGATAATACCGCAAATGCAAAAAGCGTATTGAGTGTATTGGGTGCGTGTGTAAAATGTGGGGATGAGATTGAATTCGTCTGTGAGGGCGAAGATGAAGAAAAAGCATTAGAGACACTGGTTCAGGCAGTGGAGAGCGGATTGGGAGAATAAGCAAAAAACGCGGGATGCCTTATAAAAAAGGCATCCCACTTTTGTAGAAAAAATACATAACAGAGAGGTTTGACAAATGCTGAATTATAAAAAATATCGCAAAAATCCGGTAGTGGATTATCCCGAAAGAGAGTGGCCGAACAGGGAAATCACGAAAGCGCCAATCTGGTGCAGCGTCGATTTAAGAGATGGCAATCAGGCACTGATTGACCCGATGGTGGTGGATGAAAAGATAGAAATGTTTCAGTTCCTGATAAAGCTGGGTTTCAAGGAAATTGAAATAGGATTTCCTGCAGCCAGCCAGATTGAGTTTGATTTTCTGCGCCAGCTGGTAGAGAGAAAACTGATTCCCGATGATGTGGTGGTGCAGGTTCTGACCCAGTGCCGTGAAGAACTGATTGACAGAACCTTTGAAGCTATTGAGGGCTGTAAGCAGGCCATTGTACATATTTATAATTCAACCTCTACCCTACAGAGAGATGTGGTGTTTCATATGGATAAGGAACACATTACGGAAATCGCAATCAAGGGAACACAGATGGTAAAGGAAAGAGCGGCAAAATTTCCCGGGAAGATCATTCTGGAATATTCCCCGGAGAGCTTTACGGGTACGGAGCTGGACTATGCGCTGGAAATTTGCAATGCAGTTTCCAATACCTGGGAGCCTACGCCTGAGAATCCTATGATTATCAATCTTCCTTCCACGGTAGAAATGAATACGCCCAACGTGTATGCAGACCAGATTGAATGGATGATTAAGCATCTGGACAACCGTGAAAGCATTATTGTCAGCATTCATCCCCATAATGACCGCGGAACCGGTGTGGCAAGCGCAGAGCTTGCAATGCTGGCAGGTGCGGAGCGAGTGGAGGGAACTCTGTTCGGAAACGGGGAGCGTACCGGAAATGTAGATATTGTCAACCTTGCCTATAATATGTTTTCACAGGGAATCAATCCGGAGCTGAATCTGGAGAGAGTAAATGACATTATAGAAATTTATGAGCGCTGCTGTAAACTGCCCATTCATCCCAGACATCCTTATGCCGGTAAGCTGGTGTTTACTGCTTTCTCCGGCTCTCATCAGGATGCTATCAACAAGGGCGTTCAGGCCATGAAGGAGAGAGGCAGTGAAATCTGGCAGGTGCCTTATCTGCCTATTGATCCCGCGGACATCGGCAGGGAATATGAACCGATTGTGCGCATCAATTCCCAGTCAGGTAAGGGCGGCGTCGCCTTTATCATGGATACCTATTTCGGCTTCAAGCTTCCCAAGGCGATGCACAGGGAGTTTGCAGATGTGATTCAGACAATTTCAGAGAAGCAGGGAGAGGTTTCTCCCGAACAGATTATGGAAGCGTTCAGGGAAACCTATCTGGATAAAAAAGAGCCGATTCACTTCCGCAGATTGCAGGTGGAAGATATGAGCGGTTCTGTAAAAACGGATTTTGATACCAAGGTGACAGTAGAGTATACGAACCGCGGTGCTGCCGGAAGATTTGAGGCGGTGGGAAACGGCCCTATTGACGCAGTACAGAGAGGACTGAATCAGGAACTGGGAATTTCCATCAAGGTGCTGGACTATGAGGAGCATGCCCTTCAGAGCGGTGCTAACTCTCAGGCGGCGGCCTATATCCATCTTTTGGACGGAGAGAGCGGACGGGTTACCTACGGTGTCGGGGTAAGCTCCAATATTACAAGGGCTTCCGTGCGGGCAATCTTTTCCGCGGTGAACAGATTGGAACTGGTATAACAAAAAAAGGAGACGCTTTCCGGTGTGAAGCGTCTCCCTTTTTTTACGTCTGCCGGGTGTATACTTTCCATAATTAACGGAAAGTGAAATTATCTCCGTCTTCCACGATGCACACCATGGTTTTCCCGGTGTTCATAATGATTTCATTGCCATAGTCATCATAATATCTTGTTGCACCGTAGTCGCTTGTCTTCTCCCAGTTAACATGAATCCCCTTGCCGTTTGTAAAGTACCAGCCGTCCATTGTGGTGTCGTGACATTGGAAGGTAAGGTAGCCTTCCTCGCCGCCGATTACCTCATAGGTGACATTCTGCACCAGAATGTTTTTGAAAGAGAGCTGTTTTCCGGTGACAGCATCTACGTGGGGCTCGTCGGTTCCGCTTGCCAGATGCTGGGAACGATAGTAGAGCCCGTCTTCCTCGTTGTATTCAAAATAACATCTTGTCAGGGGATAGCATCCCGACATGTCAATGTAGACAGCGCTTTTTGCATCATTTCCGTACTGAATCAGGGAATTCGGATTTGCCTTGGTGGTGAACTGGTAGTGGTTTTCGTCCGTCAATCCTCTGTCCTGCAGGGAATAGCCATGTTTGTTGATTGCCTGCAGCAGTCCGGCTCCCGAAACATAGGCGTTGTGGGGGGCGGAGCGGTCGGTGGTGCGGAAGAAAGCGTCGCTGTCCACACTGTTGTTTTCGTCGATATGCTGCGTATTGGGTTCTGCCATCAGGTTATTGATGAAAAAGGGACCGCCAACGTGTACAATAAAGGCATCCCACTCGAAGGCCCAGTAAGCATAATAGGTGCGGAGACTTCTGACATTTCCGATTTTTTTCAGATCCTGCCAGCCCTCATAAATTGCCATTATCCTTGTCATCCGCCCCTCCACGTTTGCCTCGTAGAGAATGGAGGCCTCGGACAGATTGTAGTGAGGGACGGCACCGATTTCATTCGGAGTCATCACGGCAATGGGACGTGTATTCGCAACCTCTTCGTCCACCCATTCATTTGTGAGACGGCTGCGGACCATTCCATCGTGAGGGGGCGTGGAATCATCTTCCACGACAACAGCAATATTGTTCAAATCAGCGGCGGTTCCGCCGGGGGTATCGGATGGCGAGGAAGCAGAAGCCTCCGGCTCCGGTATAATCGGGCTGTCAGGATTATCCTCCTGCCCGCAGGCGCACAGCATGACAGCGGTTGCCGCCAGCACGAGCCAAACAGTAATTCTTTTCATGATACATCTCCTTTGGTAACTTCAACCATTTTACCACAAGAAACGCATTCAGTCACCCGATGAAGAGGAAAATTAAGATTTTTTAATAGATGCTTTTGGCTTGCGAATTAGCGTTGGGAATAGTATACTTAAAAGCAGAATAAGATAAAGGAGACGGGAGAGAATCTATGAGCCTGTTGAGCGTAATTGTCCCCTGCTATAACGAAGAAGAGAGTGTGGAGCTCTTTTATGAGGAGCTGATGAAGAATGACTCCTTTTTTACAGAAAAAAAGATAGAACTGGAGCTGCTGTATATCAATGACGGTTCCACGGACAGAACGGCGGAGGAAGTGAAGAAGCTTCACGAGCGTGACGAGCGCGTCCATCTGATTTCCTTTTCCAGAAATTTTGGCAAGGAGGCTGCAATGTTTGCCGGGCTGGAAAATTCCAGAGGAGATTACGTTGTGCTGATGGATGTGGATTTGCAGGATCCGCCTGCTCTTTTGCCGGAGATGTTTTCCTATATAGAACAGGGCTATGACTCCGTGGCCACCAGAAGGGTGAGCCGCAAGGGAGAACCGCCGGTCAGAAGCTTTTTTGCCAGAATGTTTTACCGTCTGATGAAAAAGATTTCCAAAACAGAGATTATGGATGGAGCCAGGGATTACCGCCTGATGACAAGACAGATGGTAGACGCCATTCTTTCCATGCAGGAATATAACCGGTTCACAAAGGGGATATTTGGCTGGGTCGGCTTCCATACCAAATGGCTGGAATATGAGAATGTTGAGCGTGCCAAGGGAGAGACAAAGTGGAATTTCTGGAAGCTGTTTTTGTATTCTCTGGACGGGATTACTGCTTTTTCTACTGCACCGCTGATGCTCGCCTCCGTGGTGGGAGTTTTGTTCTGCCTGCTGGCGTTTGTTATGATTATCTTTATTATCGTAAGAAAGCTGATTTTCGGAGACCCTGTTTCCGGTTGGCCGTCTCTGGTCTGCATTATTCTGATGACCAGCGGCGTGCAATTTTTCTGCACGGGAATTCTGGGACAGTATCTGGCAAAGACCTATATGGAGGTGAAAAGACGTCCCATTTATCTCGTGAAGGAGAGGCTGTAGTTTTAACTGTGTAAAAACTCTTAACGAAATCTTAGCGGGCCAAAATATTCCCAATAACCGACAATTATGTTAATATATACTCGTTCACCGCAGTAATCGAGTAATATTCGACATAAAAAAGGGGAATTGTATGGAGATTGATGGTTTAAAAGATTATGAACTGGAGAGGTATATCACAGATATAATGCTTGATATCGGAGTGCCTGCTCACCTGAAGGGGTACCATTATCTGAGAGATGCCATTTTGCTTTCGGGAAAGGACATGGAGGTAGTCAGCAGTGTGACGAAGCTGCTGTACCCCACTATTGCAAAGCATTTCAAAACAACAGACCAGAAGGTGGAGCGCGCAATCCGAAATGCGATTGAGGTTTCCTGGACAAGGGGGAACATGGAGACCTTTGAAAAGATGTTTGGATATTCCGCGCAAATGGGGAGGACAAGACCTACCAATAGTGAATACATAGCACGAATTGCCGATAAGGTCCGGTTGGACATTAAGGCTATGTAGGAGTGGAATAGGTGTAAATTGATTTACTCTTTTACTGCAGGGAAGACGGACAGGCAGCCGGCGCGACGCGCCGGCTGCTTTTGCTTGTACCAAAATTATAAATATGATATGATGGGTGCAGAAGAAAAGCAAGCGGCTCCGAAGGAGACATTTGCTTTTCCTGCACCCATCAACGAGCAAACCGCCTGCGAAGCAGGCAGTGAAGCGCGACAGCGCGGGTTTGCGAGTATGAAAACGTATTTTTGGTAAGTGTTCGGAGCGCCTGCGACAGCAAGCGGCTCCGAAGGAGACATTGATATGAAAAAAGATTATTCTGCCGCCGATTTGATACCTGCAACCGCGGTGGCTTTTATTGGAATTGCAGAGGTTTCGCATCTGTGCGGGGTGTTTTTGAACCGCCCCTTTCATTTTTGTGCACTTCTGTTTGGCGCATTGGCAGTGCCTGTAATCCTTCTTGCTGCCGCATTAGCTCTGGTCATGTTTCGAAAGCATCGAAAGGAAGTCGAAAACACCGGTAAGCCGGCAAGCGGTACGGAAAAGCTGCTGCTTGTCCTTTTTGCGGCCGTGGTGCTTTCACAGCTTTTCTTTGTTCTGACAAACAGGGATGTGTACCGCCGGGGTGATATGACGGTGGAGACAGTGGGGAGCTTTTTACAGAGCAATGCTGTCTATCAGGTAAATCCCATGACAGGACTGGCCTATGAACAGGGCATTCCTTCCAGACTGAAAATTCTTTGTCTGCCAACGCTTTACGGGGCACTGTGCGAATTGCTGCGGCTGTCACCGCAGAGCCTCGTGTGGAAGGTGTCTCCCGTCCTGACTCTGCTGGGCTGTTATGGAGCTTATGGCGCCTTGGCCGGATGTCTGTTTGGCGAGGACAGAAAAAAGAGAAGGACTTTTCTGATCGCGGTAGCATTGTTGCTTTGGGCGGGAAGCTATCTGTACGGTATGGACGGCTTCGGTATTTTATATTGTGGCTGGCGGGGCGTGACAATCCGCAATACGGTGCTGATTCCCTGGGTGGTTTCTCTTTGCCTGCGGAGAAAATGGCTTCCTGCATTGGCGTGTGTTATGGCGGAGGCATGTCTGGTGTGGACCTTGTACGGTATGGGAGCATGTCTGTTTGTGCTTGCAGGAATGGCAGTAGTCGGCGTATTTTGCAAAAAAGCGGATGCCGGACAGGCCGGCGGAAGGGAGGTCGTGAGATGACGGAGCTTCTGAATAATGCCTGGCTCGGCTGGCAGAATTTTACGGATGCGGGTAAGCTGGCGGCACTTTTGGCAGCGAGTCTGATTTTTCTCTGGATATCCCACAGAAAAGTGACCCAGAAGACGCTGCTTGTCTACACGACATTGACAGCAGCATGCTGTGTTATTCCGGTGACGGCTGCGGGGCTGATGCTGTATCAGACGAAGTTTTATGATTACCAGTGGATTTGGAGTCTGGTTCCCATGACGGCAGTTATCGCCTACGGAGCCGTCTGCTTTCTGAGTGAATGCTGGCCTGATTTCAGAGCGTCAGAGTGGAAACGGGGAGTGCCGGTGCTGGTTTTGCTTCTTGCGGTATTACTCCTTGGCAGCGGCTTGGGTAAAACCTCCGTCGACAGTGGGGAGGATGCGCAGAGAAGAGCGGCAGAGAGTATATTGTCTCAGGTTCGGGCGGAAATGCAGGGTGAGCCAATCTGTCTTTGGGCACCGGAGGAAATTCTGGAATATGCAAGGGAGACGGATGCCTCCATAGGGCTGCTGTATGGACGGAACATGTGGGATGAATGGCTGAATGCCTATGCCTACGACACGTATCCGGACGATATCATTTTGCTCTATCAGTGGATGGAGGAAACGGCTGCGCTCGGACATGCCGAGGGGGCTGCGGAGCAGGTAGAGACTGCTCTGGGAGCAGGAGCAAATTGCGTTTTGCTGCCGGGAAATCTGGACGAGCGTGTTGTGAAAAGACTGGAAAGAGTGCTGAACGTCCGTACCGTGAGGTTAGACGGATACTATCTTTTGATTGCGTGAGGAAGCTGTCTTGGAAGAATTGATTAGTATTATTGTCCCTGTCTATAATGCGGAAAGGTTTATTGTGGAGACAATGGACTGCGTTTTGGCGCAGACATGTCCGGACTGGGAGCTGCTCCTGGTAGAGGATGGAAGCAGCGACGGTACACGGCAGGTGATTGAACAATATATAGAGAAAAAACAGGAAAAAAGAATCCGGCTGATAAAGCAGCCATCCAATATGGGAGCGGCGAGAGCCAGAAACAGAGGATTGCAGGAGGCAGTGGGTCGATATATTGCTTACCTGGATGCAGATGACCTCTGGATGCCGGAAAAGCTGGAGCATGAGCTCGCGTTTCTAAAGAAAAAGGATGCAGCTTTTGTTTTTACGGGATATGAATTTGCGGATGAACACGGAGCCGGCACGGGGAAAATTGTCCGTGTGCCGGAGAAGCTTACCTATAAACAGGCATTGAGCAATACCACGATTTTTACGACTACGGTCATGTTTGACAGGGCGAAGATTGACAGCGCTCTGCTGGAGATGCCGATTATCAAAAGCGAGGATACGGCCCTGTGGTGGAAGGTGCTGCGGAATGGCTATGTGGCTTACGGCCTTGACGAAAATCTGGCAAAATATCGTCGGGCGGGCAGGTCGCTTTCCTCTAATAAGCTGGAGGCGCTGCGACGCATCTGGAATCTCTACCGGCAGGCAGAAGGGATGAATATAGTAAGCAGCGCGTGGCATTTCTGCTTCTGGGCAGTCAGGGCGGTAAAGAGAAGAGTGTAGGACTGTACGAAACGGGAAAAATATGATATACTACAAGATATTGTATTGTGATATGTGGAAACTCGGAGGAAGCTTGTTTTGAGTAGTTCTGCCAATGAAGAAAAACTGAGAAAGCTGGAGACCTATAAACGGCTGATAAATTTAGGACTGATAGGTATATGTATTGTATTGGAGACAATCGTTTTCTACTTTCACTGGAGAGCTGATTTCCAGTACAGTGTGGTTGAAGACCTGCAGGGACTTTGGGGAAAAGGAACCTTTGCGGAGTTGGCTTTCTATACTGTTGTGCTGCTGTTTCTGTCCGCCACCTACGGAGGCGTGCGTCTTGGATACCAGAAAAATGCGGAAATTGTATTTTCCCAGGCTCTGTCCACCTTTCTGGCAAACATCATTATCTACTTTGAGATGGTTATTATGGCCCGTGGATTGATTGCGCCGTACGCCCTTCTGGTTATGATGGCAGAACAGATTGTCATTGTGATTATCTATGTTAATATTGCCAATCGGATTTATCAGAATATATTCCCGCCCAGAAAGCTTTTGCTGATTCACGGGGACAGGCCCTATGAGGATATTTGCAGCAAGTTCGAGAGCCGTAAGGATAAATATGTCATTACGAAGACCATCAATGTCAATGAGGGCTTTGATGTGCTGTGCAGAGCAATTCTGCAGTCCTATGAGGAGGAAGAATGTAATGCGGTTGTACTGGGGGATATTTCGGTGGAGGACAGAAGTCCCTTGCTGAAATTCTGCTATGGACATTCTATCCGTGTCTATGTGCTCCCTAAAATAACGGATGTTATAATGAGCGGTGCGGAAGAACTTCATGTCTTCGACAGTCCCATGCTTTTGACAAGGGAATACAGTCTGACGATGGAGCAGCGCTTCTTTAAAAGAATGATTGATATTGTCTGTTCCCTGATTTTGCTGGTGATTGCCTCGCCGTTTATGCTGATTACGGCAATTGCCATTAAGCTTTACGACGGCGGTCCGGTGCTGTACAAGCAGGTGCGCTGCACATTGAACCAAAGAGAGTTCTATATTATGAAGTTCAGAAGTATGCGAACAGATGCGGAGAGAGATGGTGTAGCAAGACTGGCACAAAAAAATGACAGTCGTATCACCCCAATCGGGAGGTTTATCAGAAAGTGCAGGATTGACGAATTGCCCCAGCTTATCAATATTCTGCGCGGCGATATGTCTTTTATCGGGCCGAGACCGGAGAGACCGGAGATTATCGAACAGTATGTGGAGATAATGCCGGAGTTTGCTTTTCGAATGAAGGTTAAGGCCGGACTTGCAGGCTTTGCCCAGGTGTACGGAAAGTACAATACATCACCCTATGATAAGCTGAAGCTTGACCTGACCTATATTGAGAACTATTCTGTCTGGCTGGATATCAAGCTGATGATGCTGACATTGAAGGTTCTGTTCTGGCCGGATAGTACAGAGGGTGTGGAGTCTGAGCAGATTACCGCATTGAAGGAAGAAGGACAGAGGAGAGAGTAAGAAATATGTTGGAAGGAAGCTACGGCAGGGAGCCTTTTGATTTGAGGCTGACAGTGCTCCGTATGATAAGGCAGCTGAATATCATTGCAGGCTTTACCCTGGCGGGGACGCTTATATTTGGCGGCGGATATTATTTGAGAAATGTGTTGCAGGCCGAAGAACTGTATTGTGCTGACTCAACCTACCATGTGGAGTATGCCGTGGAAGAGGAAAAGGATGTGGGAACGGTTTACATCAATGCTACAACCTGGAACACTTACCTGGATTCCGGCGAATTTCTGAAAGCAGTGCAGGAGAGGGCAGAAACAGGTATGACAGACGCGGAACTGGCAGAAGCCCTGAGTGCTGACCTCGCGTCTGATTTGCGTGTTCCTTCCACGAAGGTGACCACAGATAATCCACAGCTCAGTGTGCGCATCGCACAGGCGGTGGAACAGGTGATGACGGATGTTTTCCCCAAAGAGATTCAGGAGATTAACTCCATCCGCGTGGTGGATTCCGCGGTGGATGCGCCCCTGGTAAAAGCCGATGTGAGGCCGGGCCGGGCATTTGCGTTGAGTGCGGTACTGTCCTGTTTCTTTACGGTTGTTATTTTATTGCTGAAGGAACTCGGAGACGACAATATCTGGCTTCCGGCTACTATCAAAAGGCGATATGGCCTGAAGGTAATAGGAACAGCTGAGAGTGCTGCATTGGAAGAAAACATATGTTATCTTTTTGGACAGAAAGAAAAGACAGCTGTGTGTGCGGTTCAGCAGGAGGTGGAACCGATACAGCTGTTGGAGAAGCTGCGGGAACGCTGCCCGGAAACGATTGGAAAGAGCGGAGCCTGGTTTGCGGTTCCCTCGCCTGTGCTCTGCCCGGAAAGCTGCCGGATACTGCGGGAGGCAGACGGTATTCTTCTGGCTGTGGGAGCGGGGAGCCATGCAGGAAAACAGCTGGAGTATACAATGGAATATCTGGAGCAGCAGGATTGCAATATAACAGCTGTGATTTTATGCGATGCAGATGAATGGCTGATTCGCAGTTACTATCGGTTTGGAAGCAAAGAGGAAGTTTAAGGAAAGGTGTGTGCCCATGAAGGTTCAGGTACTGGCGTCCGTCATGAATCGAACCCCGGCGGAAACAGCGGTTCATATGCAGCTGGATTCCGACGCGGTGATTATCAATCAGTGTGACAGGCTGGGATATGAAGAAATGGAATACAAGGGACATTCTGTGCGCTTTTTCTCCTTTCCTGACCGGGGCGTGGGCAGGAGCCGCAATGAGGCTATTTTGAGGGCAGATAGTGATATCTGCCTTTTTTCGGATGAGGATATTGTATATGAACCCGGATATGAAGCGGCAATTGTGTCGGAATTTGAGAAGAATCCCGATGCCGATATGATACTTTTCAACGTTACGGTTGAGGAGGAACGCCGTACTTATCATATTACGGAGCGGAGAAGAGTGCGCTGGTATAACTGTGGAAGATATGGCGCAGTCAGCTTTGCGGTACGCAGAGACAGCCTTTTTAAATCGGGAGTCACTTTTTCTCTTTTGTTTGGCGGGGGAGCGAGGTACAGTAACGGAGAGGACAGTCTGTTTTTGAAGGAATTCATGAAAAAGGGATATAGGGTCTATACCGCTCCTGTAACCATTGCCCGGGAGGAGGCGGGTGACTCTACCTGGTTTGCGGGATATAATGAAAAATTCTTTTATGACAGAGGTGTCTTGTACCACTATCTGTACGGGAAGCTGGATTGGGCCATGGCGCTCAGATTCCTGCTTGCGCATCGTGGAAAAATGTGCAGCGAAATGAGTGTAAAGCAGGCATACAGGTATATGAGGGAAGGAATGAAAAGTGTGGGAAGAACGCAAAAACGGCGTGCTTCATAAGGAATGTTTGCAGAGGAGACAAGGATGGAGAAAAGCGCTCTTGTTTATATCGGGCTGACAATCATAACCGTAATACTGGGCTTCTTCGTGGATAACAGGGACTATGTACCGGGGTATATCCGCGGAGGCAGACTACCCGGAGAACTGCCCGGATGCGACAGAAGGCTGGCCAGAAACCGTGTGGCGATTTTTGCGATATTCTGCCTGCTGGCAGGAGTGTCTGCCTGCAGGATCGCGGTGGGGAACGATTACTGGGTCTACTGGCTGAACTTTCAGCTGATTGAACAGAATCGTCATGTGGCTTCAGAGGTCGGTTTTAATGCGATTGTCAGATTCTTTCGGAATTTATTCGATGGGGAAAAGCTTCAGTATCTCTCCATCTTTGCATTCTTTTCCATAACGACTGTATTCTTTTTCGTGAGAGCCCTGAGAGATCAGGCGGTCAGCTTTGCCTTCTCTCTGTATCTGCTGATGACGGGAGGCTACTATTTTAACAGCCTGAATTCTGTCAGATATTATTTTGCCCTTGCGCTTGCACTTTTCTCCATGAAGTATGTACTGCGGGGAGAATATGGAAAGTTTATACTGTGGGTACTGGCTGGCGCCTTTATCCATAAATCTGTCCTGCTGGTGATACCGGTGTACCTGATGGCAAGGCTTCTTGCAGCTGTCAGGTTGAAACGCATCTATTACGTTGTGGGCGGAATTTTTCTTACAAGCCTGATTTTCTGTCAGAATCTGTATCGGGAAATTATTTTCTACTTTTATCCTTATTACAGGGATTCGGATTTTGATAATGGACAGCTGTCCTATGTAAACATATTGAAATGTGTCTGCGTGCTCCTTCTTGGCATCATCTGCTATCGGGAAAGCCTGAAGGAGAATCTGGAGAACAGATTCTATTTCTTTCTGAATCTGTTCGGACTGGTGGTGTATTGCTGCGGCTCCTTTATTCCAGAGGTATCGAGAGTGGGGTATTACATGATTATTTCCCAGATATTTCTGCTCCCGAGACTACTTGCGGGAATGGAGAAAAAAATTCTTCGCCGGCTGGGCTATGCAGCGGTCATCGGCGCCTTTGGAATTTACTTTGTCTTTTTGCTGAAGGGGATGTATGCGGTGGATATCAGGCTGTTGCCTTATCTGAACTGGATTTTCGACTAGGAGGGGTATAAATGAAGGTACTGTGGCTGTGCAATGTAATGCTTCCGATTATCGCGGAACAGCTGAATATGGAAGCGTCCAATAAGGAGGGCTGGCTCTCCGGTCTGGCAGATGTGGTCCTGAAAAAGAGATATGAGAACGGAATTGAGCTGGCGGTGGCGTTCCCGGCACCGAACAAAATGTTTCCCGAGGGGCATGAGGTCTGCATGAGGACGGTCACCACAGCAGACGGAAAGCTGACTTTTTACGGCTTTCAGGAGGATACTACCCACCCGGAAGTCTACGATGCGGGACTGGAGGAACGTCTGCGGAAAATTACGGAGGCTTTCGAACCGGATATTGTGCACTGCTTCGGAACGGAATATCCTCATACACTTGCCATGTGCAGGGTTTTTCCGAGGAAGGAGAGAATTTTAATCAGCATTCAGGGCCTTTGCGCAGTGTATGCCAATGCGTATTTTGCGAATATGCCGGAGAAGGTCATTCACTCTGTGACATTGCGTGACCGTCTGAAAAAGGACAGTATTTTGGAACAGCAGCAGAAGTTTGTACAGAGAGGAAGGATGGAGATAGAGGCCGTTAAACTGGCAAAAAATATAGCCGGGAGGACAGAGTGGGACAGATATTATTCCAGAGAGTGGAATCCGCAGGCAAATTATTTTAATATGAATGAGACACTCCGCCCTGTCTTTTATGAGGGGGCATGGAGCCGGGAAGGCTGTATCTCCCATTCCATTTTCCTGAGCCAGGGAGATTATCCTATCAAGGGACTTCACTATATGCTGAAGGCACTTCCCATAATACGGGCCAAGTATCCTGATACAAAGGTATATGTGGCGGGAAACAGTCTTGTGAATACAAAAACCTTAAAGCAAAGACTGAAAATTTCTGCCTATGGAAAATATCTTAAAAAACTGATCCGAAGCAACGGGCTGAAGAACAGCGTGGTATTTCTGGGGAAGCTGAATGCGGAGCAGATGAAGGAGCGTTATTTGAAGAGTCATCTCTTTGTGTGCTGTTCGGCCATTGAGAATTCGCCAAACTCACTGGGAGAGGCAATGCTGCTCGGTGTACCCTGCGTCAGCGCTAATGTAGGTGGAATTCCCAGTATTTTTACGGATGGGGAGGACGGTATTCTGTACGAGGGCTTCAGGACCCCCTTAAATGGATTTGATAACACTAGTAATTCAAAAGCTGATGACGAAAAGCATCTGGATATTATTTCCAAACGCCTTGCTAATGCGGTTCTTCAGATTTGGAAGGATAACGACAAATTAGAGGAATATTGTAGAAATGCAAGGAATCATGCAGGAAGAAACCATAATAGAGGTCGTAATTACGAGAAAATGAAGGAAATTTATGCAAAAATGTTTATGGAGAGCGGAGATTGAAAGACATAAAATTTGTGTTTATATCCAATTACCTGAACCATCATCAGATTCCCTTCTGCGATGCCATGTATGAGCTTCTGGGAGGCAGCTTTGCCTTTATCCAGACGGAAAGTGTGGAGCGGGAGAGAATTGAAATGGGGTGGAAGGAGAAAAACGAACAGCCCTATTTAAGACTGTATTACGAGGAGCCGGAAGCCTGCCGGAGATTGATTGAAGACTGCGCGGTTGCGCTTTTTGGCGGTTCGGACGAGGAGAGCTATATCCGCCCCAGGCTGGAAAAGCATCAGCCCGTCATCCGTTACAGCGAAAGACTGTATAAGACCGGTCAATGGAAGGCGGTATCGCCCAGAGGACTAAAGAAAAAATATCAGGATCACACGCGTTATCGAAATGAACCGGTCTATCTGCTGTGTGCAGGAGCATATGTGCCCAGTGACTTCCATATCGTCCGCGCCTATCCTGAGAAAATGCTGAAATGGGGATATTTTCCCGAGACGCGCATTTATGATGTGGACAAGCTGATGCGGGGAAAGAAACGCGCATCTCTGCTCTGGGCGGCGAGGATGATTGACTGGAAGCATCCCGAGCTGCCGCTGAAAACTGCGAAATATCTCAAGGAAAGAGGCTGCTCTTTTCATCTGGATATGGTGGGTGGCGGAGAGATGTCGGAGACGGTCGGGCAGCTCGTTTCGGCATATCAAATAGAGGATGTGGTGACTCTGCGCGGCTATTGTTCCCCGGAGGAGGTGCGCAGTCTGATGGAGCAGGCGGATATTTACCTTGCCACCAGTGACAGACAGGAGGGCTGGGGCGCTGTTGTCAACGAGGCAATGAACAGTGGATGTGCTGTTGTGGGAGACCATATGATGGGATCGGTTCCTTATCTGATTTGCCACGGGGAAAACGGAATGATTTATGAGGACGGCAGAGAGGAAATGCTCTTTCAGATGACAGAGCAGCTGGTGTGTGACAGAGAGCTTTGCGGACAGCTTGGCAGAAATGCCTATAAGACGATTTCAGGGGAGTGGAACAGCGGGAATGCAGCGAAACGGCTGACGGCATTCTGCGTGGCGCAGGGCTTTTTAAAAAGGGCAGACGTGGAGTGGAACCGGGCGGACGCAGAGCAGGCTGCGCCGGATGAGAAGCCGGATGCAGTGAATACGGCGAATCCGATTAGCGGCCCGTGCTCTATAGCGCCTGTTATTTTTGAAAAAGACATGTATCGCCTGCTGACGGAGCGGAAAAATCGTCTGCTGACGGAGCGGAAAAAGTAAGCTCCGGGAAAAGTAAGGATGGAGAAAATGAAGCCATTAATCAGTATTATTGTGCCGGTTTACAACGTGATGGAATATCTGCCCAGATGTGTGGACTCCCTGCGACAGCAGACCTACGAAAATCTGGAAATTCTTCTGGTAGATGACGGGTCTACGGACGGAAGCGGTGCGCTCTGCGACAGACTTGCGGGCGAGGATGACAGGATTCGTGTATTTCATAAGGAAAACGGAGGCTCTTCCTCGGCAAGGAATCTTGGAATGATGCATGCAGGAGGGGCTTATTTCGGATTTGTGGACAGTGACGACTACGTGGATAAAGAGATGTACGAGCTGTTGTATGAGGCGATAGAGAAGTATGGCGTGCGTGCTGCACAGATTGGGCGGGATGAGATTGACCCGCAGGGGAAGCGTCTCCCGGATATCTGTGTGCCTCCGCAGGAGCCGATTTGTATTCCCCCGGAACAGTTTCTGGAGGAACTGTTGATGCACAAAGGGGATTGTTCCTTCTGTACAAAACTCATAACGTGTGATATTTTAAAAGGGGAAGGATTTCCCGAGGGCGTTTTAAATGAAGATTTTCATTTGCTGGTACAGCTTTTGAAGAAAATCGGCCCTATCGTCTCTCTGCCGGAGCAGGCCTACCATGTATTTTACAGAATCGGAAGTAATTCCCGCAAGGCAGAGAAGGATAATTTTTCCAGAGTCTACTCTGATAATGTAGAAAATGCGGATATGGCAGCAAAGCTTGTGGAGAGAGAATACCCGCAGCTTGCACAAACCGCATTTCGCTTCGGAATTTTTCAGCGTCTGGATTATATGCTGCATATTCCCATCTCCCGGATGACGAAGGAGAATGAGATGTACTGCAGCATTGTATCTTACCTGCGGAATAACTGGGGAAGGGCCATGAGAAATCCGATATTGACAGGGAAAAATAAGCTCTATCATACGTTGTTTGCCATTGCGCCAAGGAAAATCAGACAGATACATGAAAAGCTGCGCGGTTAAGTATCCGGGGCATGGATGGTAAAAACTGGTGGACAGATGTCGGAAAGGATATGCTATGATTGTAGCGCCGGTACGCATCGGCACTATGGTAATTAATGGATTTTCGGACAGGAGTACTTTATGATGAAACAAAGCTTTGTAAAAAAATGTATCGTGGGAGTGTTGGCAGCGGCTGTTCTGATAACAGGGCTGCCGTGCCGGACATGGATTGTCCAGGCGGCGCCGAAGACAACTACACAGCAGAAGCTGTCCTCCAGAAGCTCAGAGAACATGGATGAGGAGACGGCTGAATGGATTGATATGGCGGGAGAAGAACTGGCAGAAATCGCAGCGGAACGCGAGATTATGGCGGTTGTATACCTGAGCGATACCTATCCCGTGAGGAGTCTGCCCTCCTTTGACAGCGATACGACAGTTACCGTGCTCAGCGGACAGCAGGTCGATATTCTGGATGTTTATGTGGATGATGACCTTGAAATCTGGGAGTATGTCCGTCTGGAATATAACGGTGCAGAGTACTGCGGCTATATTCCGAGGACTTATCTTGCCTGTTCGGATTCCAGATTTCTGGAGTGGGAAGAGTATTACGGCATGAACAGGTCTGCAGCCCTTTACGCTCTGGATGGGGCGGGAACGGCTACCTATGCCGACATAGAACAGTTCCCGGAAAGCTACCGCCCTGCCTTGCTGGCTCTGAAGGAAAAGCATCCGAACTGGATTTTTGCCAAGATGAATACGACACTCGACTGGGAGACGGTTATCTATAATGAGATGCAGGGCGGGAAAAGCCTTGTGTATAAGACCTTTCCCGATTGGGCAAAGAACGGACTCTATGATTCGGGAAGCTGGTATTATGCTACGGAAGCGGCGGTGGAGCTTTACATGGATCCCAGAAATGCTCTGACGGAGGATGCCATCTTCCAGTTTGAGCAGCTGACCTACAATGCGGAATATCATACGTTGGAGGCGGTGGAGCGGTTCCTGCAGAATACCTTTATGAACAGCAGCAAGAATGCGCCCAAAACGGATATGACCTATGCCTATATTTTTTATGCGGTCGGGAAATCAAAGGGACGGGAAATCAGTCCCTTCCATCTGGCGGCGAGGGTGCTCCAGGAGCAGGGACAGGGAACCTCACCGCTGATTTCCGGTACCTATCCCGGATATGAAGGATACTATAACTACTTTAACATCGGGGCTACGGGTAAAACGGACAAGGAGGTCATTGAAAACGGCCTGAATTATGCCAAAAATGCACAGCCATATGTCTGGAACAGTGCATATTATTCCATTCTGGGCGGTGCCGACTTTATTGGCAATAACTATATTAAGAAGGGGCAGGACACTCTCTACCTTCAGAAATACAATGTAAATCCCAACGGGTATTATGCATTGTATACCCATCAGTATATGCAGAATATTTCCGCACCCACAAGTGAAGCTGCCAGCATAAAAAAGCTGTATGCAAATGCGGGGGCTCTGGATTGTACCTTTGTATTCAAGATTCCCGTGTATGAAAATATGCCTGAGAAGCCCTGCGGCATACCGACTCCGGACACAAAGGTGACGGTGACGGTGCCGAGCGGCTACAGCGGCACGGAAATCTGGCTGGACGGTGTGCAATATGAAGGAACTCTGAACAACGGACGGCTGACGGTGACGGCACCCAACAGCAGCGCAAAGACAGCGGTCATGTATAAGTACAGCGACGCGGGCGTCCCCACGGGGATGTACGCATGGAGTCTGCGCTATAATGGTACCACTTATGTGGCAACGGCAGAGCCGGAATTGGAAAATCTTCTGACCTATCACGGCTTTTCCATCAGAATTACGGGAAAATCAGGAATCCGATTTAAGACAGGCATTTCCACGGACCTGAGGAGTCGGCTTTTGTCCTCCTCCGGCGTAAACGGGTATCAGCTGAAGGAGTACGGAACGCTTGTCATGAACAACAGCAACAGCGATAAATATCCTATGGTTAAGGGCGGAGACAAGGTATTAAGCGGACTCTCTTACGGAAAGGACAGCAGTGGAAAGCAGCAGGATGTGGTTTACGAGACGGTGGACGGCAGATATCGGTTCACCTCTGTGCTGACGGGTCTGCCGGTGGAGCAGTATCAGACGGAATATGCATTCCGGGGCTATATTATCCTGGAGAAGAATGGAGTTTCCTACACCTTCTATGGACCTGCGCAGGCAAGAAGTATTTATAATCTGGCGCAACAGCTTCTGGATAAGGGGATTTATCAACAGGGAACAGATACGTATCAGTTCCTGAAGAAAATTATAGATGATGCAGACAAAATTTCCGGAGAGGCGGCGAAATCGGACAAGACCGTCAGTGGCGGAAATGCAGCATAGGCAGACGATTGAGAAAGGATTAAACGAATGACTAAGAGGAAGATATGCGGATTTTTATCCGGTGTTATGCTGGCGGCGACACTTACGGGCTGCGGTGACGGCAGTGAGGAAGTGAGCAGTCAGACTAGTGATACCTTTGGAATGCCGGAGGCGGTTCATATGGAAACGACGCCTGTACTGGCGCAGCCCGAGCAGTCCGCGAATGAGATGAAACTGCTGTATAATACGGGAAAGCTGACGGAAGAAGAGGAAGCGGCCGTACAGGATGCCATGGAATCCCTGTACCGGAATCTGGATGTGGAGGAGTACCTTGGCGAAAGCATTCACATGGTCAGCAGCGAAGAATGGTTTGAAACCATGTCGCCCAGGCTTTACGAGGGATGTCGAAGCTATACTCTGCAGCAGGGGGAGGAGATATTGCTCTCTGTGCAGGTGGGATATGATATCTCCGGAAAACCCTATTCCAACGTGTGCTATCAGGCGGATGAGAACAGCGTTTCTCTCCTGAAGCAGGCGGACAGTAAGGTGAGTCTTATGCAGACAGGGATTTCCGACGGAGAATACGACGGAGAATTTGTGACCTGGCAGATTGACGGTGAACAGGGAGAAATCAAGAAGGAGCAGGGAACCTATTCTCAGGGTGTTCTGGTCGGGGAATATATTGTGTCGGTCTATCAGGGAGCGGCAGGAGATGTATTTGACCTGTGGACGAATCGTGAGAATATGGTCTATGAGACAAAGACAATGACCTATGACGACAAGGGACAGCTGATTGCGGAACCCACGCCGGAGCCGACGGCAGCACCGACGAAGGCCCCTGCAGCAACCCAGAAGCCGGCCGTGACTCCGAAGCCGGTACAGACGCCGGCGCCTACAGTGGCACCGACCCAGCCGCCTGCCCATGATGACGACGATGATGATGACGATGACGACAATCACGATAACGGCGGAGGGGATTCCGGCAGTGGGGATTCCGGCGGAGACAACGGAGGAGATTCGGACTCCTCAGGTTCGACAGAGGGAGACACGGATATTGAGTGGTCGCCTGATTTGATGTAATAAGACAGATGCGGAAAAGGGGATGCGGGGTATGCTCAGCAGGTTCGTCGAAGAACGGAGGTCTTGGAGCAAATGAAGAAAAAAGAGTTCTGGTTTCTGGCTATTATTTTACTGGTAGGACTGCTGACTGTACCCGGCTACGGCGCATATCTGGATCAGGCGGCCCAACAGAGAATCCTGTTTGGAAATGTAAGAGAATATTTATTGCATCTGCCGGGTGAGATACCTTCTCTTGCAAGGGAGATAGGAGATGCCGGAATTCTGGAGAGCTCCATAGATGAAGACAGGGATCATGGTATGGCATGCTTCTATCCTGTTTTCTGGCTGTGGTATGTAAACAAGGTTTCTCCGTTTGCGGGAAGCATCATCTGGCAGATTTATAATTTCCTGCTGGCCTTTTGGGGGATTTGTTCCCTGTACCTGTTGGGAAAGGAATTGTTTCATTCAGAGCGTCTTGCAGCATTTACCACGCTTTTGTTTTTCCTGACACCAAGAATGTTTGCGGAGAACCATTATAACAATAAAGATACCGTTTTGCTTTCCCTTGTATTTTCCATGTTTTACTGGTGTTTACGCCTGATGCGGGAAACCTCGGCGAAAAGTGTTATTCTGTTTGCTCTTACGGGTGCTCTGGCATTTAATGTGAAGCTGCTCGGCGCCTGGGTATTCGGAGTACTTGGACTGTATGCTCTGTGTTATCTGATTGTGAACGGAAGATTTAATCGCCGGATTCTGGGAAAGACATTGGGGTGCATCGGACTATGGCTGGCGTTCTATATTCTGCTGACGCCGGCAAGCTGGTCGGGAATTGTAGCCTTCTTCCGATACAACATTGAATATGCAGTAAACTATGATTTGTGGAATGACTATGTCCTCTTTGACGGACAGATGATACATAAGGATTATACGGGAATACCCAGGAAGTATCTGCCCACCATGGTGCTGCTGACGACGCCGGTGCTGATTCTTTTGATGACAGTGGCAGGTTTCTGCATGAGTACATGTGAAATCATAAGGAGCAGATTTCAAAAGATATGGTCGGAGGCAGGCTATGTCCTTTGCATTGTAATGATAGGCGTTGTCCCTGCGGGCTATGCCGTAATTGCCGCAACACCGCTTTACAACGGCTGGCGTCATCTTTATTTTATCTATGCATCCATGATTATCGCAGCCGGATATGCCGCTGCAAAAATATCCGAATTTCTGCAGAAAAGGGGAAAGGGACGGATAGGCGAAGCGTGCGGAGCAATTTATCTGACGGTTCTGGCTGTGGGAATTCTGATAAATTATCCCAATGAACACAGCTATTACAATATTCTGGCGGGAGACGATGTGGTGGAGCAATATGAGCTTGACTACTGGGATATATCCGTTAAACAGGCGCTTGATACCATACTGAAGCAGGAGGATACAGAACAGATTGTTCGTGTAGGCGCGTTGAACAATCCTACAAGGTGGGGAATTACGGACCAGCTGGATTATTTCCCGGCAGATAAAAAAGAGGTTTTTTGCGTGGAGGAAGACTGGAAAAACAGTGAGTATGTTATCGTCAATACAACCTATGCAGTTATGTACAGCAGGGATGAATATAATTATGTAAAAGATAATTATGAGCTTGTGAAGGAATTCTCGTCATACGGCAATATTATTTGTGAAGTGTGGAGAGCAGTTGAGTAGCTAAGGTGAGGAAAATGTATAGAAGCGTAAAAAATGTCACAGACCGGATTCTGGCCCTGATTGGACTGATTATTTTGTCCCCCCTGTTTCTTATCCTGATTATCGCCATTAAGGCAGACTCCAGAGGGCCGGTCCTCTTCAAACAGAAGCGGGTGGGTATCCACAAGAAGCATTTTAATATTCTGAAATTCCGCACCATGCGGATTGATACGCCGAAGGATACGCCAACACACCTGCTGGAAAATCCGCAGCAGTATATCACGAAGGTGGGCGGATTTCTGCGCAGAACGAGTCTGGATGAACTGCCCCAGATTATCAATATCTTAAAGGGAGATATGGCGATTGTGGGACCCAGGCCCGCACTCTGGAATCAGTACGATTTGATTGCGGAACGGGATAAGTACGGCGCTAACGAAATCCTTCCGGGTCTTACCGGCTGGGCTCAGATTAACGGCAGGGATGAGCTTCCTATTGATGTAAAGGCGAGACTGGACGGAGAATATGTGAAAAAGATGGGCTTTAAAATGGATGTAAAATGCATCCTTGGAACAGTGGTATCCGTGGCGAAGCAGGAGGGCGTTGTGGAGGGCGGAACCGGGGAACTTGAGAGGGAAGCAAAAGAAAAGAAGTGCGAATAGCAAAAAGAAGCGAACAGCAAAAAGAGGCGAGCAGTAAGGCGGTTGAGGGTGAAACAGAGAGAATACCGTGTTTTAATAACAGGTGCAAACAGCTATATCGGAACCAGCTTTGAAAACTGGATAAAAGAGAATTGTCCGGAAATCTCCGTGAATACCGTGGATATGCGGGGAGAGGGCTGGAGACAGAGCAGCTTTGGGGGCTATGATGCCATTTTTCATGTGGCGGGACTTGCCCATGCAGACGTGGGAAGGGTCACGGAGGAGCAGAAGCAGTTTTACTATAAAATCAATACGGATTTGACGCTGGAATGCGCCCGAAAGGCCAGGGCAGAAGGAGCAAGGCAGTTTATCTTTATGAGCAGCATGATTGTCTATGGCGAGAGCGGCGGAATCGGAACGCCAAGAATGATAACAAAGGATACCCCTCTCGCACCGGCTAATTTTTACGGTGACAGTAAGGTGAAGGCGGAAGAGGGGTTGCGGAAGCTGGAAACAGAGGATTTTAAAATTGTTATCTTAAGACCGCCCATGATTTACGGCAAGGACTCAAAGGGCAATTATCCGCTGCTTGCAAAAATGGCAAAGAAGCTGCCTTTCTTTCCCAAAGAAAAGAACGAGAGAAGCATGCTTTATATCGGGAATCTCTGTAAGTTCGTCAGCCTCATGATAAAAAACAGGGAGAGGGGTATTTTCTTCCCCCAGAATGCCGAGTATGTGTGTACCACGGATATGGTACAGGCTATTGCTGAAGAAAAAGGGAAAACAATCCGGGTGACGGCTGCCTTTCATCCGCTGCTGCTTCTGCTTGGGAAACTGGGCGGCAGACCTGGCGGTATGGTCAATAAAGCCTTCGGAAATATGACCTATGAAAAAAACATGAGCGAATACATGGAAGAGTACCGTATATATGATTTCCGGGAGTCGGTTCATTTGACAGAGCAATAGAAAAACCGTCAAATGACCGAGGGGTGGACGCCAGAAAGGAAAAAATTTTGATATCAGTCATCTTATGGATAATTGTTCTGTCATCAGGCAGCTTTATGTGTGCCGCCATATCAAAGAGAAAATATGAAGAGGCGCTGCCGATTACCTGCAGTGCTTTGGTAATATTACTGTTTTTATTTGGCTTGGGCGGGGCTCTCAGGACAGGCGTTTATTGTGTGCTGGGAATAAGCCTTTGTATTTATGCTTTTTCAATTGCCTTTCTGGTTAAAAAAAGAACAATCAGGAATTTTGCTGAGAGCATGTTTACACCGGGCTTTTGGATTTTTTTCGTCATGGTTGTTTCAAGCTGTATCTTTAGTGTCGGAAGGCTGGCTTCAAGCTGGGATGAATTTTCCCATTGGGCCGATATTGCTAAAGTCATGACTACCTTAGATGATTTTGGAACCAATCCGGAGGCACATTCCATTTTTCAGTCTTATCCGCCGGCAATGACTCTGTTCCAGTATTTTTTGCAGAAGCTTTCGGGGTGGACCGGGAAGACAGATTATACGGAATGGAAATTATATCTGGCCTATCATGTATTTGTATTTTCGTTTTTGGTGCCGTTTGCGAAGGATATCAACTGCAAGAAAGTATTTGTGGGAATTATTTTCGGCGTGACGGTATTTCTCTGCCCACTGTGGTTCTTTTGCGGTATCTATACGACAATCTACATAGATCCCTTCCTGGGAATACTGTCGGGGACAGGTCTCGCTGCAATTTTTTTGGAAGAAAAAAAGGATGCGTTCTATTCCGTAAAAATATTTCTGACATGTATAATGCTTGTGCTGTCAAAGGATGCGGGGATGATGTTTGCCGCTGTTCTTGCGGTGGCTTATGTTCTGGATTTGTGGTGTAACAGACAGGAAAAGCCAGCAGGGAAAATTCTATGGAAAAGACTTTTGTGGACAACCGGGGCATCACTGTCGGTGCTTGTGCCAAAATGGATGTGGTCGCATCATCTGAAAGTGAAAAATGCGAGGATCGCTTTTCTAACCCTGTAGATATTAAAACTCTCTTTGATGTATTGTTTTCCGGCGAGTGGTCCTATAGAAGGACAGTTCTGGGAAGATATGTCCATGCGCTGTTTAGAAATGTGATAAGGATAGGAATTACGGAAATTTATGTCAGCTACTTCCTGACAGCCATGCTGTTTCTGGTACTTCTTGCGCTCCTCATATGGAAGTATAAAAAGAGAGAAACAGGATATCGGGCAAAGGGAATTCGGTTGTTTGTAATCGTATGCGTACAATTTGCCGTGTATGTACTTGGCCTTGTAATCATGTATATGTTTAAGTTTTCTGAGGACGAGGCTCTGGTTCTGGCTTCAATTGACAGATATATGGGAATTGTGTTTCTGTCAGTCTGGGTGATTCTTGTACTTTTGGCCTTGGCCTATCTGCAAAGGTTTACAGATCAAAAATATTTGACAGGACTGCTTTTCCTTGGCCTCATGATTTTTGTTACACTGATGCAGTATGTAAAGACTTATCTTAACCGCGAATCTGTGCAGGATTCTGTCTCGGTAAGGGGCAGATATGAGCAGATGTGCAGCCTGATTGAGGAGGCTGTGCCGGAGCAGGCGAATGTGTTTATCATTTCACAGGAGGACAATGGATTTGACCGTCTGGTGCTGAGATATAGTATC
This sequence comes from Acetatifactor sp., assembly GCA_051877795.1. Classification (GTDB taxonomy): domain Bacteria; phylum Bacillota; class Clostridia; order Lachnospirales; family Lachnospiraceae; genus Acetatifactor. The sequence goes on from JBJEJG010000177.1 coordinate 36,688, forward strand.
AGACCGCGAAGAGCTACATCAGGGTTTTGGAGCATCGGAGAAGCCTTTTACGAGGATGACGTCTATACATACGGAATAGATGCGGAACGGTGGATGGAATATTTGGTCGCAGACTTTGACTATGTTGCGTTGTACCGGATAAATGAATACTTCATTGAAAATTACGGGGAGTTGTTCGAAGAGGGGACGCAGATTCAGGATAATATGGTATATCTTGTAAATAAAGAGACCGGGTTGCTTGAATTCTTTCAGGCAGAGTGATAGAATGTAGAAACTGGACTGATATAGAGGAAAGGCAATCTGTGATGAATAACAAGAACATTTCAAATACGCCCCTGAACAGAATTATGGCGTTGGTGCTGATGGACATTATGTGTATCATCGTGGCATCCTTTGCTGCCCTGTATATTCGATATGACTTCAGCTTTAAAAGGATAGACCCTGTTTTTTTAAAGAGCTTTGAACATATCATGGTGCCTAATATCCTGTGGACACTGCTGTTTTTCGTGCTTTGGAAGCTTTACAGGAGCGTGTGGCGCTACGCCAGCGCAAATGAGCTGATTAATATTATATTTGCTACGGCATGTGCAGCAATTGCACAGCTGATTTTCTGCTATACTACAGGAAACAGGATGCCGAGAAGCTACTATCTTCTGTATTGGTTTCTGCTGACAGTGAGCACCTGCTGTATCCGTTTTGGATACCGCATACTTCGGATTATCAGCAATAAGAGAACCGTTATGGCAGGCAGGGCACAGCGAATCAATACCATGATTATTGGTGCGGGCGCGGCAGGAGATATGATTTTGAAGGAGATCGAGAACAGTCAATATCTCAATCTGCAGGCCAGATGTATCATTGATGATCAGCCCGGCTGTCATGGTAAGCTGATGCGTGGCGTTCCCATTGTGGGAGGTCGTGAAAGCATTTTGGATGCAGTGCGCCAGTACGGAATTGATGAGATTATCTTTGCCATTCCCTCCGCGAGCACCCAGACGCGAAAGGAAATTCTGGATATCTGCAAGGAATCGGGGTGCAAGCTGCGGACGATACCCGGCACTTATCAGTTAATCAATGGAGATGTGTCCGTTTCGAAGCTGAAGGAAGTGGAGATTGAAGATTTATTGGGACGTGAACCCGTCCATATCAATACGGAAGAGGTTCTGGGCTATGTCAGCGGGAAGGTGATTCTGGTCACGGGCGGAGGCGGCTCTATCGGAAGTGAGCTTTGCCGGCAGATTGCCGGACATAATCCGAAACAGCTGATTATTCTGGATATTTATGAAAATAATGTTTATGAGATTCAGCAGGAACTGATTCGAAAATACCCGGAGCTGGATTTGGTGGTTCTTATTGCGTCCGTGCGCAACGCCGAACGCATTCATTCTATTTTTGAAAAATACCGCCCCAATATTGTCTATCATGCAGCGGCCCATAAACACGTTCCGCTCATGGAGGACAGCCCCAATGAAGCCATAAAGAATAACGTATTTGGCACCTATAAGGTGGCGCAGGCGGCAGACAGGTACGGGGCTGATAAATTCGTGTTGATTTCCACAGACAAAGCGGTGAATCCCACCAATATAATGGGGGCTTCCAAACGTATCTGTGAAATGCTGATTCAGAGCATGAATAAAAGCTCAAAAACCAATTTTGTGGCTGTCCGCTTTGGAAATGTACTGGGCAGCAACGGCAGCGTCATTCCGCTTTTTAAACAGCAGATTGCCGAGGGAGGGCCGGTGACGGTGACACATCCCGATATTATCCGTTACTTTATGACAATCCCCGAAGCGGTATCTCTGGTGCTGCAGGCAGGTGCTTATGCCCATGGCGGAGAGATTTTTGTGCTTGATATGGGAGAGCCGGTGAAAATTCTGGATCTTGCAACCAATTTGATTAAGCTGTCCGGCTACAGGGTCGGCGAGGATATTGAAATTAAATTTACAGGCCTGCGTCCCGGAGAAAAGATGTATGAAGAGCTTCTGATGAACGAAGAAGATTTGGGGAAAACACCCAACAAGATGATTTTTGTCAGCAAGCCTATTGAATTTGATGAGGGAGAATTCCGGCAGCAGCTGGAAAAGCTGAAGCAGGATGTGGAACAGGAGACAGAAGACATTCGCAGGGATGTAAAGGCGATTGTGAACACGTATCAGTATGATATTTGAGGTTAAGACCGGGAGTGTTTGACACTGAAAATGAAGATTAGCGTTATCACGGTGGCATATAACAGTGAGAGGTGCATAGGAAAGACCATAGAATCCGTTCTGGCCCAGACCCACAGGGATATTGAGTACTGGGTGATAGATGGAAAAAGCAGTGACAGGACGGTGGAGATTGCCGAAGGATATCGTCCGGCTCTGGAGGCAAGAGGCATTGCCTACAGGGTAATCAGCGAACCCGACGGCGGGATTTACGATGCCATGAACAAGGGCATCCGCCTGGCGGAAGGGGATGTCATTGGCCTGCTGAACAGCGATGACACATATGAGCCGGATGCACTGCAGACGGTGGCTGAGACCTTTGAGAGAACGGATTGTGAGCTTATGTTTGCGAATATCCGTCTGCATAAGCCGGACGGCAGCAGCTTTGTGAAAAAGGCACGACTGCGGCGGTTTGAGACATCCAGAGACTGGAATCACCCTACTACTTTTGTCCGGGCGGATATTTACAAGGCCAATCCCTTTCGCAATTTGGGAGTCCATGACGACTACGGCTTTTTCCTCCAGATGAAACGGCAGGGAAGAAGGATTGTTACCGTAAATAAGGTTCTGGCTGACTTTCAGCTTGGGGGCGCCAGCAACCATAAGAGCCTTCGGGAGGCAGTGAACAGAATCCGGGACAGATACCGCTGGTGTTATCGCATTAACGGCTACAGCAGGCTTTATCTGTTGGAATGTATTGCCATTGAAATGGCAAAGATGATTTTAGGATAGCGGATACGGCAGAGTATATCTGTGATGAGAAAGGAATTTTTTGATGAGGGAAGCAGCGATTGATCTTACCTGGGTCCGGCACAAAAAAGTGGGTGGGACAGAGTCATGTGTAAGAAATTTATTATACGGATTTGCGGAATTGAATCCAAAGAATATGAAAATCGTATTGCTACTCAGCCGTGACAATGCGTACAGCTTTGAGGAATATAGAAGGTTTGAATGCTTTGAACTATATGTTTGCGATGTGGAATCCGGCAATCAGAAGAAAAGAATTATATGGCAGAATACAAAGCTGGGTAAATTACTGAGGGAGAGAGGTATCTCTGTATGCTTAGAGCCAATATACAGTAAACCGTTTTTCGGAATGAAAGGAATCCATGTAATCACTACGATACACGATTTGCAGGCGCTTCATTATCCGCAATATTTCAGCAAAGCGTATGCCGCATGGATGAGAATCAGCTGGAAAAACACGATTGCTACATCCGCTACGGTTATTGCCATTTCAAATTATGTAAAGAATGACATCATTAAAAATTTTAAAGTTGATGAAAAAAAGATTCAGGTTATCTATGATGCGGTAAATTTAAATGCGGAGGAATGCGGAGAGATTTCCGAGTTAAGCAAATACGGAATTGATGCAGGCAGATATTATTATTCTGTAAGTTCCCTGCTTCCGCATAAAAATTTAAAAACTTTGGTTCTGGCCATTGCGGAATTAAAGAAAAGAAATTCCGATGCCTTGTTTCCGCTTGTTATTTCCGGAGTCGGTGGCAGCTCTAAGGGTGAAATTGAAGCATTAGCGAAAGAGAATGGAATTGAAAAGGAAATCATTCTGACGGCCTTTGTGGATAACGCAGAGAGAAATCTTCTCTATAAAAATTGCAGGGCCTTTGTGTTCCCGAGTGTATTTGAGGGGTTTGGAATGCCACCGGTAGAAGCGATGGCATTAGGGGCGCCGGTATTGACAACAAAATGTACAAGCCTGGAAGAAGTTACCGGCGGCTTGCTCAATTATGTGAATGACCCGTTAAAACCGCAGGAATGGGCAGATATGCTGGAAAGCGGATTGAAAAAACCCGGCGGAGAAGAAATAAAAAAATTGATGCAGAAATATGACTGCAGGGAGATTGCAGGACAGTATGAGGAAATGTTCCTCCATTACCTGAATTGAGG
>JBJEJG010000178.1:0-1777 GCA_051877795.1 Acetatifactor sp.
TCAACATGAAATGTCTCAAACCCGGCAGAGGTTGCATATACACCAAGATAGTATCTGCCAAATAAATATATGGGACCGGCACCCCAGGCATGACAGAGTGATTTTTCATACTTGCCGCCATACATTGCATAGTGCATGGTGCCAGTCATCTCAGGACAGTATTCCTCCCAGACTGTTTTCGCCCCCAGGTCCATCATACCGCCCCAATAGGATTTAAGTACTTTTTCTACTTCTTCAAGCTCTCCCAGTTTTGCCAGTGCGTCCAGTTCATACCCCTTAAAATAAGGTGTCGTGATCTGCGTGATTTTTTCATTTTTGAGAACATTTTCTAAAATGCTCTGCCTTTGTTTTTCATCTGCAATATCGTACATGACGGCAAAAATGTTTGCATGACGGGTTACATGATCATTTCCGGATTGATAGCTGTCGATAAACGCGCCTTTTTCTTCCTTCCAGTAACAGTCATTGACACGCCGCTTCAAAACTTCGCATTTCTCGAGAAAACTGCCGGAATCTTTTAAGAGCGCAGCTGAAATGACAGCCATGGATGCATAAGCCTTAATCAGAAGCATTTGTTCGGCACATACCGCGCCAACCTTTTCGATTTCAGACCAGTCGATAAACGTCCAGTCACTTCCGGTCCCTTCAATAAACCCATCTCTGTTTAGTCTTGTTTCACAAAATTCCAGCAGTTTTACCGCCATCGGATAAATCTGCTGTAAAAAAGTTTTATCCCCATAGGCCATATAATGCTCGTATAAGTTGATGATCCAGAGCAGGCTGTAATCAAGAATCGTATTGATATGCTGCTCAATGGGCTCTTTCCCGATAAGACCGATCAGTGTCCGCTGTTCAATCTCCTTGTCCGCAAAGAGATAATGGTTGATACGGGCACTTTGATAAGCATCACCCGACCAGACCCACCTGTCTCTCTTTATTCCGTCTAAAAATCCTTCTCTGCAATTCAGATGGAACGTATATGCAGAGACAGAAAAGATGTGATTAAAGCTTTCATCGTCGCACCTGAAATCTCCCACCCGGGTCAAAGGCAGATATTCATAGTCTGCTGAAACCTCCAAGCCTTCAGCAGCAGGTATGATGTGAAGATAGCGAAAAGCTCTCTGCCTTAAACGGTAGTCAGTTTTTCCGAATATACAGTCTGTAATGTAGGAATAGTCAATATCGGTTGCTTCCTCCTCGCTCTCTCCATAATAAACTTCTATTTTCTGCTTTTCGTCAACACCGCTGATATTGACAAACCCAAACAATTCCGTTCCAAAATCATATAAAATGCCCTGCCTGGTCTTCTTGATACCGGCAGGCAGTTTGCGCTCGTAGCTGAAAGGGAATATCTCGGGATTCTGATCGATACGATCAAACCAGGCATTGTACCCTGCCGGCACAAAATCACCGGCAAAATGATTGCAGTACCAGCTTCCGTCACTTGGGCAGACATCACTTTCCACATAGATTGCAGGCAATCCGTCATATTTAGAAACAAGCACCTCCACGATATGCTCGCCTTTTGTAAGCGCTATCCTCGTATTTGCAGGATAGAGTTTGTCATCCACCGAAACATGTCCGTTTCCGTTTATGTGGCAGATCAGATATCCCTCATCACAGGAAAATTCTTTTTTGAACTTTACCGTCACATAGGGAGTCGAAATTTTCCAGAAAGGCGGACGGTGATAGCCCCGCTCCTCTCTGCGAAGATGTAGTTTCATCATATGAAAGATTTCATAATCTCCATAATGCCAGATCCAATAGCTTTTGCAAT
>JBJEJG010000179.1:0-8668 GCA_051877795.1 Acetatifactor sp.
GTGTTTATGCTGGTTGTGAGGTTTTTACCTTTTTCTAACTGTCAAAGATAGGAATGTCAAGTATAAGTCTCAATAACTTCCAAAATCATTTTACAATTTTTTGAGTTATTTGTGCAAAATAATGAATTAGTCGCATATGCCGTGGTCATCCAAAAACAGCGCCCTGCGCACCTGTTCGCCCGAAAAACCCTTCCGCAGCAGAAAACCATAGAGCTTTTGCTGCTCCTTCCTGTCTGTGTCCGCAGGATTATATTTCCTCTTGTTCAGCAGTTCCCTGATCATTGCCTGTTCATCCTGACTGCCGCCCTGCTTCTCCCACTCTGCCCATGCCTTCTCCATAGTTTCCCGGTTGATTCCTTTCCCTGTCAAATCCTGTTCAATCCTGCGGCGGCTTCTGGTATTCTCATGACCTGAGATATAGTCCACAGCATACCGCAGGTCATCCGTATAGTGAAAGCCTGCCACATAATCAAGCGCGATTTCAATAATTCTTTCCGGATATTCCCCTTCCTTCAGCTTGTTATAGAGCTGCTTTGTAGTATACTCCCGGCTTTTTAACAGGTTCATAGCGCGAAGCTTTGCTCGCTTTGGCAGCACTTCGTTCCATATGACATTATAGTCCTCTTCCTTTATCTCCTGTCCTGCAAGAATATGATACAAACGCAATTCGCCTTTGTACAACACAAAGGCGAATTCTCCGTCAATGAATACTCTGCTGCGGGATTTTGATATCTCTTCTATCCCGGTTACTTTCATACTTTTTCTTCCTGCTCTTCTCCGGTCTTTGCCCCGTCAAAGCCATAATGGTCACGCACCTTCTGACAGACAAGCTCGCATATTTCCGGATTGTCTTTCAAATACTGCTTTGCATTCTCACGACCCTGTCCAATCTTATTGCCCTCGTAGGCATACCACGCACCGGACTTCACAATAATATTTAAATCTGCCGCCAGGTCAAGGATATCGCCCTCTCTGGAAATTCCCTCTCCGAACATAATGTCAAACTCGGCTTCTTTGAAGGGCGGAGCAATCTTATTCTTTACCACCTTCACACGGGTACGGTTTCCGATAACCTCACCGCCCTGCTTCAGGGACTCAATTCGCCGGACATCCAGCCGCACGGAGGAATAAAACTTCAGAGCACGTCCTCCGGTAGTCGTCTCGGGATTACCAAACATCACGCCAACCTTCTCACGAAGCTGATTGATAAACACAACCGTACAGTTCGACTTACTGATGACTGCGGTCAGCTTTCTAAGTGCCTGAGACATCAGCCTTGCCTGAAGTCCCACATGGCTGTCTCCCATATCGCCGTCTATCTCTGCCTTGGGAACCAGTGCTGCAACCGAGTCCACTACCACAATGTCAATGGCACCGGAACGAACCATTGTCTCAGTAATCTCCAACGCCTGCTCGCCGTTGTCCGGCTGGGAAATATATAAATTATCAATATCCACACCGATATTTTTCGCATAGACAGGATCAAGGGCATGCTCTGCATCGATAAATCCGGCAATTCCGCCCCTTTTCTGCACTTCAGCAATCATATGTAAGGTGACCGTCGTCTTACCACTGGATTCAGGCCCGTATATTTCCACAATTCTTCCCTTCGGAATACCTCCCAGACCAAGAGCGATATCAAGGCTTAAGGAGCCGGTCGGTATTGTCTCCACGTTCATCTGTGCAGAAGGGTCACCCAGCTTCATGACCGCACCCTTTCCGTACTGCTTCTCAATCTGGCTTATGGCCGCATCCAATGCTTTCAGCTTTTCATCTTTTTCCATCTGGAATCTCCTTTTCATCGAGAACAAACGTTCTGTGTTAAGAATAAAACATTTGTTCGGTTTTGTCAATTGTTATTTTATGATAAGTACATTAAAACTTTTTTGGTGTACCATAAAACTCCCTCAAAGGCATCTCACCTCCATTTTTCAAATTTGTACTGAAACCTGTGGCGAAACTGCCGGAACACAAGAAATTGTTTGTGTATTCAATAGAAGTATCAGACATAAAGAGTGTAACACAGCATGACGCTTTTCGCAAGCAAAAAGGCTATGATTCCATAGCCTTTTGTGCATCCCTTCTATTTTTTTCCAAAGGTTATCTTGCTGTAATATTCCAAAATACAGCTGCGAAGCAGTACAAGTGCCGCGGAAACAGCGGATTGTCTCACCTTACTGCGGTTCCCCGTAAAGAAATATTTCTTCACGGTAACATTTCCCTTTACATTGCAGGCAATATATACCAATCCCACCGGTTTTTCCTCTGTTCCGCCGTCAGGCCCTGCAATTCCGGTAACCGCAACCGACACATCCGATTTTGTGAAAAGAACTGCACCCTTTGCCATCTCCTCTGCCACCTGTTCGCTGACAGCTCCATATTTCTGCAAAGTGCTCTTTTTCACCCCGAGGAAACGGCGTTTCGCCTTATTGGAGTAGGTAACCATTCCTGACTTGTAAACCTCAGATACACCGGGCACATCAATTAATCTTGCAGAAAGCATGCCGCCGGTACAGGATTCCGCGCAGGTGACAGACAAACCATTTGCCTTCAGCAAATCCACCACAGCCTTCTCCAGTGTGGTCTCCTCCTCAGTGCTGTAAATATCATTTCCAAAGCGGCTTTTCAGCTCCTTTACCACGGGCTTAATCAGCTTTCTGGCCGCCTTTTCATCCTCAGCCCCGGCCGTGACGCGGATATGTACCTCACCCGTCTTGGCATAGGTTGCCAGAGTTGGATTTGTCTGCGCGTCAATCAAATCCTGAATCATTGTCTCAACCCTGCTCTCACCCACACCACAGATTTTTACCGTCTGGGAGCAGATGACCTGAGAGGTCAGCCCCGCAAGATAGGGTACCGCACACTCTTCAAACATAGGTACCAGTTCACCGGGCGGACCGGGGAGAAGAATCAGCTTCGTGCTCTCCTGCTCAATGATAACGCCGGGAGCTGTACCGTTGTGATTGGTCATGACGATACAGTCCTCCGGGAGCATCGCCTGCTTCCAGTTGTTTTCAGTCGGTTCCATTTCCTTATCTTTGAAGTACTTCTCAATTGCCTTTTTGCTGGGCTCATGCATGATAAGCTTTTTTCCGCATACCTTTGCCGCAACTTCCTTTGTCAGGTCATCCTCTGTGGGTCCCAGACCACCGGACAAAATCACAATATCGGAGCGTTCCATAGCGTTTTTCAGCACCAGCGCCAGGCGCTCCTCATTGTCACCCACTACCGTCTGAAAGAAGCAGGAAAGTCCCAGACCGGCACACTTCTCGGACAGGTACGCAGCATTGGTGTTCACAATACTGCCAAGCAGAAGCTCTGTCCCCACGCAAATTAATTCAACAGTCATAATCTCCTCATTTCCGCACGGCGCCACGCCGTACTTTCATGCATCCAATCGCATACGTATTACTTTTGTTCCTTCATGACATCCTTGTTTTTTACCAGATAGTCGAGCAGTGAAATGACAGTCAGCGCCAAAGCAATCCACATAATGATGTCCGTCAGAATCTGCACCCAGGGAATCAGGGCACCTAAATTAACAATCATCAGGCACACCATAATCATCTGGAAGGTTGTCTTAAACTTTCCCCAATAACTCGCCGCAATCACCACATTGTTGTCAGAGGCAATCAGCCGGAAGCCGCTGATAATAAATTCTCTGCTGATGATAATGATAACCACCCAGGCCGGAATTCTTCCCATATCCACCAGGGCAATCAGCGCTGCACTGACTAACAGCTTATCTGCAAGAGGATCCATAAATTTACCAAAATTTGTTACAAGATTGTACTTTCTCGCAATCTTTCCGTCAATCAGATCAGTCAGACTTGCCACAATAAATATTATCAGTGCAATACAGTCCGGAATCAGGCGGTTTGCGCCAAACCAGCCCGCTTCTCCTCCCAGCAGAATCACCACAAACGGGATAATCAGAATCATGCGGAAAATCGTCAGCTTGTTGGGCAAATTCATCTTACTCATCATACACCTCACCAATCAAATCATATTCGTTAGAGTCCGTGACACGCGCCTTCACAAAGTCACCTGTCATCAGTGCCGCCGTGGTATTTAAAAACAGGTAGCCGTCCACACCCGGCGCGTCCCGATAGGTTCTGGCGACATATACGTCCTCATCTGCCACCTTTCCCTCCACCATCACTTCCAGCACCTTTCCTATCATATCTTCCGCTTTCTCGAAAGCAATGGCCTGCTGAAGCTCCATCAGTTCATCTCTGCGGGCTTCTTTGACCTCATCCTCTATTTGATCCGGCATGTCTGCCGCCACCGTGTCCTCTTCCTGAGAATAGGGAAATACGCCGAGTCGGTCAAATTCCATATCATTGACAAAACGGTACAGTTCCTCAAAGTCTTCCTGAGTTTCACCCGGGAATCCGCTGATCAAAGTCGTTCTCAGGCAAATATCGGGAATACGTTCCCTGAGCCTCTCTATCCAACTGCGCAGCTCCTCTTCATTTGTGCGTCTGCCCATACGCTTCAGCACATTGTCCGAGGCATGCTGAATCGGAATATCCAGATAATGGCACACCTTTGGCTCCGATGCAATTGTCTCAATCAGCTCATCCGTGATTTCCTCAGGATAACAGTACAAAATCCGAATCCACCGGATATCCTCTATTTTTGCCAGCTCGTGCAGCAACGCCGGAAGACTCTTTTTTCCATATAAATCCACACCGTAAAGTGTAGTTTCCTGGGCAACCAGAATCAACTCCTTTACACCGCCCTCAGCCAGCTTCTTTGCCTGAGCCGTAAGCTCCTCCATGGGGACACTCCGGTAATCCCCTCTGACCTTTGGAATAATACAGTAGGTGCATCGCTTGCTGCATCCCTCGGCAATCTTCAGATAGGCAAAATGTCCGCCTGTTGTCACCACACGATTCCGATACAGAGCAGGCGCACTGTTTAAGTCGCGGTAATGGTTCCTCCCTTTCCCCGCCAACACTTCTTCAACGGCATCCACAATCTCTTCAATCGCCATGGTGCCCAGAATAGCATCCACCTCCGGGATTTCCTTCTGAATTTCCTCACGATAGCGCTGGGCAAGACATCCGGCCGCCAAAAGTGCCTGAAGCTTCCCTTCCCTGCGAAGCTGCGCCATCTCCAGAAGCGTATTGATGCTTTCCTCCTTTGCATCTCCGATAAAGCAGCAGGTATTCACCACCACAATATCGGCTTCCGTTTCATCGTCTGTAAAGTCATACCCCTTTTCACGAAGCATTCCAAGCATCATTTCCGTATCTACAAGATTCTTGTCACACCCCAGAGATACAAATAATATTTTCATAAAAACCTTTCCTTACAACTTAAAGTAGCTGGTATCTCACCAGCCACCCTAAGTCCTTATCTACTCTTCATCGCTCAGAATTTTAATCTTTCCCTGGTTCAACTCATCAATAGCAACCGACAGAGGCTTTTTGTCCTTGCCCTCTACCAGAGGCTCTTCACCAGCGATAATCTGTCTCGCTCTCTTGGAGGTTGCCATTACAATGGAATAGCGGCTGTTTACCACAGGTGCCTCACCCGGCTCAACCTCACTGTTTACTACTTTCATTAAATCGGAATAAGATGGATGTAACATTATTCTGCTCCTTCCTTGAAACCCTTCAGTTCCTCTCTGATTTCTTTTATAAAGTCCTGACAGCGGACAGGCACTCTGCGGGCGGCATCCACCAGACGGTGTACCTCCTCCACACACTCCTCCAGACTGTCATTTATTACTATATAATCATAGGCTTCCACACCTTCTGATTCTTCCACCGCACGGGCAAGACGCTTCGCAATGACCTCCGGCGCCTCCGTGCCTCTTCCCTCCAGCCTGCGCTTCAGTTCATCGGCGCTGGGCGGAGTCAAAAAAATAAGCAGACTCTCGGGAAACTTTTCTTTTATCTTCAAAGCACCCTGAATCTCAATCTCCAAAATTACATTTTTGCCCGCGGCCATCTGCTCCTCAACATAGGCTCGGGGTGTTCCGTAATAATTTCCGCAGTAAGGAGCATATTCAATCAATCCGTCCTGCTGAATCGTTTTCTCAAAATTCTCTCTGTCAGTGAAAAAGTATTCCACTCCATCCCGTTCTCCCGGTCTGGGAGCCCTTGTCGTCATGGAAACCGACAGCGCATAATTGTCATATTTCTTTAAGAGGGCTTTTACAAGCGTACCCTTTCCCGCTCCGGAAAAACCGGAAATAACAATCAGTAATCCTTTTTTTTCCATAATGCATCCTCTTTTTGCCACCGCTCACTTTATGTCTGCTTCTTCCCAGACACCGTCGCCTGCAAACTCCTGTCCCGCCTGAACACGTCCTGCAATCGTTTCCGGCAGAAGTGCCGAAAGAACCACCTGACTGTTCTCCATGACAAGCACGGCCTTCGTCTTTCGTCCCTGGGTTGCGTCAATAGCCATCCCCTTCTCCTTTGCATTCTGCACCAGTCTCTTAATCGGCGCAGACTCAGGACTCACGATAGCAATAATCTTGGCAGTGTTTACAATATTTCCGAATCCGATATGGATGAGCATGCTGATTCTCCTACAACAGCCGCACGGGCTTAATGCTACTCAACGTTTTGTATCTGCTCACGAACCTTCTCAATCTCTGTCTTCAGTTCAATTCCGCAGTTTGATATTTCCAAATCATTTGCTTTGGAAAGAATGGTATTCGCTTCGCGGTTCATCTCCTGCGCAAGGAAATCCAGCTTTCTTCCGATGGAACCGCCCTCCTCCAAAGTGTTCTTTGTCGTCTCAATGTGGCTTCTCAGTCTTACAATTTCCTCATCCACACAAACCTTGTCGGCAAAGATGGTAACCTCTGTCAGAAGTCTGCTCTCGTCTACAGTCGTGTCACCCAGAAGTTCCTTTACTTTCTCTTCCAGTCTGTGACGATACTCAACTATTATCTGAGGAGAACGTTCCGCAATATAATCCACCAGCTTCAACATGCCGTCAAGCTTTTCAATCAAATCTTCCTTCAGATGTTCACCCTCCGTAATACGGGTTTCCACAAACATCTTTGCGGCACCGTCCACAGCCTTCTGCAATTCCTTCCAGAGTTCTTCCTCATCCACCCGGGCCTCTTCCATGGTAAATACTTCCGGGTACTTGGAAAGAGTTGACACACGAACATCATTATCCAGCCCAAAATCTTCCGCCATCTGCTGAAGATAGGTCAGATACTCCCGGGCCACTTCCTTATTGTAGCGAACCGCAGATGTATCCTCGGACAGGTCTTCGTATGTAATAAAAATATCAACCTTACCCCGGGCAATATAGTTTTTGAGTTCGCTTCTGATAGCTGACTCAAAAAAATTCAGAGCTTTTGGCATCCTGATATTCACATCAAGATAACGATGATTCACCGATTTCATTTCCACTGTGAATTTTCTGCTGTCCTCGGCAACCTCACATCTGCCGAAGCCTGTCATACTTTTTATCATCCGCTCTCCAATCCGGCATAAACTGCGCCAATACAATGCTTTACCACACAGTTCCTTCTATTATAAAATAACTTTTAAAACGAGTCAAGGGCGAAGGCATTGAAAATGCTTGCATTTTTATGTCGCATTTGATAGAATATCATAAATTCAAAAGTACCTTATATTTATTTACATTTCTGCTCTTCTTTCTCAGTTCTTTCCTCATATTCCCGAAGCATCCTTTTACATTCCTCAAGCATTTTTCGACGCTCCTGCATAATCTCTTCCTCCGAATGTTTCTTACAAAATTTTCTCGGTGGTTCCACACGAAAGCAGGCCGCAATTCCACAATGTTCCAGATATCTCTTTACACATTCAAAATCCTTTTCCTGCTGCGTTTTTTGATTCTTTTTTTTAAGTTTTCTAAACATTTTCGTTTCTCCGGTTTCTATTTTTCACGATATATGCCTTATTTAGGTTTTAATTATAATTATAGCATACCACAATATCTTTTATGCTTCCATTTTGGAATCAATTTTTTTTATTTCTGGATACACTTTTATATATGGAACGAATAAATCAAAGAACCAATCCACTGGTTGGTACAAACATCCGACGCTTACGAACTAAACATGGTTTACAAAACAAGGACATTGTCGCCCAGCTACAGCTGCGCGGAGTTGAAATCACGTCAGGCACCTACAGCAAGGTAGAGCTTGGCATGAACAATCCCAGCGTAGATATGCTGATTGCTCTGACCGATATTTTAAGCTGCGATTTTAACGAATTTTTCAAACAGTAAAGGCCCCCCCGAATCGACTGCTTCGGAAAGGCCTTTTTGTATGTAGCAATATACTAATATGCATAAAATGGAAGTTTAGAGAGCCATGCACAGACGGAAATAAAGAGACTCATCGAGAGCTTGCTCTCGTAAGAGTCTCTTTGTTTCTGCCTTTATACGGCGAATGTCGTACATCGAGATGGAGCACAAGGTGCGTATGCGCACCTCGCGAAATCGAGATGGGCATGGCGGCAAGTAACGCCGCCGAGTTTACCGCTGCTTTTTGCAATAAATATATACATATTTTTGAATATCCCAGACCATCCTCGTCTCTTTACGTGCAAATTCCACTTTTTCTCATTTTGGGAGGTAATTTCCGCTTCTCTTTACGTGCAAATTCCGCTTTTTCTCATTTTGGGAGGTAATTTCCGCTTCTCTTTACGTGCAAATTCCGCTT
>JBJEJG010000180.1:0-1762 GCA_051877795.1 Acetatifactor sp.
AATTATGAAAAGAAATACTCCGCAACGCTGTAAAAACAGACAATTTACGGAGTAAATCTTCACATAATATTCTGTTCAGCTATTAGAATGTCCAAAAGACTGGAGCCAGGAAATTAAAGAATCGTCATCTGTCCAAGAAGGGAACTGGCTTTCATTTTTAATTGGACTTGCGGCTTCCAGTGCTTCCCGCTTTGCTTTGGTTTCTGCTCGCGCGTAGATTTCTGTTGTTCGTAAATCTGTATGGCCAAGCAGATCGCGGATGTATACAAGATTAACACCAGCCTGGAGCAAATGCATGGCCTTGCTGTGCCGCAGACAGTGCGGTGAGAATCTATCTGGCAGAATACCAGGAGAACTGCTCCTCGCAGCATCCATGTATTTCTTGAGGATATAGGCAACCCCTGCTCGGGTCATCTTTTCACCGGAACGATTGGTGAAAAGTGGGTAGGTCTCTTTGGCCAGTCCATATTTGGCTTGTTCCTCCATATAAGATTGCAGGAGTTTGGACATGTCAGTAGACAGGGGTACAATTCTCACCTTTCCACCCTTACCGCTTAGCCGTACTGTGGCAGGAAACTGACCGCGAACATCTACACAGCAGAGGTCTACGATTTCTTGTACACGCGCCCCGGTATCATATAACAAGCTCAGGAGAACCAGGTCCCGGCGCCCCTGCCTTGACGAGGTATTCGGTATGGATAACAGAAGTTCAAGTCCTTCTAAGCTCAAGTATCCCATAGCTTTTTCCTGGGTTTTCTTGGATGGAATCTGAATCATTTGTTGGCACAGCAGCAGCTGCTCCGGATGGTGGATTTGGAGATACCTAAAAAAGGCACGCAGAGCAGCAAGTCGTTGGTTCCTGGTGGAAATAGAGCAATTACGGTCTGTTTCAAGCCAATTCAGAAAATCTTCAACCAAGGTACGATCCATCTGTTGAAAAGATAGTCTTTCCGGAGAGATGCCTCGTTGTTCCTTGCAGAACCGTAGGAACAGAGAGAATGTATCGCGGTAAGATAGGATAGTGTTTGGGCTGACGCCTTTCATTCCCGGAAGATACACGGATAAGTAGTTGGAAAGCACATAGGCAAAATCCTTCACTTGTTTACTCAATGTCGCTCTCCTCCCATGAGGCCGGAAAAACGCCCTTGGTAAAGCAGTCCATTTTGTGAACGATTTCCGGATATGCCTCTGCTGTTAACCGCAAATACCAAGCTGTTGCAGATATCGAAGTATGTCCAAGATATTTTGAGAGAATCGGGAGCATCGCAGTTAAATCCACGTCATTGGAAGCCCATTGGTTGAGACGGTGGCATACAAAGGTATGACGAAGGTCATGGATGCTGGGGCCTCGTTCTTTTCCAAGATACGGTATCCCCGCATCCCACAGGAGTCCGCGAAATGATTTCCCAACGCCGGAACGGTTATAGGGCTGGTTTAGCCTGCTGCAGAAAAAGAAAGCATCAGGTTCTTTCCCGTCCAAAACATTCTGTGCATATATCTGGCACCTCTGAGTCAGCGATTCGGACATGGGAACAAGTCTTTCACGGCCATTCTTCCCGTGCCGAATATGCAGCAGTCCATTAGACAAATCGACATCTGCCAAACGCAGTTCCAGCGCCTCAGAAATTCGCAGACCGCATCCATATAAAACTCGCAGCAAAACCGGCATGACTTGATGTCGGAGTGGGACAGAAGCGCAGGGCTCCAACGAATCAGCAACTTGAAAAATATGGCAGATTTCATCTTCGGTAAATATGTATGG
>JBJEJG010000181.1:0-1750 GCA_051877795.1 Acetatifactor sp.
ATAACCGATAGGCACCACAATGTCAAGATTTTCAGCCGTTTCCCACGGTTTTTTATGAATAGGAATATAATGCTTCCCCTGTCTGATTTGCTGCTCATAGCATTTTCCCTGCCATTCAAAATCCAAAATGAGTTTTTTAGGAAACCTCTCCTCTGAAAAAAGAATGTTTTTCCTGTCTAAATATTTTTTGGGAAAAATCATCACCAGCAGCCCGTTCTCCTCATACATTGTCTCTGCAAATTCCCGGAAATATGCAGGACGGTCTGTATATATGGTGAGAAAATTCAAATCCGCCGCAAGCTGTTCTAACACGGATTTTGTATCCTCCGGTTCAAAAATCCGTACATCGTCCGCATCTTCATCAATTGCCTCTAATTCTGCTTTCTCCGGCGGTATACGCTTTGCCTGTAGAATCCCGAAATAAACCGGTTTAAAGTCTGTCAGAAACTCATTCGAATAGGACATGTCCACTGCCTCTCACTTCCGTTTTTATGAATTATATGACAGTACCTCACGGAATAATGCTTCTAACTGCTCATAATTTTCCACTTCGTTGATTCGTCCCCGCAGTTTGGATGAGTTTTTATAACCTGCCGTGTACCATGCTGCGTGTTTGCGTATCTCTCTTATTCCGGTATATTCCCCTTTAAACTCTAACTGCATTCTCGCATGGCGCAAAAGCATCTCGGTCATTTCCGCCAAATCCGGTTTTGGCAGTCGCTCCCCCGTTTCAAAATAATGAAGGATTTGTTTAAATATCCAGGGATTTCCCTCAGCACCTCTTGCAATCATAAAACCGTCGCAACCGGTCTGTGCTTCCATTTCAATGACATCCTCCGCTGTCAGCAAATCTCCATTTCCGATGACAGGAATAGACACTGCCTCTTTTACCTGCCTGATAATGTCCCAGTCTGCCTTGCCGGAATAGAACTGTTCTCTGGTTCTTCCGTGAACCGCAACGGCAGCGGCACCGGACTCCTGGGCAATGCGAGCCATTTCTACTGCATTGACATGTTCCTCATCAAAGCCCTTTCGTATTTTCACTGTCACAGGCTTACTGATTGCCCGCGCTGTCTTTTCAATAATTTCTCCTGCCAGTTTCGGATTTTTCATCAATGCGGAACCGTCACCGTTATTCACCACCTTAGGCACCGGACAGCCCATATTAATGTCTAAAATATCAAATGGTCTGTCCTCAATTTGTTTTGCTATCTCACTAATGATATCAGGGTCAGAGCCAAACAACTGCAGTGAAACCGGATGCTCTCTCGAATCAATGGTTAAAAGTTCCTCCGTATTCTTATTTTTATAAAGGATCGCCTTTGCACTTACCATTTCCATACAGAGAAGTCCCGCTCCCTGCTCCTTACAAAGCAAGCGAAATGGCAGGTCTGTGACGCCTGCCATCGGTGCTAATATTAAGTTATTCTCTAGCGTGACATTGCCAATCTGTAATTTTTTTATTGTACCCATATTATTTGATTTTCCCGGATTTGCGATTCTGTTTCTTGTAAATCAGGTTCATTCCCTTTAACGTGAGGGTTGGATCATAGACATCAATCACCGTCGTTTCATTCGCGATAATGCGTCCTAATCCTCCGGTTGCCACAACCTTTACCTCTCCCATATTCGCCTCGGCAATCATGTTGCGGACGATATACTCCGTCTGCCCAATCTGACCGTAAACAAGTCCTGCCTGCATACTAGATATCGTTTCTTTTGCCAGAATGCTCTTCGGCTTGCGAATCTC
>JBJEJG010000182.1:0-1749 GCA_051877795.1 Acetatifactor sp.
CGCTGCGGCGGCCTGGATGGCCGGGTAAACATGGCTCTTGACTACTTCGACGCCTCTATCAACCGGATTTCCGCATGGACGGTTGGTTTCCGCAATGTCCAGAAGGCCCTGCTGATGGCGTTGTGTACCCCCGACTTGACCGCTATGCAGAACAAGGGTAACTGGACAGAGCTGATGGTGGCGCAGGAGGTACTGAAAACCATGCCCTTTGGGGAAGTGTGGGAGCAGTACTGCCGGGAATGCGGTGCGCCCGCTGACGGTGAGTGGTTCCATACGGTGAAACAGTATGAGGAGCAAACTTCCCTGCAGCGGAAATAATGAAGTTGTGAGGTCAAAAATGAATAAATTCCAAAGGAGGGCTTTTGTCGTTCTTCAGATTTCCCTCACAATATTGCTATTCTTTAACATGTTTTTTATTAATGATCTGAAGACTGTTTCCAGCTTAATCTGTGCGGTTGCAGCAGTTCTTGCAGTCATTACGCTATTGCCTTTCCAAAAAGGTGATTTCACTTTTGTGTCATTTATTACCGAAGCATTCTGCGCTACAGCGATGATTTTCGGCATAACATGGCTTGCCACAGGAAAATACTGGGCATATCTTGTGATGGATTTTGCTGTATTGGGTGAGCTGATTTGGGCATATATCTTGTTGCTGAAATCAGAAACGAGAAAAGCCGTGAAAATTCCATCGGCGATTGTGGGCGCTCTGTGCGGAATTGTATTAGTTGCCCTTACTGCGGTGGCGGTGAATTCAGATGTGGTAGTTAAATTGGGGCAAATGTCGTTCAATGCATATAACTCTTATGAACCTCATGCTGCAACCGAAATGGTTACTCAGGAAAATGGGGTTACATATATCAATGATATTGCTTACGGCGCGGAACTGCCGAACAGCTATTTTGATATTTATCTGTCCCCGTATGGAAATGAGAACAGTCCAACACTTGTCTGGTGTCATGGAGGCGGATATGTATGGGGAGATAAAGTCGGCGGAGATCCGAATGCGAAAGATTCCGGTCAGGAATGGTATTTGAACGCCTATCTGGATGCGGGGTGCAATGTGGTTTGTCCCAATTATGCCTTTGCCTCTGAATACCCTTATCCCACATCCTTGCTCCAGTTGAATGATTTCTTAGCCTTTCTCGTGGAACATGGCGGAGAGTATGGACTAAATATGGATCAGGTAATTCTGGCTGGAGGAAGTGCCGGCGGCAATCTTGCCGGTATGCTTGCGCTGATCAATACCAATAGCCAGATTGCCAACATGCTGGGAGTGGATCAGGTAATTGATGCCGGTGCGATAAAATGTGTTGTATTTTGCTCTGCACTGATCAATAACGAGGAATTTTCTGTGACCAATGATGCAACTATGGATTATCTCTTCCTCCAGTGTGGAAGATCTGCCATGTCGAGCGGTCTGTTAAAAGGGAATGAGATTGCCCATAAAACCAACATCACAGCATGGGTAGATGAAAACTATCCTCCCTGCTATATTTCTGACGGAAACAATGCCACGTTCAATTTGCAGGCAGAAGCTTTGCACAAAAAGCTTGATGAACTGGGGGTTCCGAACCAGTTAAATCTGTACACAGAGGAAGAGGAAACGCTGTTCCACGGATTTGAAACGTCAAGCACGAGTCCCAGCGCTCAGGACAATCTGAAGAAAACAATCGCTTTTGTAAAGCAGTTTGTTGTGATGTCCTAAGTAGGAACCAAAATTTGAGATGTGAGTAAGAAAACAAGCAGAAT
>JBJEJG010000183.1:0-17271 GCA_051877795.1 Acetatifactor sp.
ATCCCCGATTGTATGAGGAAGTCAGAGAAAGAGTAAAGGCAGGGCAATTCATTCCGGAGGGTGCGGTCTATGTGGAAAGCGACACGAATCTGGTGGGTGGAGAGAGCCTGATACGACAATTTGTACTCGGAAAAAGATGGTTTCGGGAGGAATTTGGCGTGGACAGCCGCATGGCCTGGATGCCGGATACTTTTGGCTTTACAGCATCGCTTCCTCAGATTATGGCAGGCTGCCGTGTGGACTATTTTGCAACGCAGAAACTGCTGCGTTGTGACCCGGAGTGCGAACAGTTCCCTTACAATGTGTTCTGGTGGGAGGGAATCGACGGAACCAGGATTCTTTCTCATATTTATAAGAAGAATAATGCGGTGTTTAACGCAGGTGCGCTCAGAGAACGCTGGGAGAAGGATCGGAATCAGAGAGAGGATATCGACGGACTGATTTTTCCTTTTGGATATGGGGACGGAGGCGGCGGCCCGACAGAACTGATGGTGGAGACGGCAAGACGGTGTGTGGATCTGGAGGGCGCGCCCAGATGCAGAATGGAAAGTCCTGTTGCGTTCTTTGAAAAGCAGAAGGCTTCCTCTGTGAAGAATGTCTATTACGGAGAACTGTATCTGGCATGGCACCGGGGAACTTATACAGCACAGGCCGGAATCAAGAAGGGCGTGCGAAAAGCGGAATATGCGCTGAGGGAGGCTGAATATCTGGCGGGGCTCTTGCGACTTACAGGAAAGACGAAAAAAAAGGTCAGCGGACAAAAGACGGAAGAGGAGATTACGGAAACGCTGGAATCCCTTTGGAAGAAATTGCTTTTGCAGGAATTTCATGATATTTTACCGGGAAGCTCCATTCAGAGGGTAAATGAGGAAGCTAGGGAGGCACTTGCCGCTGTAGAGAGAGAGAGCCGACGGCTTGCGGAGGAACTGTTGGGCAGACTTGCAGGCGGTGCCGCTTGGTTCAATTCGTTGAGTTGGGAAAGGACATATAGGGGCTTGCAGCTGCCATCCTGCGGCTATAGAATGATTACGGAGGAGGATTCGGAACAACTGTCTGAAGAGTCCGACCCCTTCTCTGGCAGTCAGTTGGTATTTACAAACAGCTATTACCGGGCTGAGGTGGATTCCAGGGGAAGAATTGTCAGCCTGACGAATCGGGAAAATGGGTATGAGTATGTGGCGGCACCGCTGAATGACTGGAAACTGTATAAGGATGTGAATGTAGATTATGATGCCTGGGAGCTCGGGAGAATGTACGACCAGGTTCCGGTGGAATTTACAGGGGAGTGCAGTTTCCTGGCAGAGCGCGACCTGCGTGGGGGCGTAATTGTTACGACGGAACGCCGGGAGCAATATTTCACTGTGCGGCAGAAGATTTATTTTGCCACCGACAGCCCAAGAATTGACTTTGCTACGGAAGTAGACTGGCATGAGAGACACAGAATTTTGAAGGTGGATTTTCCGACTACCATATTTACCAGAGAAATACTGGAGGAAATTCAGTTTGGTTATATCAGGCGCCCTACTCATAAATCCAGACAGTATGAGCGGGATTTGTATGAAACGTGCCATCATAAATATGCAGTTTTGTCAGATGGTGAGAATGGCTTTGCAGTGCTTAATGACTGCAAATATGGATTGTCTGCGGAGAACAGCAGAATGTCGTTGACTCTGCTGCGTGCTCCCGTGATACCGGATATGACTGCCGACCAGGGAGTGCATACCTTTACTTACTCCATTCTGCCCTTTTCAGGGCCTTTTGTGTACAGCAGAGTAACGGAGGAAGCATATGAGTGCAACGTGCCCGTGACCGAGTGGAAAGGGGCGGTAAAGACAGAAATGCCAAAAAGTGTCTCCTTCTTCAAATTGGAGGGAGGCCACGCTGTGTTGGAGACCTGTAAACCGGCATTTGATGAGGCAAATGGCGTGATTCTCAGAATTTATGAAGCGAAGGGCTGTGCCGGAACAACGATGCTTACGGTTCCTGCGGGTGTGAAGCACATTTTTTGCTGTAATATGCTGGAAGAAAAACAGGAAGAGCTGGAACTGAAGAAAAACCGGACAGAGTTGAAATTTAGGGCTTTTGAAATCAAGACAATTTTATTGGAGATATAAAGCTTGGAGGGAATGACGGGAATGTATGACATCGGAATCGATGTGGGAGGTACAAGTATTGCTGCCGGACTTGTAGACAGAAACTGTAAAATTATTGTCAGAAAGTCAATCGCCACCGACAGAGGGATGACCGCAAAGGATATGGCAGAGCAACTGGTGGAACTGGCGAGGGCGGTGATTGCGGAGAGCGGTATCCCGGAAAGAAGAGTTCACTCCATAGGAGTGGGAGTTCCCGGAACGGCGAACCGGAAAACAGGAAGAATTGAGTACGCGAACAATCTGCCCAACTGTCAGGGGAATATCAGGCAGCTTCTGCAGGGGCAGACCTCCCGAAAAATCTATTTTGAAAACGATGCGAACGCGGCAGCTTGGGGAGAGTACATTTGCTGTGACAAGAGATATAGATCATTTGTGCTGGTGACATTGGGAACTGGGGTTGGAGGCGGCATCATTTTGAACGGAAAGCTTGTCAGGGGGGTCAACTACGCGGCGGCGGAGCTGGGACATATGACGATACGTTATGATGGTATTCCCTGCAGCTGTGGCAGAAAAGGCTGTCTGGAGGCATATGCCTCTGCAGAAGCGTTGATTGCACAGGCTAGGGAAGCTATGGACAAAAAGAAGAAAAGCATTCTTTGGGAATTGTGTGACGGAGACCTGAGTGCGGTAAACGGCAGACTGATTTTTGATGCCGTTCGCAGAGGAGACAAGCTAGCGGTCAGGGTTGTGGAGGGCTACGCGGAATATCTGAGCGAAGGGCTGGCCAACATTATCAATATTCTACAGCCGGAGCTTTTGTGCCTTGGGGGTGGAATCAGCAAGTCGGGCGATATTCTGATTCCTATGCTGGAGGAGAGAATTCGGAATAAGATTTATTCCAGATATTCTTCAGCAAATACAGAGCTTATGTCGGCAAGACTGGATAATGATGCCGGAATTATCGGTGCGGCAAAGTTGCATTTGTGCCGTGATTAAGAAAAAAGGAAGGAAAACTGTCTTTAGGGAAAGAAAGGGAAAAAATGGAAAAACATTACCGGAAAATGATTCAGGATACGCAGGACAGAGTGGTGAAGTCTCTGCAGATTCAGATATTGGATAAGGAAAGCCCCAGATACGGTGGCTTTGCAGATGCTACGGGAATCGTGCAGGCAAAATTTGCTATTTACCGTGTGGCTTCCATGACGGCAGCATACTGTAACGAGGATACGGTATATTACCATGACAGTCTGGTTTTAGAGAGAATTCTGCTGGGGCTGTCCTATGTGAGAAGGATGCAGCATGAAAACGGGCTTTTTGATTATATTACCTGCAACTTTTTTTCTGCTCCCGATACCGCTTTCTGTATTAAGAAGCTGCTTCCTGTGTATCAATATTTAGTGGGGAAAGCAAAGAAGGAAAAACTGACTGAAGGAGAGCAGGAGATACTGGAACAGGTGGAAGCAATTGTAAGGGCAGGAGCCTACGGACTGTTAGAGGGTGGCTTTCATACACCAAATCACCGCTGGGCCATTGCTTCCGTGCTGATGCTTTGCGGTAGAATTTTTGTGTGTGAAGAGATGGAAAAGGCAGCTTATCTATATCTGAATGAGGGCATTGACTGCAACGAGGACGGAGAGTTTGCGGAAAAATCGGCGGGGAATTATAACCGGATTAACAATGATGCCATGATTATGCTGTCTGAAGCGACAGGGGATGATTCCTATGAAAAAAATGCAGTCCGCAATCTGAAGATGATGTTGACCTACTGGGAGCCGGACGGCAGTGTGTTTACTGCTAATTCTACCCGTTTTGACAAGGATAGGCTGGTTTTTCCGAAGGATTATTACATGGAGTTTCTGCGCATGGGCGCGAAGTATAATATTCCGGAATTCCTGCAGATGTGCAACTCCATTTTTGAAGTTGTGGACAGGAAGCACATCACTTCTCCGGATTTTCTGATTTGGTATATGCTTTACCCGCAGTACCGGAGTCTGGAGTTTGAGGGAAGCTACAAACGCCCGGATTTTGCGGCATATTATGAGGAATCCGGTATTGCGAGAGGGCAGCAGGGAAGATTTACCTGGACGGTCATGAATGGCAAGTCCAATTTCTTCTATCTGCACAATGGAAGCATGAAACTGGAAATGAAGGTGGCAGGAAGCTTTTGCGAGCATAGAGCCTTTAAGAGTGAGAGAATGGAGCAACTTTCGGAGAGGGAGTACCATCTGACACAGACCATGCGGGGTTGGTATTATCTTCCTTTCGCAGAGAAACCTGAGACAAGTGACTGGTGGAAGATGGATAACGCTGCGCGGAGTAAAAAGCTTGGCCCCGACATGCAGATTGATGTGTGGGTGAAGGAAGTGAAAAACGGCGTGGACATTCGGGTGAAAACCTCTGGTGTGGAGGGTGCGCCTTGGAGAATGGAACTGGCATTTACAGGGGTGAATTTCCTCACAAATGATTATATGGATATGCCGCTCTCCGGCAGTGAGGTACTCGTGGTGAAGAAAGGATACACTGAGGTGGGGAACGGAGACGATGCCCTGATTGTGGGACCTTGCTTCGGCGAACATCATTTTACTGAGGGCAAGGAGGACAGTGAGGCAAAGTCGCTTGGAGCAGCGACCTTGTATCTTACGGATTACACAGCTTTTGACCATACCATTGAAATTCGAAACAAAAGGAGCCTGTTTGAAAAGAAATGACAGAAGCATTTGTGGAAAAATATGTTCCTCATCTAAGGTATGACAAGGCAGAACCGTATTCCTTGAAAGCGGTGGGATATACGGTGTTCCACCAGAAAGCGAAAAGTCTATCCTGCAGGCTGGTACTCGATATGGAACCGGGAGAAAGCGTTATTGAATATGCCTTTTACTATGATTTTGATATTCAGCATCTCTATGACCTGGAGCATGCGTTTGTGAGGGTGGATGGCAGTGGCAGGATTGTGGGTGTTATCTGCAGCTTTCACGGTAAATTTCTGAATGCGCTGATTCCCGGAGAAACGGAATTTGAGGGAACTCATCCGGTGCTGTATGTACAGCCTGGAAAGCATGCCTTTATGCCGAATCCTCATTATTTTCAGCTTGCGCTGGACAGAGAGAAGTGCTGCAACGTGCTTGCGGGGAGTGACGGATTTCTAATTGCTCCCATGTTTGAGAAAAGGCTGAGTACGGATGAGGTATTTGACAGAAAGGTGGAGCGGTATATCAGGGAGAGACATGCCTTTATACCTACATGGGAGTTTACGGAGGAGTATCCTCATCTTTGCAGGGCAGAGGATGTTCTGATTCCATGGGGGCAGCTGGAACAGATAATTGTAGAGCGTATGAAGGACTGGAAGCAACGGATTGACGAGGAAATAGGAAATGAAAAATAAGCATGTATTTGTGGTGTTTATGCTGATTATGATAGGATTGGGCATCAGCGATTCCAACAGAGGGGTATTTTCTGCCATCTTTGAACAGGAACTGTCGCTGACGAAGCCGCAGGTGTCTTTGATTGTGACGGTGAGCTATATCGGAAACCTGTTGTTCATGCTGATTGGAGGAAATGCCGCGGACAGGTTCGATAAAAAGAAAGCCTGTATGGGCATTCTTGGACTTTGGACGGCCGCGCAGATGCTTTTTGCATGTGCGGATAATTATGCCGGTCTGTTGATTGGTATGTTTGTCAGTATGGGTGCATCAACTCTGATGAATACCATGCTGAACATTTTGTCACCCTTTTTCTTTGGCACAATGGCAGGACTCTATATCAACGTGTTGTTTTTTGTCCAGGGTATCGGAACCAGTGGTAATCAGAAGTTGGCGGGCACCTATGCCACCGGGTACGGGGATTATCGCAGGTTGTGCCTGGGGCTTGCTTTGATTGGTGTGATGGGTCTGGTTTTGCTTGGGTTAACTAAGTTTCGGGGCGTGGAGAATAACGACGCGGAGAGATGCACCGCAGAGGGTGTTCATGTCTATATGAATAAGACGGTGTTGGCTATGGGGCTTGTGTTCGGATTCTATTTTGTAGCAGAGCATGGTATTATGAACTGGTGGTTCATGTATTGCACACAGGGATTGGGAATGAGCGGCAGCAGTGCAAGTACCGGTGTTTCACTGTTTTTTGGGACTATGACGGTTGGAAGGCTTTTGATGGCGCCTCTGGTGCAAAAGCTCGGAGCCCGAAAAAGCATCACCATTCTGGGAGGAGTTGGGACGCTGGTTTACCTTCTGGGAATTTTTCTCGGTGCAAGGGGAATCTGGGTTCTTGGGGTCAGCGGCATTTTTATTTCCATCATCTATCCGACGATTGTACTGCTTTTACAGGGGCTTTTTCCGAAAGATATGATTGCGACTGTGACCGGAATGGTTATCAGCATCGGAACCTTGTTTGATATCGCATTTAACGCCGTTTTCGGCAGTCTTGTGGAAACTGTCGGATTTGGCATCTGCCGCGTCATTTTCCCTGTGGCCATATTGAGTTTTTATGGAGGCTTTCTTCTTGTGGCGTACAGAAAGAAACGGATAAGAATATGAGAACAGACACAAAAAAGCACCGGGCATACGCCCGGTGCTTTTTTGTGTTTCGTTATCGTTCAGAAGCAATTATGCTACTACAGTAACGTTGGTTGCACGAACCTTGCTGCTGTTCTGAGGATCAGTCTCGGTATCGAAAGTTACCTTCTGGCCCTCTTCAAGGGACTTGAAGCCCTCAGCATTGATAGCGGAGAAATGTACGAATACTTCCTCGCCGGTTGCATCGTTGGTGATGAAACCATAGCCCTTCTGTGCATTGAACCATTTAACTGTACCGTTGTTCATTTTTGGTACCTCCTTCATAAAAATAGTGATTCTAAAACGTAGGACAAAAAAATCACATATTTTTGTAAACCATCATCAAAGTATCAATGACTTACAAAAATATGTGAGTTCAATGACTTTCATTTAGAATACAGCTGTAGTATAGCACCACTTTTTACGAAATGTCAACAATTATTTTTTGATGTGAATAAATGTTGTTTTTTTGGGAAAAATGAGATGGAACAGGAGGTTTGGAAGAAGATGATGTGGAGTGTTCTCTGGATAACGACTCTGACAGCCGCAGCGTTTGCTGCAGGATTTTGTCTGGGCAGGCTGAATCGGGAAAAGGGACAGGAGAGCGGTGAGAACAGCGGGGATACAGGAGGCCGGAATCCTTCGGAGAAAGCACATGGACGAAGGGACAGAAGCAGGGATGAGAATGTCGTTTCCTGGTCTGTGGGAAGCCCTGTTTCGGGAGAAATAGCCTATATGCAGGAGGGTGAACATCCAACGGTGGTGATAGAGCCTCTGGAAGACAAGCTGTACGCTCCGGCAGGAGGAAAGATTACCAGACTGTTTCCCATGGGTAATGAGCTTCTTTTTCGAACGGAGTTCGGAGCAGAGCTGCACATTCAGGCGGGTGACGCAAAGGATGAGTTGTTGAGCAGATATTACCGCCCGAGAATCGTGCAGAATGAGATTGTGGGGAAGGGGAAGCTTCTCCTTGAGTTTGACCGCAGGGGTCTTGAAGCGGAGGGAAGCTCGTCGCAGGTCTCGGTCAGACTGGAGAGCAGCACCTACGGCAGTGATGTACGGATGACAGCCGGTGAAACCGTCAAGACCGGGGAGGAGATTCTGCTGGTGCAGGAGCATTACTGCCACGACGGAATTCGCCGGGACTGACACAAAAGGCACGCTTAAATTCCCGAAAGAAGGTGCGAGCGCTCCCGAAGCCGGCGTCCAGGGCAATCCGGGTGACGGAGAGCCCGGAATTCGCGAGCAGCTCTTTTGCATACTCCAGACGCCTGGAGTTTACATAGTGGGGAAAGGAGGTTTGCAGCTTCGCGGAAAAAATGCGGGATATACGAAAAGGGCTGACACCGAATTCACGCGCCAGATGCTCCAGTGTCAGATTGTCAGTATAATGTCTGTCTATGTAGAGAAGAAGCTGCTGCTCCAGCTCCGGGTCACTGTACTCCCGCTCGGCTGACAGGGAAAGGCCGCTGAAAATATCGGTCAGAAGCAGAGTGAGATAGCCCTGTGCATAGGATATCACATGTTCGGGAAGCTGTTGGCTTAAGTCGAACTGGGAGGTCAGTTTCAGAAGTTCCTGTAATGCGAGCTGACTGTGACAGGAGAAATCCTTTAATATAAAATGCGGGTTTTCCGGGATGCCGCTCTGGAAGAATTTTCGGAAATCATGGCAGAAGCTGCTGTCAAAAATACAAATCAGGATGCGGCTGTTTTCCGGCGTAAAAAAGCTGTGCAGCCTGTTCGGAAAAATGATGATACCCTCTCCTGCGGAAACCTGATATTCCCTGTAGTCGATGGTGGCAGCAAGACCTCCCTCCAGAACAATCAGAAGCTCAACCTGTCTGTGCAGATGTGAGTCAAAACTGTGGTTTTCCGAAAGATGGAACCAGACACGCCCGGTACGGCTTTGATAAAA
Source organism: Acetatifactor sp. (assembly GCA_051877795.1). GTDB lineage: Bacteria > Bacillota > Clostridia > Lachnospirales > Lachnospiraceae > Acetatifactor. The sequence goes on from JBJEJG010000183.1 coordinate 8,556, forward strand.
AATACTCATGAGGGCCCTCCAATTAAGATAAGCTGAGTATACCATAGATTGCAAAGAATGTCAGCAAGAAATGGCATAATTATTGCGAAAAATGGCACGCATGCGGCGGGAAAATATGGTACGCTCTAAATACGATAAAAAAGAGCAACCGCTGCGGGCGGTTATAAGAGGGAGTACATATGGACAAAACAAAGATTCAGAAAATGTGGATTGCCGATCAGGGGGACGGTACTTACAAAAACCCCATTCTGTACACGGATTACTCTGATCCGGATGCCATTCGTGTGGGGGAGGATTACTTTTTAATTGCCTCCAGCTTCTGTAACACGCCTGCGGTGCCCCTGTTGCACTCAAAGGATCTGGTGAACTGGAAGGTCATCAATTATATCATTGACAGGCTGCCCTTTGATTATTATGAAAAGCCTGTGCACGGCTGCGGCACATGGGCGCCGGCTATCCGTTTTCATGAGGGTGTGTACTATGCTTTTATTCCCATGCCAGATGAGGGAATCATGATGTGCAAGACCACAGACCCCTGGGGAAAGTGGAGTGACCCCGCCTATGTGAGAAAGGTGGTGGGCTGGATAGATCCCTGTCCCTTCTGGGATGACGACGGCAAGGCATACATGGTGACAGCCTTTGCGAGAAGCCGCATCGGTTTTAAAAGTATGCTGTATATGTCACCGATTGAGCCGGACTGCTCCGGTGTACTGGATGACGGACAGTTCATCTATGACGGACATGCCACTCAGCCCACCATAGAAGGTCCCAAGCTGTATAAGCGAAACGGCTACTATTATATCTTTGCCCCTGCGGGCGGTGTAAAGCCGGGTTGGCAGACGGTGCTGCGCTCTAAAAATATCTATGGCCCTTACGAAGAAAAAATTGTGCTCCATCAGGGAGGCTCGCCTGTCAACGGCCCTCACCAGGGCGCCTGGGTGGACACCCCCTCCGGAGAAGACTGGTTCCTTCATTTTCAGGATGTGGGAAATGCGGGACGAATTATTCACTTACAGCCTATGCGTTGGGAGAACGACTGGCCTGTTATCGGCGTAAATGCCGTGGATGGCTGCGGCGAACCTGTAATGCAGTACAAAAAGCCGGATGTGGGCGGTGTTTATCCGATAGATGCCCCTGAGGACAGCGATTTCTTTGAAGGAGAGAGGCTGGGACTGCAATGGCAGTGGAATGCGAACTACCATGAGGAATGGTATCGGCTCGGAGACAACAGACTGACTCTGTATGCGCAGCCCGCAGAGGAAAAAACGCAGCTCTGTGATAACAGCAATCTTTTGCTGCAGAAATGGCCTGCGCCTGAATTTCAGATTACCACCTGTCTGCATCTGGAAAATCTGGCAGAAGGAGATGTGGCGGGCATGGTTTCGCTGGGGGGCTGTTACACAGCGCTTGCTGTTCAGAAAAAGAATGGAAAACTGCTTTTACAGCAGAGAACGGGGAACTGGGAAAAGAATGATGAGACGAGGGACAATCTGGAAGCGGTCATGGAAAACACAATTTACATACGCATGAAGGTAGAAAAGTCCGAAAACATTGTCTTTGAAGTCGGCTGCGATGAAAAGAACTTCCGCAGGGTGGGAAAGGTGACGCAGGCAACCCCGGGGCGCTGGGTCGGTGTGAAAGCCGGACTTTTTGCCATCAATGAGAGTGACGCCGGAGAGGGAAAGGTGACGGCGGATTATTTTGTATTTGAAAAAATGTAAAATGTCAGAAAATTTTTGCGGGAATATTGTCATATAAAATAAAATTGTGCTATAATTTATCCTGTTGGGGCGTTTTTTTAGGACGGTTCCGAAATAAAAAAGACAGCAGGAGGAGAAGATTATGACAAGTGCTCAATACAAGAGAGCAAATTCGACGGTATTTCCCGTGATTGCAATTATTCTTGGTTACGTGGTTTTGATGATGCTGATTTTTATCAGTACAAATGAGACAGGCGGAAACTGGACGCACTATCTGCAGATTGCAGCAGGTGTTCTGGCACTGATTGTATCGACAGTTGTTTATGTGCTGAAGCGTGAAACAAAGATGTGCGGTATAGTGATGCTGGGCAGTGCTACGGTGGCTTATGTGGTGACTGTATTGTTTAACAATAATCTCCAGTCTTTTTCCTATGCGTTTCCGATTTTGTTTGCGGCCATGGTGTTTCTGAATGTCAGGATAATTGTCGCAGGAAATGCAGTAATTATCGCGGCAAATTTACTGAAGCTGCTTCTTCGTTACGGCAGTTCTGACGCGTCCGTACAGCAGTCTCTGTTTCTTGCAGTGTTCGTCTCTGTTCTGGTATGTCTTGCATCCGTCCGCACCGTTATGCTGCTGATTCGCAATAACGCGGAGAATATGGAGACGATTACATCGGCTGCAAGGCAGCAGGAGGAGAACGGCAAAAAGATGACTCTTGTTGCTGACAATATTTCCAAACACTTTGAGGATGCAATGGAGATGTTGGAGCGGCTGAATCAGAGTGTTGAGACAAGCAATTTTGCAATGACGAATATCGCAGACAGCACGGAGAGTACTGCAGAGGCCATTCAGGAGCAGGCTACCATGTGTGCGGAGATTCAGAAGCATACCGATGTGGCTGAGAGCGAGACACGAAATATGATTGAAGCGTCTGAGAGGACAGGAGAGAATGTGGAAGAGGGCTCCGCAATGGTCAGGGAACTGAAGGAGCAGGCTCACAACGTAGAGACGGCAAGCAATGTTACCGTGGAAGTAATCGACAGCCTGACCCAGAAGGTTGCAGAGGTGCAGAGCTTTGTGGGAACTATTTTAAGTATTTCCAGCCAGACAAACCTGCTGGCTCTGAATGCATCCATTGAGGCGGCCCGTGCGGGTGAAGCCGGAAGAGGCTTTGCGGTGGTGGCTGAGGAAATCAGACAGCTGTCCGAGCAGACAAAGGATGCTTCCAACAATATAACAAATATTATCGGGGAACTGAACAGCGATACAAAGCGTGCAAACGACAGTATCAGAAACTCCGTTGCTTCTGTTGAGAAGCAGAATGAACTGATTGAAGAGACAAGAGAGAAATTTGAGAAGATTGATGAGGGCGTATCCGAACTGACAGAGAATATCAACAATACGGAACGCGTGATTAAGGAGATTTTGCAGTCTACCAGTGTGATCTCCGAGAATATTACACACCTGTCTGCAACCAGTGAGGAGGTTGCTGCTTCCTCCACGGAGGGCTTAAAAACCTCTGAGACTACAGTTGAGGCCATGAAGGCATGTAAGGAGATTCTGGAAAGTATCTATGAGATGGCGCAGGATTTGCAGCGGGCCTGAAACGAAAGAGCTACATATTATCTATTATCCGCCGGTCTGAATTGCCGGCGGATTTTTTGTGAAAAATTCCGGAAAACGCCTTGACAGATTCTGGAATGTATCTTATGATGTACTAAACCTACTAAAATGGTAGGAAATACAGCGGGCCGATATATGGCGGAATGGAGAAAACGATGGGTAAGAAACCTTATGCAGAGAGAAATTTAAGATTTGAAACATTACAGCTACATGTAGGGCAGGAACAGCCGGACCCCGTTACCGATGCAAGGGCAGTGCCCATCTATCAGACCTCCTCTTATGTGTTCAGAAACTGTGATCATGCAGCGGCACGTTTTGGGCTCGCAGACAGCGGAAATATTTACGGCCGCCTGACAAATCCTACGGAGGATGTATTTGAGAAGAGAATCGCAGCCCTGGAGGGCGGAACGGCAGCGCTTGCCGTCGGAAGCGGTATGGCTGCCATTACATATGCAATTCAGAATCTTGCAAAGGCCGGCGACCACATCGTGTCTGCCAACAATATTTACGGCGGAAGCTACAATCTGCTGGCACATACGCTGGTGGATTATGGCGTTACCACTACATTTGTTGACCCGTTTGACCTGACGGCGGTAGAGAATGCAATCAAAGAGAACACGAAGGCTGTATATATTGAGACACTGGGAAATCCCAATTCGGATGTGGTGGATATAGAGAAGCTTGCGGAAATTGCGCACGCACATAAGATTCCCCTGGTGGTTGACAATACCTTTGCGACACCTTATCTGGTAAGACCCTTTGAGTATGGGGCTGACATTGTGGTTCATTCCGCAACGAAATTTATTGGCGGACACGGAACGACTATCGGCGGTGTCATTATTGAAAGCGGAAAGTTTGACTGGAAGGCAAGTGGTAAGTTCCCTCATTTGACCACACCGAATGACAGTTATCACGGCGTAAACTTTGCGGAAGCATTGCCGCAGGCTGCTTTTGTCACGGCAATCCGGGCAATTCTGCTAAGAGATACAGGAGCAACCCTTTCTCCCTTCCATGCATTTTTCTTTCTGCAGGGCTTGGAAACACTTTCGCTGAGAGTGGAGCGTCATGTGGAAAATGCGCTGAAGGTTGTGGAATATCTGAGTAAGCATCCCAAGGTGGAGAGGGTGCATCATCCTTCTGTTTCCGACGACCCGGTGCAGCAGGCTCTCTATAAGAAGTATTTCCCGAAGGGAGGCGGTTCCATCTTTACCTTTGAAATCAAGGGCGGGGAGGAAGAAGCAAAGAAGTTTATCGATAATCTGGAGCTGTTTTCTTTGCTGGCGAATGTGGCAGACGTAAAGAGTCTGGTTATCCATCCTGCATCCACCACGCATGCGCAGCTGAATGATGAGGAACTGAAGGAGCAGGGCATCTATCGCAATACCATCCGCCTTTCCATCGGAACGGAGAATATTGACGATATTATTGAGGATCTGGAGGGTGGCTTCGCAAGTATTTAGTTCGAGGTGAAGACCCCGCCGCGGTAGGCCGGGCAGCTTCGTTTACATCGAAAGGGAATTTTCATATTGCACTTGACAAATACCCCATGGGGGTATATCCTGTGAGAGAATGCAGGATACCCTCATGGGGTATTTTGCGCAAACAGCACGGCTGTGACTGCGGCTTGTATGGGCTGTGTATCAGCATAAAAGAAGGGATAGGAGAGCTATGTCAGGAAATAATAAAGATAAGGAGTGTTCTGTGGAAAAGAGCTGCTGCTGTCATCAGAAGGCGACGCCCAGGAACGAAAAAGAGTTAAAGCAGCTGAAAAACCGTCTGAGCAGGATGACAGGGCAGTTAAACGGTATTGGAAAAATGCTGGATGAAAACCGTTACTGCGGGGATATCCTGACCCAGATTGCGGCGGTGGAGAGCGCCTTGCAGGCTTTCGGATATCTGATTTTGCAGGAGCATATGGAAACCTGCGTGGTGGAAGAAATCAGGAAGGGCAATACCGCTGTTGTCGAGGAAGCGGTGGAACTGGTAAAAAAGTTAAAATAAGAGGGAATCCTCTGAAGCTAAAAGCCGCCATCGGCGGCGGAATGTGAGGCAGTATGAAGGAACGTTATCATATAACGGGCATGACCTGCTCGGCCTGTTCTTCCCATGTGGAGAAGGCGGCAAATAAACTGGAGGGAGTAAGGCGGGCCTCCGTGAATCTTCTGACGGAGACCATGGAAATAGAGTATGACGAAAGCCGGCTGAATGCGCAGCAGATTGTGGCTGCGGTGGAAAAGGCGGGCTATGGCGCGTCCCTGATTATCGGAGGACAGCGCAGCAGTGCCGGTGTGGGTGCGGGTGCACAGTGCGGCAGTAGTTGCCAGGCGTCCGAAGGCAGCGGACGGGTGGCTGGAAGTATCGGAAATAACAGTTACGGCAGGGAAGGCCGGGACAGCGTACAGAAAAAAGCAAAGGAGGAAGCCGGAGCCATGAAATGGCGGCTGGGCATTTCCATCGGCTTTTTGATTCCTCTCATGTATGTGGCAATGCATCACATGTTCAAGGAGTGGTTCGGGCTGCCTGTTCCCCGGTTTGTACAGCTGTATCTGCATGGAAATGAAAATGCCATGAGTTTTGCAATGACGCAGTTGCTCCTGCTCCTGCCCATTGTATACATGAACAGAAAATTTTTCTCTGTGGGCTTTAAAACGCTGCGCCATTTTTCGCCCAACATGGACAGTCTGATTGCCCTGGGTGCATCGGCGGCTATCGGCTACGGTATTTTTGCCATGTACCGCATCAGTTACGGTCTGGGACACGGCGATATGGCGGTTGTGGAGCAGTATTCCCACGACCTGTATTTTGAATCGGCGGGTATGATTCTGACACTGATTACGGTGGGAAAATATCTGGAGAGCCGTTCCAAGGGAAAGACCAGCGAAGCGATTACAAGGCTGATGGATTTATCTCCGAAGACGGCAGTTGTGCTCAGAGAGGATGGTACGGAGGAGGAAATACCTACGGAGGCGTTGAGGGCAGGAGATATTTTCCTGGTGAAGCCGGGAAGTCTGGTGCCTGTGGACGGAACCGTCTTGGAGGGCTATTCCAGTATTGATGAGGCAGCGATTACCGGGGAAAGTGTTCCGGTGGAAAAGCGGGAAGGAGACAAGGTTGTCTCTGCTACGGTCAACAAGGCGGGCTTTTTAAAATGCCGTGCGGACAAGGTTGGGGAGGATACCACCCTGTCTCAGATTATCCGACTGGTGGAGGAGGCAAGCGCCAGTAAGGCGCCGATTGCGCAGCTCGCAGACAAGGTGGCGGGTGTGTTTGTCCCTGTGGTTATCTGCATTGCGCTGGTGACGCTGGCGGTATGGCTTCTTGCCGGAGCGGGCGCTGAGTTTGCCATTTCCTCCGCTATCGCCGTACTTGTCATCTCCTGCCCCTGTGCACTGGGACTTGCTACGCCTGTGGCAATTATGGTAGGAACCGGCGTGGGCGCAAACCACGGTATTCTGATTAAATCGGGTGAGGCTCTGCAGCAGGCAAAGGAAATCGATACGGTAGTGATGGACAAAACAGGAACCATTACCTCAGGCAGACTTCGTGTGCAGGGATGCGGCTGCTATGTGCAGGATATGTCTCTGGAGACGTTGGTGCAGATTGCTGCAGCGCTGGAGAAAAAGAGCGAGCACCCTCTTGCGGAGGCCGTCGTGGCATATGCAGAACGGGAAAAACTGCAAATCCCGGAGATAAAGGATTTCAAGGCGGTCTTCGGACGGGGGATTGAGGGCGTTCTGGCAGAGGATATTGCGCCCTGCTCCCGCACTGCGCGTCAGGTGGATGGCCCTACCGCTGTATTTATTGCGGGAAAGCAGGAGGACGGTACTAAGGCTGTGAAGACTTTAAGTGTCCAGACGGGAAGCGGACTGAAATGTGCACTGGAACAAGGGACGGAGGGGATTTTTGAGCCGGACGGAAGTACTGTGACAGATTTCCCTGACAATAAGGATGCCGGTGCAAAGGCAGGTACAAGATATTTTGTGGGTAACCGTGCTTATATGGAAGAGAACGGTATCCCGATTGACTCCATGGTGCAGCAGGGAATTGACAGAATCGCGGAGGAAGGCATGACGCCGCTTCTTGTAGCGCAGGAGAGGCGGCTGCTGGGAAGCATTCAGGTGGCGGACGAGGTGAAGTCCAGCTCCTACGAGGCAATCAGAAAGTTTAAGGAAATGGGTATTCATGTGGTGATGCTCACCGGCGACAACAAGCGAACAGCAGAGGCTGTGCGCAGACAGCTTGACATTGAGGAAGTAGTGGCAGAGGTGCTGCCTCAGGACAAGGAAAAGAAAATCAGTGAACTGAAGGCGGCAGGACGGAAGGTTGCCATGATTGGTGATGGCATCAATGATGCGCCTGCACTGGCTGCGGCTGATGTAGGCATGGCAATCGGCGCGGGAACGGATGTTGCCATGGAGAGCGCCGATATTGTGCTGATGAAGAGTGACCTGCGGGATGCGGTGACGGCGGTGCGGTTAAGCAGACAGGTGATTCGGAATATCAAGCAAAATCTCTTTTGGGCATTTTTCTACAATGCCATTGGAATTCCGCTGGCAGCAGGCGTGTGGTATCCGCTGTTCGGAATCCGTCTGAATCCCATGTTCGGGGCGGCGGCCATGAGTCTGAGCAGTATTTTTGTGGTGGGAAATGCACTGAGACTTAAAGGATTTAAGAGTGGGTTTGCGATGCATGTGAAGCGGGAGGCTGCCACGACGAACGCGGCGCAGGAAGGACAGGAAGCGCAGAACGCAGCGAACGCGGCGCAGGAAGGACAGGAAGCGCGGGATGCAGCGAACGCGGCGCAGGAAGGACGGGAAGCGCGGAACGCAGCGAACGCGGCGCAGGAAGGACAGGAAGCGCAGGATGCAGCGAACGCGGCGCAGGAAGGACAGGAAGCGCGGAACGCAGCGAATGCGGCGCAGGAAGGACAGGAAGCGCGGGATGCAGCGAACGCGGCGCAGAAAGGACGGGAGATTCAGAATGTAGGGAATTTGGCGCCGAAAATAGGAATAGAAAATAAAATGGAGAATCATGAAGAAAGGAAGCAAAAGACTATGACAAAGGTAATGACAATCGAGGGAATGATGTGCGGGCACTGTACCGGAAGGGTGCAGAAGGCTCTTGAGGCTGTGGAGGGCGTGAAAACCGTCACCATGAGTCTGGAGAACAAGACCGCGACGTTGGAGCTTGCAGGAGAGGTCAGTGATGATGTCCTGACTGCGGCAGTCAATGAAGCCGGATATGAAGTGAAAGAAATGAAATAAAGAGATTGAGAGTGGCAACTTCTATGGTGTAAAATCATATGGGTATGGCAGAGGAAAACAGGTACCTGTACCCACAAAAACGAAAACCTGTGGGTATGGAAGAGGAAAACAGGTACCTGTACCCACAA
>JBJEJG010000183.1:17371-25606 GCA_051877795.1 Acetatifactor sp.
CTGTACCCACAATAGAAATTATATAATAGAAAATATATTGTTATTACGGCTGGGAGAAGAATTTGACAAACATCAAGTTGTCGGGAACGCTTCTCCTAAAAAGGAGAAACTATAATAACTGCTAAAAGAGAGGAAAATTGCATATAAATTCAACAGAAATCCTCAGAAGCAGAAAAATTCTGCTTTGGGGATTTTATTTTCTTCCGAAAAAGTTTATACTTTCTTTATTGTATATCTCCAAAATGGTGTTATAGTAGTTATAGAACAAATGAAAGATATGTGAAAGGGGGATTTTGTTATGAACATACAGAAATTTACGCAGAAGTCCATGCAGGCCGTTGAGGGCTGTGAACGACTGGCTTATGAGTACGGCAATCAGGAGATTGAACAGGAGCATCTGCTGTACAGCCTGTTGACCATAGAAGACAGCCTGATTCTGAAGCTGATTGAGAAGATGGAGATTCAGAAAGAGCATTTTGTAAACCGGGTGGAGCAGGCGCTTGCCAAGCGCACGAAGGTGCAGGGCGGTCAGGTCTATGTGGGACAGGAGTTGAATAAGGTTTTAGTCAGTGCTGAGGATGAGGCGAAGCAGCTGGGCGACGAATATGTTTCCGTGGAGCACTTATTTCTTGCCATGATTAAGTATCCTAACAGAGAGATTGCTCAAATCTGGAAGGAATATGGCATTACCAGAGAGCGCTTCCTGCAGGCATTGTCCACAGTCCGCGGCAATCAGCGTGTGACCAGCGATAACCCGGAGGCAACCTATGACACGCTGGAGAAGTATGGTCAGGAGCTGGTGGAGAAGGCGAGAAACCAGAAGCTTGACCCCGTCATCGGCAGAGACAGCGAAATCAGGAACATTATCCGTATTCTGTCCCGGAAGACCAAGAACAATCCTGTGCTGATCGGTGAGCCGGGCGTCGGCAAGACCGCTGTGGTGGAAGGTCTTGCACAGAGAATCGTCAGAGGAGATGTGCCCCAGGGCTTAAAGGATAAAAAGATATTTGCACTGGATATGGGTGCCCTTGTGGCAGGTGCCAAGTACAGAGGTGAATTTGAGGAACGTCTGAAAGCGGTTCTTGAGGATGTGAAGAACAGCGACGGGCAGATTATTTTGTTCATTGATGAACTGCATACCATCGTGGGTGCAGGCAAAACGGACGGTGCTCTGGATGCGGGCAACATGTTAAAGCCTATGCTGGCAAGGGGCGAATTGCATTGTATCGGTGCCACTACACTGGACGAATACAGGCAGTATATTGAGAAGGATGCGGCTCTGGAGCGGCGTTTCCAGCCGGTTATGGTAGAGGAACCCACGGTGGAGGATACCATCTCCATTTTAAGAGGTCTGAAAGAGCGTTACGAGGTATACCATGGTGTGAAAATCATGGATAATGCTCTGGTGAGCGCGGCGGTGTTGTCCAACCGCTATATTTCAGACAGATTCCTTCCCGATAAGGCTATTGACCTGGTGGATGAAGCCTGTGCCCTGATTAAGACAGAACTGGACTCCATGCCCACGGAGCTGGATGAACTGCAGAGAAAGATTATGCAGCTGGAAATTGAAGAGGCAGCTCTGAAGAAAGAGGATGACAGACTGAGCACCGAACGTTTGGCGGATTTGCAGAAGGAGCTGGCAGAACTCAAGGAAGAATTCGCGGGCAAAAAGGCGCAGTGGGACAATGAGAAGGCCTCCGTGGATAAGCTTTCCAGGCTGCGCGAGGAAATTGACAGTGTCAACAATGAAATACAGATTGCGCAGCGGGAAGGCAACCTGGAAAAGGCAGCCGAACTGAGCTATGGTAAGCTTCCCAGTCTGAAAAAGCAGCTGGAGCAGGAGGAGGAAAAGGCGGGCGATGCCGAGCTTTCTCTGGTGCATGAGAAGGTTTCCGATGAGGAAATTGCCAGAATCATTTCCAGGTGGACGGGAATCCCCGTGGCGAAGCTGACGGAGAGCGAGAGAAATAAGACGCTTCATCTGGACGAGGAGCTGCATAAGCGTGTCATCGGACAGGAGGAAGGCGTCACCAAGGTGACGGAGGCTATCATCCGTTCCAAGGCGGGCATCAAGGATCCTACGAAGCCCATTGGCTCCTTCCTGTTTTTGGGACCTACCGGCGTAGGAAAGACGGAGCTTGCAAAATCTCTTGCTGCGGCCCTGTTCGACGATGAGAACAATATGGTTCGCATTGATATGAGTGAATATATGGAGAAATATTCCGTCTCCCGTCTGATTGGTGCGCCTCCCGGATATGTGGGATACGAGGAAGGCGGACAGCTGACCGAGGCGGTCAGAAGAAAGCCCTACAGCGTCGTGCTCTTTGATGAGATTGAAAAGGCACATCCGGATGTATTCAATGTACTATTACAGGTTCTGGACGACGGGCGGATTACGGACTCTCAGGGCAGGACGGTGGACTTTAAGAATACGATTCTGATTATGACCTCCAACATCGGTGCAAATTATCTGCTGGATGGTATTCAGGAGGACGGTACCATCAGTTCTCAGGCAGAGGAACTGGTAATGAATGACCTGCGCGGTCATTTCAGACCGGAGTTTTTGAATCGTCTGGATGAGACGATTCTGTTCAAGCCTTTGACCAGAGATAACATCGGCGGTATCGTTGATTTGATTGTTGCAGACTTAAACAAGAGACTGGCAGACAAGGAGCTTACGCTGGAACTGACGCCGGAGGCAAAGCGGTTCATCGCGGATAATGCCTACGACCCTGTATATGGCGCGCGTCCTTTGAAGCGGTATATCCAGAAGCATGTGGAAACACTGGCGGCGAAGCTGATTCTGGCGGATCAGGTGGATGAGGGCGATATCATTCAGATTGATGTGGAAAAAGACGGGTTGACCGCATCTGCAATTAAGAGAGCCTGAGAAACCGGGAAAATTGTGATAGAAAAATGATAAAAAAATAAGCACAGGATAAGCACAGGATAAGCACAGGATAAGTGCAGGATAGGTACAAGGTAAGGCCAACTGCGAACCGGGTGTAAAGAGAATATCTTTATACCCGGTTTTGTTTTATTTTTACATGTTTCATGCATTGTTTTATTTCTGTATTGACAGCAACTAAAAATAGATTAAAATATAATTAAAATCAACCAATATTTAAGCAAGATAAATGAGGAGGGTATATGGCTGTTCTATTTGACGAAGAGAAGAAGGTATTTTTACTGCATACACCACAAACCACTTATGGAATTGCTGTGGTGGACGACAGGTTCCTGTGCCACGCATATTACGGGAAAAGGATTGACTCGGCGGACATCCGTTATCTGCTGAGAGAGGACGAACCTCCCTTCGTGCCCGGCACAAACAAGCGGGAGGAAAATTCATTTCTGGATTCCAGACCCATGGAATATCCGGAGAACGGCATGGGAGATTACAGGGAAGCGGCTTTTTGTGTCAGAAGTCTGCAGGGGTATAAGGGTAGTGAGCTTGTATATAAACATTATGAAATCGAACCCGGAAAGCCTGCTTTGGAGGGACTGCCTGCTACATGGGGCGGTGCGGCGGACTGTACTACCCTGAAGCTTTATTGCGAGGATGTCCTTCTGGGGATGGAGGTCTGCCTTCAATACACTGTATTTGAGAGTCTGGATGTGATTACCCGCAGCGTGCTTGTCAGGAATAACGGAAGGGAGCCCTTTTATCTGGAGAAGGTATACAGCGCCTGTCTTGATATGGATGACAGGAATTTCGAGGTAATCGGTCTGTTCGGCTCCTGGGCGAGGGAGCGCCATATACAGAGAATGCCTGTGGGCTACGGCAGGCAGAATATCGCTTCCTTCAAGGGAGAGTCTAGCCATCAGGAGAGTCCCTTCATGGCGCTTGTGACGCCGGGGACGAATCAGGAGACCGGCGAGGTTTACGCCATGAACTTTGTCTACTCCGGCTGCTTTATGGCGCAGGTGGAAAAAAATCAGTTTGACAGTGTCAGGATGACAATGGGAATTCATCCGGATACCTTTACCTGGAAGCTTTCTCCCGGTGAGCTCTTTACCGCTCCCGAGGTGGTAATGGTCTATTCGGCTGAGGGCCTTGGGAAAATGACGAGAACCTTCCACGATTTGTACAGGGAGCATCTAATCAGAAGCCCCTATGTGAAGAAGCCGCGTCCCATTCTGATTAACAACTGGGAGGGTACCTACTTTGATTTTGACGAGCAGAAGCTGCTTGACATTGCGAAGGAGGCCTCTAAGCTGGGCGTTGAGATGCTTGTCATGGATGACGGCTGGTTCGGGAAGAGAAATTCCGATGACAATTCGCTGGGAGACTGGTTTGTCAACGAGGAAAAGCTGAAGGGCGGTCTGAAGCTGTTGGTGGACAATGTAAGGAAAACCGGAATGAAATTCGGCATCTGGTTCGAGCCGGAGATGATATCCCCGGATTCCGACCTGTTCCGGGCACACCCAGACTGGGCCATTCAGATTCCCGGCAGGAACATTACCCAGAGCCGTGCCCAGTACGTGCTGGATATGGGCAGACCGGAGGTTGCGGATGCGGTCTATAAGATGGTTTATGATATATTGAAGAGTGCGGATATTTCCTATGTAAAGTGGGACATGAACAGACAACTTACCACGCTTGGCAGCGCTGCTTTGGAAAGCGACAGACAGGGAGAACTGATGCACCGCTATATGCTGGGAGTTTACAGACTGCAGGAAAGGCTTGTGACTGATTTCCCCGATCTGCTTCTGGAGAATTGTTCCGGAGGCGGCGCAAGGTTTGATGCGGGTATGCTCTATTACAGCCCTCAGATTTGGACCTCCGATGACACGGATGCCATTGAGCGGCTGACAATTCAGGAGGGAACCGCTCTTGTTTATCCCGTGTCCTGCATGGGTTCCCATGTGAGCGTCTGCCCCAACCATACGGTACAGCGAGTGACGCCCTTTGAGACAAGAGGTAATGTGGCGATGGCAGGGACCTTCGGCTATGAACTGGATATGACAAAGCTCTCCGATGAGGAAAAGGAGATGGTGAAGGAACAGACGGACGCTTATCACAGATACTATCCGCTGGTGGCGGAGGGTGACTATTACCGTCTGCTGTCCAGACTGCCGGAGAACAAAGCGGACAGCTGGATGCTTGTGAGCAAGGATAAGACGAAAGCGCTATTGTTCTATGTGAAGGTTCTGACTTACCCTAACGAGAAGAGCAGCTTCCTGAGATTACAGGGGCTGGATGCCGGAAAAACCTATAACATAGGCGGAGAGCGTTATACCGGTGCGGTGCTGATGAATGCAGGAATCCGTATACCGGGAGGGATGCATGACTTCACAAGCCTTGTCATGGAAATCGAGGAAACGCCAGAGGAAAAATAAACGGGGAGCAGACAGATGGGTCGGGAAAAAGAGGTAAAACTGGAGGATATTGCACTGGAGGCGGGTGTCAGTATTGTCACTGTCTCCAACGCACTGAAGGGGAAAAAGGGCGTCAGCCCTGCCATGCGTGAGAAAATTCGAGGGATTGCGGAGCGGATGGGCTACCGGATGCGGGAAGAAAAGGAACCTGTGGAAAAGGAGAGCTACATGGTGGGCGTTCTGGTGGCAGAGCGTTATGTGAAAGAATTTCCCTCCTTTTACATGGATATTTACAAATGGGTAGCTCAGGAGATTACCCGAAAAGGGAGCCTTACAGTGTTGGAAATTGTGGATGCCGAGAGGGAACGGACGCTTTCGGAGGTGTTTCCGGGCGTGGAGGTAAACGGCATCATTGCCATCGGCCAGTTTACCGGGGAATTTTTGACCAGACTTCGGATGAGGACTTCTGTGCCGCTTGTCTGTGTGGATTACTATGATGTGCAGCCGGGGGCGGATTATATTGTGACAGATGGCTACGGCGGTATGCAGCAGCTGACGGAGCGGTTGATTCTGCAGGGCTTCCGGAGCTTCTGCTTTGTGGGAACGCCACAGGCGACAAGGAATATTATGGACAGATATATGGGTTACTGTAAGGCGCTTGAAAAGCATGGACTTTATGATGAACAGCGCAATATTCTGTTTGACAGGGAATCATCGGGGGCGAATTACCGTCTGGAGGTGGAATTGCCGGGAAGACTTCCCGAGGTGTTTGTCTGTAACTGTGATAAGACGGCGAAGCTACTGGCAGAGAAGCTGAATCAGGCAGGGGTGAGGGTGCCGGAGGATGTGTCGGTCACGGGATTTGATCACTATCATGCGCGTCTTTCCAACGGAATGTCTCTGACTACCTATGAAAATGACGAAAAGGTAATTGCACAGATAAGCGTCAGCACTCTCTTTAAGAGAATTGCCGGAAAGGAACCCGGGGGTATCCGTGTAGTGGAGGGCAGTTTTGTTGAGGGTGATACCGTTTTAAGAAAGGGAGGACACTGAGGATGGCAGAGGTAAAGCTGAAGGATATTGCAGCGGCGCTGGGAGTCAGTGTTGTGACGGTTTCCAATGCCCTCTCGGGAAAAAACGGTGTCAGTGACGAACTGCGGAGCAAGGTTATCAGGAAAGCGCGGGAACTGGGATATGACTGCAGCCGGTACGAGAGACAGCAGGAGGTGCGCATCGGCGTACTGGTGTCGGAAAAATATCTGAGTGTAGGAGCATCCTTTTACTGGGAGATGTACCAGCATGTGGCATATGCAGCCTCCAAAAGGCAAAGTGCCACTATGATTGAGGTCCTGGAAAAGGGAAGAGATGTGGAAAGCCTTCCGAAAATGATTAACGGGAAAACTGCGGACGGCATTCTCGTAATCGGCTGGATGAGTCATGATTATATCAGACAGCTGATAGACAGCATGCAGGTGCCGATTGTACTGCTTGATTTTCAATATCAGGATCTGCCCTGCGATGCGGTTATTTCCGCCAATTATATCGGAGGCTACAAAATTACCCGTTATCTTCTGGAAAGAGGCCATAGAAGGATTGGTTTTGTAGGCTCCATCATGGCGAATGAAAATATTATGGACAGATATTTCGGCTATCGCAAGGGTCTTGCCGAGTACGGAATCCCTTTCAGAAAGGACTGGATTCTGGAGGACAGAGATATTGCCACGGGCGACATGCTTCATATTGAACTGCCTCGTGAGCTGCCGGATGCCTTTGTGTGCAATGCGGATCTTGCTGCCAGCAAGCTTTATGATGCGCTGCAGGAGAAGGGAATACGGGTGCCGGAGGAGGTTTCGATTATCGGCTATGACAATTATCTTCACGGACACAGCTTTGCCAGGGAACTGACTACCTATAATGTGGATATGAAACAGATGGCAGAGGATGCGGTAAAAATCCTTTTCAGCAAAATACGAGGTAATGAGAGACGCTACGGTGTCTGCACGGTAGACAGTGTGATTGTGGAAAGGGCCAGTGTAAGACCAATGTAGAAATGAAATCAGAATAGATGAAGAGATATAACGGCAAGTCACAGAGCGTGACTTGCCGTTTGATTTACTTAAATTTAAAAACCGAGTTTAAGCTACTTAAAAAGAAAATAAAGTTAAAACAGCGGCATAAAAATAAAAAAATGCTATCGGATTTGTATAAAATACATTATCCTGTTTTGGATAAAAGGTAGAAAACGAGCAAATATAGATAAAACGGTTGCAAATAAATAAAGTTAATGATAATATTAAAACAACTTAAATATTTAAGCAAATTTAGGGAGGTAATTAAGATGAAACATCACAATTTTAAAAAGTGTATGGCTGCAGCAATGGCAGCAACCATGGCTCTGTCACTGGCAGCGTGCGGAGACCAGGGCAGCACAGCAGGAAACAGTACAGCTGCAAGTAAAGCGGAGAGCAAGGCAGAGAGCAGTACAACAGAAGCGGCAGAACTGACCGTTCCTACGATCGACCAGATTAAGGTTGGTGAGGATTATCAGGACATCACAGCTACCATAAAGATTCTGACCGACAGAACCGACATTGTAGACACTGTATACGCAGGTTATGCAGAACAGTTTAACCAGCTTTATCCCAACATCAAGGTAGAGTACAGCGCAATCACCGATTATGCACAGACAGTTACGCTGCAGCTGACAAACGGTGACTGGGGAGATATCTGTTTTATCCCTGATTCCGTTACACCGGCTGAAATGCAGAACTACTTTATTCCCTTCGGAAGCTTCGAGACATTGGATTCTGTTTACAATTTCATGAGTGAGGATTCCTACGAAGGAACCGTATACGGTATCTCCAACGGCGGTAATGCAAACGGTGTGGTTTACAACAAGAGAATCTGGGAGGA